>JAZOQG010000045.1:0-6372 GCA_045656005.1 Clostridia bacterium
TTCATAAAGTAAATCCTTTAATTTCATCATGCCTCAGCCTCAACCTTCACAATATTTTTAAGCCTTACCTCAGCTCTCCAGAAAACTCTGTGTCCCTCGGCACCTGTAACTGTAATCCTTTTTGCACTATTTCCAAAAAATGAAAATTTATATGGCATTACTCCGCCTGCTTCTGTCTGCTTTTCTCTTGTAACAGTATCGCCTAAAGACTGGATTACAGCAGCATTTACTTTGGCAATCATTCCGTTTACCTCAAAAGAAACTATGTTTCTGTCTGCAATAATTCCGTTTTGTTCTCTTGCACCTGTAACAATAATTTCAATACTCATGCATGTGCCGTTAGGTATTATAATGCTTCCCTCGCTGTTTAAAAATTCCGACTCCACTATGGGCGTAAGCCCCATAGAATTTCCGCCCGTTGTTATTCCGGTAAAAACCAGGACCTCGTCAAGCTTGTTTGAAAGTCCGTCTATGGCTGAAATGGGATGCTGAGCCTCTTCATCTCTTCCCGAAAGGGTAGTATGGCTTATCTTATTCATGTTTTCCGAAAGTGTGTCGATATCACCCGAAAGTGTGTCAAGCTCTCCCCTCAGTCCCGAAATAGCACTTATAGGATGCTGACCCTCCGCTTCGCGGTTTAAAAGCTCGTCGTGGTACATCGTACCGCTTCCGCCGTCAATTATAAGCTCCTCAATTTTTTCATTTATGGTTTTTGAGTCGCTGTAGTAAATATCACTTCCGCTGTGCCTGTCAGCATCTCCGTTTATGTGCTGAAGGTACTGCACAAGACTTGCCTGCTTCTCGTTTGTAACCTCTGAAAGTCCTATCTGCTCTTTTGTAACTGCGTGAGGATTTTCTTTATTTTCCCCATGAAGCAAAAATTCCTCTTTTGTTGCCTGCTCCTCGTTTTTCAGATTCCCAAGCCCCACCTGCGCTGCCGTAACCGCGTGAGGATTTTCTTTATTTTCCGCATGAAGCAGAAATTCCTCTTTTGTTGCCTGCTCTTCATTTTTCACATTCGAAAGCCCCACCTGGCTCTTTGTTACACTATGAGGATTTTCACGGCTTTGTATGTGTAAATTGTTTTTTTCCTGCTCTTGCAAAAACTCCGTTTTCGTGGCTTGCTCCTCGTTTTTCAGATTTCCAAGCCCCACCTGGCTCTTTGTAACCGCATGAGGATTATCCTTGTCCTCCATGTGAACCAAAACATCAGGTGTCAGCTCCAAAAAATTGTCAATGCCTTTTTTAAGGCTCTCCGAAACTGTAACCATTATTTCTCTCCTTCCTCAATTACTGAAATATTAACCTCCATGCTCTCCTCTTTTTCGCATTCCCCCTTGTCACTCCAACCGTAGTTGGATTTTAAGTAGAATAAAATTGCACTTTGCCCCTTTTCCTTTGTGAAGAGTAAGTTTTCCATAAACTCCTCAATTCTCACATCGGCAAGACGCATAACGCGGGAAAATTTTTCTCTTTTCGTGTCAAACTCACCGCTGCAAAGTTTTAAAAAATCGTCTTTGCAAAGCCCTAAGTAGACGGCCAGAGAAATTTTTGTAGCAACTTTTTCTTCCTCACGGCACATTTCGAAAAAAGCGTCAATTTCCTTTTGAAGTGAGCTTTCGGTCTTCCACTTTGATTTTTTCAAAGCCTCTCACCCCTTTCCGAAACCCATATTACCATAAAGCCACCCTGACATTTAATGGCATCTTTTTAAAAAACAAAAATTTTTTGGAACTTTTTTTGTAGCAATTCGTCAAAATATGTGATACAATTAAAAAACTCCCGTTATTTAGTGTCAGAAAATGCAAACTACAGTTTTTATAAAATTTTCTTTTGATTGACGCAAAATTGCCAATAACCTTTACCGCTGCTGAATTGGCAATTTTAGATGTGCATGTCGCTATGTGCGACATTCTCATCGGCGACATAAAGAAAAAAAATTTTATAAAAACAAAACTCGTAAACTTTTCATAGAGTTCTCTTAAAACGTTCACGCCCCTGCGAGGCCGTTTAGGGGTTGAAGGGGGATTCGGAACCCCCTTCGTTTTGGTGACTTTTGCGCCAAAAGTCACACCTCGTTGAGAATAATAAAAATAACGAGAGTATTATAAAAAAGAAAGGAAAACCAATATGAAAAAACTAATTATACTAATGCTCTCACTTACCCTTATTCTGACTGCATGCGGAAAAAGCGAAATAGCAGGAGATATCACACCCTCTCCCACCCCCGAGGTAACCGGGACCCCCGCACCCGAAAATGCAGAGGATAACAAAGAAGAAATTAAGGAAGAAATAAAAGAGGATAAAAAGGAAGAAACAAAAGAAACCGAAAAAACTCCCGAACCCCAGAAAACTCCTGCCCCCACCCCTGCACCTCAAAATCCTGATGAAGTTTTAGAAAAAATCTTGTCAGGTGTTGAAACCCCGAAATACGAACTTGTTCCGATAACTGCGGAAAACTTTTCATATATGATGTTTACAGATTACATTGAGGGTGCCAAAGGCTTTAGTGCAGACGCACTTATAAGCTCCACAGCACACTCTGTCTGCATCGTCTCCCTTCCTGAAGGCACAGATGTTTCTGCCTTTGCAAACCGTGTAAAACAAAACGCAGACCCCAGAAAATGGATTTGCGTTGAGGCTGAAAAGGTAGAAGTGGCAACAAAAGGCAATATGGTGCTTCTCGTTATGAGCGATAGCGCGACTACTGATAAAATTGTAAACAACTTTAAGTCGATATAATTCCTTCGGAATTTCGATATGCAACCCACGGTTGCTCGATATGTTTCTGCAAAACTCGATATGTTGCCTTCGGCAACGAGTAGGAGGAAAATCAAAAAATGCTTTTTTCAAGTGTATCATTTATCTATTTGTTCTTACCAATAGTGCTGATGATATATTTCATCACACCAAGAAAACTTAAAAACGCAGTACTGCTTCTTTCGAGCCTCATGTTTTATTTTATGGGCGAGCCCGTGTATATTCTTTTGCTCATATTTTCCTCGGTGTCAGACTATCTGCATTCTCTGTTTATAGAAAAGTTGCGAGGCACTAAAAAAGCAAAATGGATACTTTTCTCCTCGATAGCAGTAAACCTTTTGATGCTTGGCTTTTTTAAGTATGCCGATTTCTTTATAGGGCTTGTAAACTCCGCCCTGGGCACAAATATACCCCTTTTAAATATTCCACTCCCCATTGGCATCAGCTTTTTCACATTTCAGACAATGAGCTACTCGATAGATGTTTATAGAGGAGAAGTGCCTGCAAATAAAAATCTTCTTGATTTCGGCACATATGTCTGCCTTTTCCCTCAGCTTATTGCAGGTCCTATCGTAAGATATAAGGACGTTGCAAATGAGCTTAAAAGCCGAAAACACACCATAAAAAATGTGTCAGACGGCATAACAAGATTTACCATAGGTCTTGGTAAAAAAGTAATTATAGCAAATATGCTTGCGGAATTTACTGTGCACTTTCGCTCACTTTCCGCCCCCTCAACTCTCATTTACTGGTGCTATGCCATTTTCTATTTCCTGCAGGTTTACTTTGACTTTTCAGGCTATAGCGACATGGCAATAGGAATAGGAAAGATTTTAGGCTTTAACTTCCCTGAAAACTTTAACTATCCCATTATTTCAAAATCCCTTTCGGAGTTTTGGAGAAGATGGCATCAGACACTCGGCACATGGTTTCGCGACTATGTCTATTTCCCTCTTGGCGGAAGCCGCGTCGGAAAAATCAAACTTATACGAAATCTTTTTATAGTTTGGCTTTTAACGGGACTTTGGCATGGAGCCGCGATAAATTTCGTTTTGTGGGGACTTTTCTTTTTCGTAATGCTCTCACTTGAAAAACTTTTCCTCCAAAAAACACTTTCCCGCCTTCCGAAAATAATAAGCCATTTTTATGCCATATTTTTTGTGCTTGTAAGTTTTGTAATTTTCGGTGCAGAAAACACATCTGTGCTTCTCTCCGATTTAAAAGGAATGTTTTCGGGAGAGCTTCCCTTTATAAACAGCGAAACCATCTACTATTTAAAAAGCTACCTTCCAATACTTTTGGTTGCAATACTCGGTGCTACCCCCGTCTGCAAACATTTTGCCTTGAAAGTAACTCGAAAAGCCCCATACCTTGAGCCTTTGTTTGTAACAGTAGTGCTCCTTATCTGCACCGCCCTTTTGGTAAACGGCTCATTTAACCCGTTTTTGTACTTCAGATTTTAAAGGAAGAAATTAACATGAAAAAAGATATTATAAACATCGCAATATTTTTTCTTATAATCTTTTCTCTGTCAGGAATGTGGCTCTTTGGCGAAAAAAACGAAGTAATAAAGGAAGAGCGAAGACTTTCAGCAAAAATGCCGGAAATATCCGAAATTTTTTCTGAGAGCTTTTCAGGGGATTTCGAAGAGCATTTTCTCGATACCTTCCCAAAACGAAACACCTTCCGCCATATTGATGCCTCATTTCGCAAAAATGTAATGCTTCAAAGCGATGTAAATAAAATTTATGAGGAAAAAGGACATCTTTCCAAAATCGAATATCCAATGAATGAAAAACAAATCCTTCACACAGCAAAAAAAATTGAAGAGATTTCCAAGATGGCAGAAAATGTTTATTACTCGGTAATCCCCGATAAAAACTATTTTTTAAAGGGCGATAAATTAAGACCCCGAATAGATTATGAGAAACTTCTCTCTGTTTTGTCAGAAAATATTAAAAGTGCCGAATATATCGATATTTTCGACACACTCACAATTGATAATTACTATAAAACCGATACCCATTGGCGACAGGAATTGATACTCCCCACCGCAAATAAACTTTTAGAAAAAATGGGAAATGATGCACAACCCTCCCTTCTTTCAGATGTATCCTACGGCGGTTATATTCCAAAAGAATATAAAAACTTTTATGGTGTTTATGCCATGCAGTCGGCATTTAACACTTCTCCCGAAACTCTGATAACACTTGAAAGCGAAAAAATAAATTCCTCAACTTATGAAAGTATAGAACGCGAGGGCACATTCCCCATATACAGAAACGAAAAATTTGAAGGAAACGATAGCTATGATGTCTACCTCGGCGGAGCAGAGGCTCTCCTTCAAATTTCCCGCCCTCTCCAAAACGGAGAAAAAGAGAAAAAGCTCGTGCTTTTCCGCGATTCCTTCGGCTCGTCTATAGCCCCTCTCTTTCTCGAAAACTATAACCATATAACTTTGGTAGACCTTCGCTATATTTCATCAAAACTTCTCCCCGAATATGTTGACTTTGAAAACAGCGACACACTTTTTCTTTATAATACACAAATAATAAACAACGGATATCTCCTCAAGTAATACGGGCTGTGACAAAATGCACAGACCGCAAAAAGCAAAGCTAAACAATTTTACAGTGTGTGCCTAATTCTAGTTAAATTGTCTGATGAAACCATTCGACACATCGAATGGTTTTCTCTTTTGTTGCTTTTTGCTACGAACAAACTTCAACATCGCAGTATCTCATACAGCTTCGTTTCAGTTTGTTCGTTCTGCACTATTTTCTCTTCGCACATAATATTCGCAAAAAATCTGCAAAAACTACTTGACAAAAAATTAACATAGTTTTATAATATATATTGGCGAAAGAGGGATATATAGCCTTCCCTTTTCTTCCACTCATTACGGAGGTATGTTTTTATGGTAGAAATTTTAATGGAAAACGGCGGAGTAATAGAGCTTGAGCTTTACCCCGACAAAGCACCCATAACAGTTAAAAATTTTGAGAAACTCGTTTCCGAAGGATTTTATGACGGACTTACTTTTCACAGAATTATCGAAGGCTTTATGATTCAGGGCGGAGACCCCCAGGGTACAGGCATGGGCGGCTCTGATGAAAATATTAAAGGCGAATTTAAATTAAACGGCGTAGATAATGACATTTCTCATAAAAGAGGGGTAATTTCCATGGCACGCGCGATGGACCCCAATAGTGCATCGTCACAGTTTTTCATTTGCCACCAGGACAGTGAGTTTTTAGACGGTCAGTATGCGGCATTTGGAATGATGACCAAAGGATTTGAAGTTTTGGATGAACTTGCCAAAACACCTGTGCTTGATAATAACGGCACCGTGCCCCGCATGGCTCAGCCAAAAATTAAAAGCATCAAAATAAAATAAGGTAATAAATTTAATTTATTATACAAAAATCAAATTATTGGAGGTTTTTTAAGATGGCAGTAAAAGTTGCAATCAACGGATTCGGAAGAATCGGACGTTTGGCTTTCCGTCAGATGTTCGGTGCAGAGGGTTATGAGGTAGTAGCAATAAACGACCTTACAAGCCCTAAAGTATTGGCTCACCTTTTAAAGTACGATTCATCACAGGGCAGATAT
>JAZOQG010000046.1:0-34631 GCA_045656005.1 Clostridia bacterium
GGCTGATTGACAGTGGTGAATATACCGTCGCAGAAGCCGCTTACAACGCAGGCTTTAACAACATGTCTTTCTTTTATGTATCCTACAATAAGAATGTTGATTCCTGATGTATATTTTTTCAATAAGAAATGAGGAACCATAAATTTGACAGGTGCGGAAGAGCGTTTGCCGTAAATCCATTGAAATAAAGGAATTTTGAGCAAAAAAACAGAATACCCACTTTCTATCAAAGTGAGTATTCCATCGTGGTGCGGGTGACAGGACTTGAACCTGCACATCGGAGATACCAGAACCTAAATCTGGCGCGTCTGCCAATTCCGCCACACCCGCATATATTCGAGATTTCGGGAATTAGTATATCAAAAAAAGACAGATGTGTCAACAAAATTAAGCGGGCGGATTTCGGAAAACTTTTACTTTGCAAACGCGTCATTTTTTCGCATATTTATATTTTTTCAAAAAAACACTTGACAAACGGGCGCAAACGATGTAAAATACGTCTAAATTTGAATATCACAAAAACGACTGTGACGAGGACGGTCGGATTGAAGATCCTGGAGAGAGTTGCCGGTTGGTGCGAGGCAATGGTGAGGCTTTCCAATGACTTATCACCTCTGAGTCGAAGGACCGAAAGGCTATGTCGAGTAGACTCCTTCCGTAATGCTGCGTTAAGGCAAAGGGCTTGTTAGAGCTCGGTAAGTGACGGAAGATTTTTCCGTAATTTGAGTGGTACCGCGGGTGATTATAACTCGTCTCAAAGCTTTCTTTGAGGCGAGTTTTTTGTTTTATTCAAATTCGTAACCAAATATCAAATTTGTCAAAACCAAAAAGGAGACAAAAACAATGGATTACAGTTTGAAAGAAGTCGCAGGCAGAATCCGTGACCTGCGCGAAGCAAAAGGATACACACAGGAAGAGCTTGCAAACCTTTGCGGTATAACAACAGAAGACTACAAGGTTTTAGAGTTGGGCGAAACAGATTTTAGCTTCACATTCATCTACAAGTGTGCAAAGGCTTGCGGTGTTGAAGTTGTAGATTTGCTTGAAGGAACAAGCACAACTCTTACCTCCTTTGCTATCACAAGAAAAGGCGAAGGCCTTAAAATCGTAAAGAAGCACGGTGTAGAATACAATAACCTTGCTCCTAAGTTCAGAGAAAAACTCGCAGAACCTTTCCTCGTTAAATTCCCGTATCTCGAAGAAGAACAAAATGCTTCGATGCAGCTTAATTCTCACAATGGTCAGGAATTTGATGTAATCGTTAAAGGTTTACTCAAAAAAGAAATTCAGGAATATGTTAAAACACATACTGCACCTTACAAATATCCGAGAATCGTTGAATTTGTGGATGAACTTCCTAAAACCATCAGCGGTAAAGTAAGACGAGTTGAAATCCGTAAAAACGATATGGAGAAACTCGGTAAGTAAAATTATACAAAGCATATATAAACGAGGTGATTTAAGTGAAAAAGACCTATGTAACCTCTATGCCTAATCATATCGGAGCGTTTTTAAAAGCAAGTAAATGCTTCTCTCTCCTTGGAATAAACATTTGTAAAATTCTCACCTCATACAAAGCGGTAAATCCCGATAAGATGACCGCATTATGGAATGATACTAAAAATCCGACAGAACCGCTTACACAAATTGGTTTCTTTGACTTTGAAGAATTGCATTTTGAGGTGTACGAAGGCAAAGGCGGTCATCTGCCCGGTGAGATTGTGCTGATAGATTATTCAAAGCATATTGCAATCACAGGCGATATTTATATCAACACACACGGGCTTACTGCAGAGCAGGCAGAATATAATCAGTATGCCCCCATACTTATGACGTCTGTTGATACCGATCCTAAATTATGTCTGGAAGAAAGAAAAGCCATTATGCAAAGACTTGGTGTTGGCAAGTGGCAGATATTTGGTGCTCATGGTTTTAAGAAAGACTATTCCGTAAATTCATAAATTCTAAAATTTAAGGGCGTGTCTCTAAAATGAACAAGTCCAGTAAAAACGGACAATAGAAAAAAAGGACCTCCTATGGTAGAATAAAAGAAACTACCGTAGGAGGATTTTTTATGCCCAGAGAATACAGACATATAAAACAATATGAGAAAGTGGATAAATGTCAATAAAGTAGACAGCAAAAAAGAAAAAATTATACAGACATAAACATCGCCTCCTTTTGGTTAGGGGTAAGACCATTGTTGTGTGAGTGAGGTCTGACAGAATTGTAAAAACCATTTATGTAAGTAAAAAGACTTAGGTTGAGTTCTCCCAATGATTGATAATTACGTCTGTCAGTTTCTTCTTTCTTCATATATTTGAAAAAACATTCCATGACAGCATTGTCATACGGATGCCCTTTAGCGGAAAACGATTGCACAATATTAAGAGAATCAAGATATTGCCTGAATTTTTTAGAGGTGAATTGTGAGCCTCTGTCGGTATGAAACAATTTTCCTTGCAAACAAATCTAAAATTGCACACAGATAATAAAACCTGTTTGCAACACGGATATAGGTAAAATCACATACCCAAACTAAATTTGGAGCAGGTTGATTGAAATTTTTGGCAAGCAGATTAATACAATCGCTATCATCAGTTTTAATTTGAGGAGTTTTAGGAGGTATGACGGTACTCATTTTAGGTAAATTCATAGTTTTCATCAGGCGGTACATCCTGTCACTGCTGATGTTAATGCAATAATCACGGCTAAGACAATCTTTGATTTTGGCAACTCCCAAACGCTTATCGGTTTTGGCGTAGAGTTCAAGAATGCACGAACGAATAGCCCTGTTTTCAAGTTCTCTTGCGGATGGAGAGTGATTAATCCATTTGTAGTATGTACTTCTGTTTACACGGAAAACTCTGCAAAGAGTGGTAAGCGAATGTTGCTTTGAAAGAGCTTTTACGGCAGTTAATCGTTGTCTGAGTGTGGAGTGAATATTGCAATTGCTTTTTTTAATATGAGATTTTCCTCCTCAAGTTGAGCGTTGCGTTTTTGTAATGCTTTAATTTGTTGTGCAGTGATAACAGTATCATCGTCAATTTTGACCTCGGAATAAAGCTTTACCCATTTAGATAAAGCGCTTGAAGAAACACCGTATTCGTTATGAATTTGAGCATAACTTTTACCGGAATGATACAGATTGACGATAGTTTTTTTGAATTCTGATGTGTACTTGTTTTTTTGTGGACATTGTAATTCTCCTTTCGTGTCTACTATTTTACATCATTTCCAGTTTGCTGTCCACTTTTTTAGTATACATCCAAAGGACACATCGAGACTGAATGGAATCACAAACGGATTCGAAATATAGAGAATAGATAATGCAGACACCACAGAGAAATCAATCTCAGTGGTGTCGAATTTGATATAGATAAACAAAAAACGGCTTAAACACAGCATTTATACTTTATACACAAAGCAAACGTTTAGTGATATCAGTTACTTACAATTATTAGCTTCGTCAAAAACATTGTTTTAACAAATAACAACAAAACTTGTAAATATCTAACTTTAAGTAGAATTACTCTCATTTTATAATTTTCTTACAAAAATTACGAGATTAGATGTAGAAGAAATTCATAAATTGTTTTTTGAGTAAATTGTAGAAAACGCAATGTTTATTGAAGAAAAAATCACACATAAAACAGAAAAAAAGGCTATAATAAAGTCAAGGAACAAACATTTTATTGAGTGATTTTATTTTGCAATTTCATTAAAAACAGACCCTTGGCTATTGTCCTTTCGGTATTTTAGTGGGGACATATTATACTTGTTTTTAAAGGTGCGTAAAAAGTGAGCAAAGGAATTAAAACCACATAAATAACATATGTCTGTAACTGATGTGTTGGTTTGAGTAAGCAAAGTGGTTGCATATTTAAGTTTTAAATCAACAACGTAGGACTTAAATGGTACACCAATATAAGAGTTAAATAGTTTACTTAGGTAATTCGGGGTCAGTCCTATGTGCTCGGAAAGCGTGCAAAGTGTTAAATCTTCTCGGAAATGGGCATGAATATATGTGAGCATATCTGAGATTACCATATCGCCTTTAGAAGTCTTAGTGCTGGCATTGCGGCTTTTAACAGAGCGAATTATATCAATTAAAACACAGCCGAGAGCGAAGCGAACATAATGCGAAGAATGTTTCTTGCCAAATGATAGTTCTTCATATATTTTTGTGCACAGCATTTCAGGATAATTATTTATAAATCCGTGGCTTGTTATGGAATTTATAATTCTGTCGCTTATCCAGCTTTCAGCAAAAGAAACATTTATAAGCGTAATAGGTTCGCCTTCGTAAATTAGCGAAGCAAAATCTATGGGGGTCATAAAGAAAAGGGAACCGGGACCAAAAGGATACTCGGTGTTATTAATAACATAGGTGCCGTGACCGGAAATGATATATTCAATTTCGTAATATTCATGCCAATGAATAGGATAATCTTTATCAATAACTCTCTTGACGGAGGAAATTTTGTTTTGACCAATTTCTTCTGACAAACGTTTAATATCCGGCATGGTAATACCCCCTACATATTTTTAGGATATTTTAACACATAAGAAACGCAAATGCAATAGAAAAATTCAACTGGAGGAAAAAATGAAAAAAGTAAACCTTAATGGAGAATGGAAATTATACTTTTATAATCAGCTTGAAAAGGATATTAAAAATCCGACGGAACTTTCGAATGAGGAGTGTATAAAATGCACTGTTCCCGGAAATGTTGAGCTTGATTTATCTGCCGCAGGACTCTTGCCGGATGACTTATATTTTGGCAGTAATATGAAAAAGTGTGAAAAGTTTGAAACTTATGCATGGTGGTATGAGAAAGAATTTGACATTGACAAAGACTCTCTTTCTCGAAACATGTATCTGCAATTTAAGGGAGTGGACTGCATAGCCGAATACTTTTTAAACGGTGTAAAAATCGGCGAAAGCGATAATATGCTTACAGAGTACGAGTTTTGTATTGATGACGTAAAGAAAGAAAAAAATATTCTTCACGTTAAAATAAATTCTTTTGTGCTTTGTGAACACGAGGAAGAATTTTCTGAAAGAACGCTCTTGATAAATCCATATACACATCAAAAATCTGTTGAAATAAGAAAAGCACCTCACATGCACGGATGGGACATTCTTCCGAGAGCGATAAGTGCAGGAATATGGCGGGATGTGTACCTTG
Source organism: Clostridia bacterium (assembly GCA_045656005.1). Classification (GTDB taxonomy): domain Bacteria; phylum Bacillota; class Clostridia; order UMGS1883; family UMGS1540; genus JAZNQN01. The sequence continues at coordinate 5,193 of JAZOQG010000046.1, forward strand.
CAGAAAAAGAAGAATTTGAATTTAAACAGTTTTCTTACATACCTGCAAAGTATCAGTATGGGAATATGCTCATATATTTTTGTTATGAGATTTCCTGCCCGTATGAAAAAATACATAATAGCAAAATAGTCATAAAAGGCAGTTGTAAAGATAGCAGCTTTGAAGTTTGCGGCGATTTGAAAACTCATGCAGGAAGAATTGAACTAAATATTGAAAATCCTAATCTTTGGTGGCCCAAGGGATATGGGGAAGCAAATCTTTACAATGTCAAGGCTCAAATAATATGCGATGACACCGTGGTAGCGGAGTATGAATGCAGAATGGGACTTCGCACAATAAAGCTTTTAAATTCCTATGTAGCCGATGATGAGAATGGAAAATTTGCATTTGAAATAAACGGAGAAGAAGTTTTCTGTATGGGAACAAACTGGGTTGCCCTTGATGCTTTCCACAGCCGTGATAAGGAAAGATACGAAAAAGCTCTCTCGCTTCTTGACGATATAGGATGCAACATGGTGAGAATGTGGGGCGGTAACGTATATGAAGATACTGAATTTTATGATTTTTGTGATGAGCACGGTATTATGGTATGGCAGGATTTTTCAATGGCATGCAATGCATATCCACACACTGAGAAGTTTTTGAGAGAAATTGAAAGAGAAGCGATATTCATCATAAAGAAACTGCGTAATCATGCATGTATTACCCTCTGGGCAGGAGACAATGAGTGCGACAGTGTTATGCTCGACTGTATATGGGCAGACCCAAATCAGAATATTATAACACGTGATATTCTGAGGAGAGCAGTATTTAATCACGACACATGGAAGCCTTACCTTCCAAGTTCGCCTTATTTCGGACCCGAAGTTATGGAAGCAGATGGAAAAAAACAGCCTGCTGAGCAACATGTGTGGGGACCTCGTGATTACTTTAAGAGTAATTTCTATAGCGGAAATGATGCTCATTTTATAAGCGAATGCGGATACCATGGTATGCCTTGCAGAGAAAGTCTTGAAAAATTTTATAGTGAAGAAGATATGGTTTCTGCAGTTGTTACAGATAACACAATTTTACATTCCACCGACTGGAGAGGAATGTCTCACAGAGTAACACTTGTGTCAGACCAGGTTATTCAGCTTTTTGGAGAAGTTCCTGAGGATATGGATGATTATATTTTGGCATCACAGATTTCGCAGGCAGAGGCAATGAAATACTTTGTTGAAAGAATGAGGATAAACCGCCCGCAGAAAAGCGGACTTCTTTGGTGGAATCTTATTGACGGATGGCCGAATGTGTCCGATGCAGTGGTTGACTATTATTTCGAAAAGAAAATAGCATATAACTATATCAAACAGAGTCAACAACCCTTCTGCATTATGATGGATGAGATACAGTGCTGGAACAGCAAAATAGTTGCATCAAACAACACTTTGGAAAAGGCAGAAGGCAGAGTAAAAGTTACAGATGGTGAAAGCGGAGAAGTTCTTTTTGAAAAAGAATTTTGCACTCCTGAAAACAGCAGCGTGGCACTTGGTGAGATTAAGCTTTACTATTCAGAGCAAAGACTTTTCCTTATTGAGTGGGAAATAGAAGGAAATAAATATTTTAATCACTATATCAGCGGAAAAGTACCACTTTCGCTTCAAAAATATAAAAAATGGCTTGAAATTATAAAGAAATGAGGTAAAACATGTTAAAGCTTTATGATATAAGATGTGATTTTCGGGAAAACCCTGAATTTTTAAATAACAATAATCCCGGATTTTTCTGGAAGCTGAAATCCGATAACGAAGGAGTTTTTCAGAAAGCATACAGACTTATAATAGATGGTGTGTATGACAGCGGCGTGGTGGAAAGTGACAAATCTGTTCAGGTTCTGTGTGAAGGTCTTACTTTAAAACCTGAATCAGAATACACTTTTACAGTTGAGGTTTGGGATAATAAAGGAGAGAGCGCCAAAGGATACGGGAGGTTTACAACAGGCCTTATGACACCTGAGGGCTTTGTGGCTAAATTTATTGAAAGTGACGAAGAAGTTGCAGTTTTTCAGAAAAAATTTGAAATAGACAAAAAGATAAAAAAAGCTTTTCTTTATGCTACAGCATATGGAGTGTATGATGCATATTTAAACGGAAAAAGAGTGGGAGATAGCTTTTTTGCACCGGGATTTATAAGCTATAACAAACGTCTTGAGTTTCAAAGTTATGATATTACGGACATGCTCTCCCTTCAAAACGCAATAGGTATTACTGTGGGTGAGGGCTGGTGCAGAAGCCGACTAAGATGGAACGGCGACGAGAACAGAACAAAACCCTATTTCGGTAGAAAATGCGCACTTGCAGCACAGATAGTAATATATTATGAAGATGGTGAACGCGAGGTAATAGTAACAGACGGCTCATGGAGAGAAATTCCTTCTGAGGTTATATACAGCGATATATATAACGGCGAAATTGTTGACGGAAGACGCAAGGTAGTATATGACGATTATAATGTAAGTACCGATAAATTCCCATTTGCAAAAGTGTCAGACTACAAAACAGACCATATTGTTTGCGCAATGGGTCTTCCGGTTATCGAAACGGAAATCATAAAGCCAAAAGAAATTATAAAAACACCAAAGGGTGAAACAGTAATAGATTTTGGTGTTAATATGGTTGGCTGGGCAGAATTTACCGCAGAGGGAAAAGCGGGAGACAGAGTAGTATATGACCACGGCGAAGCTCTTGACAAAGACGGAAACTTCTACATAGAAAATCTCCGCTTTGGAAAGCAGGAAGTAGTTTACACACTCGGAGAAGGAAAAACCACTTTTCATCCAAGATTTACCTTTATGGGATTTCGCTATGTAAGAGTCAAGGAATTTCCCGGTGAAGTTAAACTTGAAAATTTCATAGGAAGAGTTATTCATTCCGATATGCGCCGCATAGGTCATTTTGAATGTTCAGATGAAAATGTAAACAGGCTTTATGAAAATATAATCAGAACACAGCGTGGTAATAGTGTTGATTTGCCAACGGACAATCCTCAAAGGGATGAGAGAAGCGGATGGACGGGAGATGCACAGCTTTTCTCAAGAACAGCAGTCAGAAACTTTGAGTCTCCTGCATTTTACGAAAAATGGCTTGCAACTATGGCGGCAGACCAGTATCCGGATGGAATGATTCCAGATACTGTTCCTGAGTTTAACGCAAATCACACTGCCTGCGGATACGGCGATGTATGCACTATGCTTCCATGGGAAATATACTTAAATTCGGGAGATAGGCAACTTCTTGAGAGAACATATCCCATGATGAAAAAATGGATAGAGTATGTTAAAGCACAGGGTGATAATGAACTTTTGTGGAACACGGGAGAACATTATGGTGACTGGCTTGCTATGGATGACAGGTCTCTTTTCGCAGGTCAGACAGAAGGTTACGAAGACCAAAGTATAAATAAATACAGCGGTGCAACCGACCATGGGTATCTTGCAACAGGATACTTCTCACATTCTGCACTTATTACCTCGAAGGTGGCAGAGGTTTTGGGGTATGAAGATGAAGCGAAGGAATATAAAAAGCTTCACGAGGATATAAGAGAGGAATTTCGCAGGGTATATCTTGATGGGAATGAAGAACCAAAGATAAAAACGCAAACTGCTTACGCGCTCGGTCTTAAGTTCGGACTTTTTGAAAACCCCGAACTTAAGGCAGAAAAGCTTAACAAAATGATAGTGAATAACGGTAACAAAATGTGTGCAGGTATTTTGGGTTATGGTGACGTGTGTCCCGAACTTACAAAATATGGATATAAGGAAACTGCTTATTCATTATTGCTGCAAAAGGAGTGTCCTTCATGGCTTTATGCAGTTGAAAAAGGTGCTACAACCCTGTGGGAACATTGGGATGGCATAAAAGAGGACGGGACATTTTGTGACCCTGATATGAATTCATTAAATCAGCCTACTTTCGGTAATATATGCTTTTGGATGTATAGCTTTATGGCGGGAATTAAACCTATGGAAGCTGCATATAAAAAGTTTGAAATTGCACCGTATACAGACGAAAGAATCGACTATGTATCTGCAAGTATTGACACACCTTACGGAAAGATATCGTCATCTTGGAAACGCGAAAATGGAAAAACAATTTATGAAATAGAGGTTCCTGAGAATACTGAGGGTGAATTTATATTCCCCGACGGAAAAAGCGAAAAGGTATATTCGGGCAAACATCAGTTTGAATTTTAAAAGGAGGGTATGGTAATGAGAAAGATTGCACTTATTATGTTTTTTGTGATGTCTTTTATTGCCATGCCCTTAAATTTAATCGCCATCGAAGAAGTAATTCGTGATATTTATATATACTATGGTGACGAGGAATGCTTTGGAAGAGGCAGGGGTGACTGGAGCATTCCTGTGCAAAGCGAAGGTACATACATTGAAAAAACGACAATTGACGGTGAGAATTCTTTTCACATATATGGCGGAGAAGATGGCGATAAAATTAATGCCTTGCTTTATTTGAGCCAGCCCAAAAGAAACGAATGCAAGAGATTTGTTGTTCAGTTTAAAATGAGATTTGACAATATATCTTCCTTGGTAAATTCTACTGCTGATGCAGGTCCTAATCCAAACTGGCACTTTTTTGATTATTTCAGTCTTGACAGCGCGGGAGATATGTCTGTTGGAAATAGAAATATCAAAACCATACAAAGTGGGAAGTTTTATGAGTATGCTTTTCTTACCGACCTTGAGGCAAAAAAGTATGAAATGTATATAAATGGTGATTATACGGGAAGCTTTTCGTTTGATGCGAATTATAACTATCTTGCAGAATACGGATTTACACTTGAAGGCAAAAGCGGTGGCTCACATTTGTATATTGCGGATTTTAGTGTATATGAAGCGGATGAGGTGGCATCTTTTTCGGAAATTGAGGCGGCATACGAAGTTAAAAAAAGTAGCGTAAGTATGTGTCCTATGGAAGATGAAGTAGAAAAACAAGCGGGTGATTTCAGCCTCTTTGCAGCAGATGCAGTATATATGCACCACAGTGGAAAAAAAGAAAAAATACTCGTTCCTTTTATTAATGCAGATGATAATTTAATGGCACCTGTAAGCTATATTGCAAATTTATTTGGTGCAACACAAAGTGTGAATGCCGGGAATGTACAAATTAGCTTTAGCGGTGAAAATTATGTTTTTTCTGTAAATGGCGACAGTAGTTTTGATGCATTGGTTATGAAAAAAGGAGAAGTGATATATGCGCAGGCTGACAAGCTTTTAAGTATATTCGGAAATGTATATGTAAATAACGAATATCCGCTTATAGCAGTTGGAAGAGGGGATTTTTCGTCAGTATTGACAGAACAAATTGACATAAGAGAAATGTATCACTATCTTATGTATGAAAGACCCGATGCCACTCAAATTCTTTCTGATTTCAGGAGAACAAGTGAAAATGTTCATCCAAGAATTTATTATACAAAAGGCAAAATAGAAAAAATTAAAGCGCTTGCAACAACCGATAGTGATATGAAAGCATGGTATCAAAGTCAAATGAGCGATGCGCAAGCAGCATATGGTCTTGATGTAATAAAACTTATAAAATCGGATAGCGAGCTTAATACATCATATTCAGGTGACATAACTTCCTTTTCCAAGCTTGCCTTTGCGTATATGATGACGAGTGAGGGAAAATGGGGAGATGACCTTTGGCGTGCCATAAATGGATTTATGGAAATGAATGAGGACTTAAATCATCGCCGCTCGTTTTTAAACGGCAGTGAAGCTGCAAGACAGATAGCGCTTTCATATGACTGGGCATTCGATTATTTTTCCGAGGAGCAGAAAAATAAAATAGAACAATTTCTTTTTGATACAACATTTGAACCGTGGATGCGTGCGCATCAGGGGATGGTAGGCTTTCCAAGCAGCAGTTATGCATACAAATCGCAGAGCAATATAAATTGCGTTCTTTCGTCACAGATAGGCGTCGCGGCGCTGGCAGTGTTTGATAAAAAAGCTGAATTTTACGCAAAACTTATGTGTGCAATTTACAGACAGATGGAATATTTTCTGCCATGCTATGCCCCTGATGGCGGATACTATGAAGGGGCTTCTTACTGGGAATATGCTACAACAAATCTTGCAAATCTTTTTGATGCAACGGAGAGTACACTTGGTACACTTTACGGAATGTATGATGTGTTTAATGTAAAAAACACAGGCGAATTTCCTCTCTATATGAATGGTAATAAATTGCAGTTTAATTTTGGTGACGGATACAGGACAAGCCTGATAGGCGATTTGCCGACTTCATATTATTTTGCGGTTAAAAACGGGGACAGAGCATTTGCAAAAACAATTATAGATTTAATGAGGGAAGCAGGATATCCCATAGGAAACCGATGGTATGACCCTGCATTTCCATCTGCGGAAGGTAAAAGTTTTTCGCTTGACCGCTATTTTAGAGATGTTGAAGCAGGTTCAATGCGAGGGAGATGGACAAGCAACTCGGCATACCTTGCATATCATGGTGGTGATAACTCTATTGGGCATGGTGACCTTGATATAGGAACATTCGTGTTTGATGCCTATGGAAAGAGATGGGCTGAGGAGCTTGGCAGTGATGACTATAACTATGACCAGTATTTCGGAAACAAACGATACCTTTATTATAAAAAAAGAGGAGAGGGACAAAATGTTCTTCTTATAAATCCGTATGGAAAGTATGAAGACCAGAAAAAAGATGCTTATTCAACACTGATATGTAGCAATTCGGGAGAGATGGGAGCATATGCAGTGCTTGATACAAGTGGGGCTTATGGCGAGGATGTAACAAAGGCGACGAGAGGCTTTATGCTTACAGACGGAAGAAAAGAGGCTATTATACGAGATGAGGTAACTCTCACTCGTGACAACAATGAGCTTTACTGGTTTATGCATACCATGGCTGAAAACATTGAAATTACAGATGAAGGGAAAACGGCAGTTTTATCAATTGGCAGACATAGGTGCATAATGCAGCTTTCATCAAGCGAAAATGCTAAGTTTGAAATTATGGAGCCTGTGCATCTTGCTGAAAATACAAAACCTTCTAAACAACAGCTTACTGACCTTTCCGGCACTTATAAAAAAGTTATGGTGCATCTTACGGGAGCGCAGGGAAAGGTATATATAAATGTGTGCATGAGAGTAACTGATGTTACTGATGAAAAAATGATGCCTGCAAAAATAGATGAGCCTTTTGAAAACTGGGAAAGTGTTTATGATAAAGACCACGAAAACCCGATTATGGAAGATAAGGTTTTCTTTACGGATGATGAAAAGGCGATACTTTACCCAATAAATGATAGTGAAATCTTTACCGATAAAGCGTATATATCCATTGCAGGAGCAAATGTAAAAAGCGCCGATATATACGTTGACGAAAAGCTTATCGGCAATTTTATGTCACCGCCTTTTGGTAAAAGTGTGGCACTATCTGATGGTGAGCACACTATAAGAGCTGAATATACAGATATATATGGAAAATCACACACAGTATCTTCAAACATCTCGGTAGTAGCAAAATACAGCGTTACAAATGAACGAAGGTTTGATTTTGAAGATTTTGAAAGATACGAAAGTGAAACGCAGACTTACAAAATTTTTAAAGATTCGCTTTTTATCTCGGAATATGGCACGGCTTCAAAGTATGCATATGCTCACATAACCGATACCGATGCAGGGTACGGAAAGTCATTTTTCAGCGAAACCATAACAGGTGACACAATGGGATTTGGCATTACAGATTGGGGAGATACGTGGCGCGAAGCGATGTATGTTGAATACGACTTTTTGTGTAGCGATTTTGAAAACAGACGTATAGAGATATTTTCACCTCAATGCGCAGGAGAGAGAATTAACCCTTACATTATACAAAACGGGAAACTCAAAAAAGGAGAAAAAGAGGTATTTTCTTTTGAAAATAGTAAGTGGTATAAAATTTCAATACTTCTCGACAGTGCTTTAAGAAAAATTTCAATATATATAAATGGTGAATGTGTAGTTGAGAATGACTATGTTGAAAATCTTAACGGTGTTATGAGACCGGGGTATATATTGCTCGGAAGTTATATTCCGAATTCAGTCATAATTGTTGATAATTACACCACAGTTAATCTTGATAGGAAACATGGTATAATCATAAAAACTGACGCTGAAAACGAAAAAATAGTGTATAGCTTTATTGCGGATAATAAGGAAAGCACAGAAAAAGAAACAGTTTTAGCAGCGGCAATATATAAAGATGAAAAACTACAAGATGTTAAAATAATCAGAAAAAAAATTCCTTTGGGTATAAACGAAATATCGGGAGAAGTTCCTTTTGATGGAAAAGGAAAAACATTTAAAATGTTCTTTGTAGATACTTTTTTTGGTAATTTAGAGTAACACATGCCAAAATTTATAAAAAATTGTAGATAATGCAACATTTTGTATTAATTACATCACAGTTTGTACAGAAAAATGATGTATAATGTATATGAGAGGTGGTTTGATTGAAAAAAATTTTAGCAATTTTGCTTACAGTGGTAATAAGCGCTGGTGTGTTACCTGTGTCGGCCGCAGAAGATGTCGGAGTAAAGCGAATGTTTGTTTATGATGATGCGGAACTTCCTTACTCAACGCCCGGTGGCGACTGGGAAACTTTTAAAGACACCGATGACGGAACAAAACTTGAAAAAGTAAAAATGGGTGACGGACATGTAATGCGCATGCATGGTGGAGAAAAAGGACAGAGAGCGCAGGCGGGATTGATTTTTGCACACTTTAAAAACTATGATGTTCAAAAATATGTTATGCGTCTTGATTTAATGGTTAAGCAGTACGGAACATTCAGCTGCAGCACGGCTGATGCAGGTCCAAATCCAAACTGGCATTTTATGGATTTTTTCAAAATAGATAAACATGGATTTATCAATATAGGAGGAAAGCCCACGGTTTATATGCCGCTTGGAGAATTCCATAATCTTGCTTTTGTTGTGGATAACACAAAGCATAAGTTCGACTTTTATTTTGATGAAAAATATATGGCAACTGCTACATATGACGAAAAATACAACTGGCTTGTGGAGTTTAACTTTTATCTCGATGGTGCTTTTGGTGGCTCTGACGCATATTTTGATAACTTTGCACTTTACGAGGCAGATGCACTTCAAAGCAAGGATGCAGAAAGAGAAGCTTTTTATCAAAGATATAACGAAGTAATATCTTCTTCTCCACTTCGTGATGAGCTTGAAGAAAAGATAGGTGACTATAATCTTTTTGCACTTGATGCAAAGTACGGATGCTGGGGCGGAAAAAGACAGGAAATGCCTTATCGTTTAATTCAGTACATTGATACCACAATGGCACCTGTCAGATGTACAGCAGAAGCAATGGGAGCCGAAGTTTTGTATTCGCCCAAAGAAACAAAAGTAGTAACCGATGACAAAACATATACACTCACGGTTGGTAGCAAATACATAGGCGGGGTAAAAGAAGCAATGCCGAGAGAGGTAATGCTTATAGACGGAGTAATGTACATCCCTGCAGAGGCTTTCTTCTCACTTTTCGGTACAGTTTTTCATGATAGCAAAAATGAGTTTTACGCAATAGGTAAGGAAAACTTCGAAAAAGAACTGGATAGCTATATAAATGCCGAAGAAATGTATTTCTATCTTGTATATTACAAACCCATGCCGGAAGAGATAATAAAAGACTTTAATGAGAATATAAATGGTGCACATCCAAGAATTTTCTATACAAAGGAAAGAGTGGCAGAAATTCTTGAAGATGTAAAAACCGACCCGGATATGAAAGCGTGGTACGATGAGCAAATAGCTTTGGCGGATAAAAGTTTCGGACTTCCCGGAATAAAGCTTCTGCCGTCAACAAGCAAGCTTAATACTGCGTGGAGCGGAGATGTAAATTCATTTATTTATCTTGCACAGGCATATCTTTTCACAAAAGACACGAAGTATGCCAATGAGCTTTGGCGAGCGCTTGAGTACTACATAGATAATAATCCCGATCAAAATCACCGCCGTGCATATTTAAATGGCAGTGGTCTCGGTAGCGGTATTGCAAGGGCATATGACTGGTGTTATGACTACTTCACACCACAGCAGAGAAAGAAAATAGAAGATTATGTAAGAACAACTGTTATAGAGCATTGGACGCGTGCCTTTAAAGAATTAACAGGCTATTCTTCAGCAAGTTACGCCGTAAAATATGCAAGAGACAATATAAATTGCGTAATACAGTCGCAGTATCTCGCGCCGGTAATGGCTTTCTTTGAAACTGACCCTGAGTATTATTCAGAGTGTGTTACGGCAGCAATAAGGGCAATTGAATATTTCCTGCCAAATTACGCACCCGACGGAGGTTACTATGAGGGACCGCCTTACTGGGCATATGCTACTGAAAACCTTGCAAACTTTTATGAGCTTTTGGAAATGCCGCTTGGAACAGACTATGGCTATTACGATGTTTTCAGCATAAACAAAACAGGAGCATTTCCTGTTTATATGCAGGGGGCAACCATTGGCTTTAACTTCTCAGATGGTGACAGGGCAAGCCTTATGAACGGCATCAACACAGCCTACTATTTTGCAAAGAAAAACGGAGATAAAGAATTTGCAACAATTTTAACAAACCTTATGAGAAGCACCGGTTATGCAGTTGGTGACAGAAGGTATGATCCCGACTTTAAAGCCGAGGAGGTTTCGGAATATCCTCTCGACGGATACTTCAGAAATGTTGAAGCAGGCTCTATGCGTGAGAGATGGAACGATACAGGAGCAAATTACCTGGGATATCGTGGAGGCGAGAACAACGCCGGCCATCAGCAGCTTGATAAAGGACATTTCGTGTTTGACGCACTTGGCGAGAGATGGGCGGAGGACTTAGGCAGAGACAATTATAATTATCCCGGTTATTTTGATTATCCTCAACGATACACATATTATGTAAACCGTGGTGAAGGACATAACGTTCTGCTTGTAAACTCCAAAGACAGGGTTGATGATCAGGTGCATGGGGTAACTGTTTATAAAACAGGTGGCGAATCGAAAGCAGGCGGTGGATACGCAGTGCTTGATACAAGCCCTGTGTATTACAGTGAAGACGTAAAAAGCGCAAAACGTGGCTTTATGCTTACGGATTTCAGAAAAACGGCAGTAATCCGTGACGAACTTGTACTTAATAAAAATGGCTGCGATATATGGTGGTTTATGCACACTCTCGCGGATATAGAGATACTTGAAGGCGGAAAAGAAGCACTTTTAACACAGGGCAACAAGCAACTTATGATGCGCCTTGACTGCACTGACCCTAATGCCAGGTTTGAGGTTACAGAACCAGAGCATATGAGCGAAAAAACAAAGCCTGAAGCACAGTATATAACAAAGCTTAAGAACATTAAGAGACTTGCAATAAACGCAAAAGGAAATGTTGGTGAATTTAACCTGACTGTCAATATGCGTGGTGTTCAGCTTTCAGCACAGGAAGAATTTGATTTCTTAAATCACTTTGAGCCTATAGCAGAGTGGACAGTTTCGGACGACGTTAAAAAGACAGACGGGCTTTCTGATATCCGGGTAAATGGTGAAACGGTTCAAGGATTTTCGAAAACGAATACTGTTTATGATTACAATATTGAAAGAGATGATCCGATACCTGAAATATCTGCAGATGCACTTCCAGGCTGGAGGGCAGATGTAATTCAGGCTGACACACTTCCGGGAACTGCGATAATCAAGGTTATAAATGAAAATAATCCTGCTGATTACTATGCTGTAAAGGTAAATATCAAAGTTCCGCTTTATATCGGTCTTCCCGAAAACATGCTCCCACTAGAAATTAAAAACTTTGAGGCAACACCTGAGGGTAACGGTAGCGATTTTGCAGTGAATGCATTTGATAATGACTTTGCTACACGATGGGCAGTTGAAGGAAATTCACAAATGTTACTTGACCTTGGTGAAAGCAAAGAAATTGATGCCGTTTCCGTTTCGTTCTATCTTGGTGACGAAAGAATTAATTACTATACAATTGAAGTTTCAGATGATAAGAAAGAATGGAAAAAGGTGTTTGATGGTGAAAGCACGGGTACATCAAGTGATTATATGACCGTGTTCCTTGACAATGCAAAAGGCAGATATATAAGACTTTGCTTTGAAAGAACAAGCACCGGCACATGGAATAGTACAAACGAAATCAAAGTAATGCAGAAGCAAAAATAGTATTGATAACACAGGCAGACATAAGCCTGCCTGTGTTTGAAATAAAAAAACGAACAAAGTTTTTATTACTTGTTCCAAAAAGAAAGGATGTATAGAATGAAGAAAAGCAAAAAAATCATAGCATTTATGTTGGCATTGGTAGCTATTGTTTCTCTTTCCGGCTGTTCGGGTGGGAACAAAGATGCAGTGTCAAACGCATCCGGTTATCCGGGAGCGGAGGTAAAATTAAACGGTGATGATATCTATCCAATTGAATGTGAAGACACAATTACATGGTGGAAAGATATGTCCGACCTTGGCACAACCTTTGAAAATTTTGGGGATACACCGATTGCAAAAAAGCTTGCCGAAGAAACAGGAATTAAAGTGGAGTATATCCATCCCGTACAGGGACAGGGAGCCGAGCAGATACAGCTTTTAATTGCTTCGGATGAACTGCCTGACCTTGTAAAGCATAGCTGGAATACATACCCTGGCGGACCTGAAATGGCTATTGCAGATGACTATATTTATGACATTGGTGATTTAATAGATAAATTTGCGCCTGCCCTTAAAAAAATGCTTAGTGAAAACAAGGAATGGGATAAGCAAATTAAAACCGACAGCGGAAAGTATTACTCAGTTCCAATGTTTTTAGAGCCGGGACTTTTACAGATTTGCTACGGTCCGGCGCTGAGAGGAGATTTGCTTGAAAAACTCAACCTTGAAGCACCTACAACAATTGAAGAGTGGGAAAAGGTTTTAAGAGCCTTTAAAGAAAACGGAGTCCAGTACCCTTACATGGGAGACTTCGGCCAGCTGCTTGATACATTCAGCTCCGGTTTTGGATTTTACAAAGAATGGTATCACGATAATGGGGAGATTAAATACGGCTATTCTCAGCCCGGCTACAAAGAATTTCTTATGACACTTAACAGATGGTATGAGGAAGGACTTATCCACCCCGATTTTCTTACACTTGATACCACTAAAATTCAGAGTGAAATGCTAAACGGAAAAGCCGGCTCAAGCACTTTTTGGGCAGGTTCAGGCATGGGACCGCTTTTGAAAGCAGCTGAGGAATTTGGTGAATATTCGTTTAAGGGTGTTCAGTTCCCCGCAGAAGAAAAGGGGAAGAATGCCGAATATAACTACATAACTGCGCAGGTTTTAATGAGCAGTGGCACTGCAATTTCGAAAAACTGTAAAAACCCCGAGCTTGCGATGAGACTTATAGATTATGCGTTTACAGAAGAGGGTAAAATTCTGTCAAGCTTTGGTATTGAAGGCGTGAGCTATAATATGGTGGAAGGTTATCCTAAATATACCGATATTATTCACAATAACCCGGACGAATACACAGTTTCGCAGGCTATAGCTGCATATACCCTTAATGGCCATATTCCAATGCTCCAGGATGTAAGATACATCGAGCAGTATTACACACAACCCGAACTTTCAGCGGCACAGAGAGAATGGAACAAAACAAACATGAACGACCATATTGTGCCTCAGCTTTATGTAAAAGAAGAGGAAAGCGCGAAATCTGCCGACATTATGGTAAATGTTAACACATACGCACAGGAAATGGCAATCAAATTTATAACAGGCAGAGAGTCCTTTGATAAATATGATGATTATCTCAAGCAACTCGAAACTTTTGGACTTGGTGAAGCGGTAGCCTTTCAGCAAGATGCATTTGACAGATATAATAAGAGATAGGCGAAAATAGTAAAAGAGCTTTTTCTATAAGTTTCGCATAAAAAACAAAATTTTAGGCGAAAGCCTTAAAATAATAAAAAGGAGTTGTTAATTTATGAAAAACGCGAAAAAACTTTTGGCAATGTTTCTTACCATTGTTATGATGGCGTCGGTTATGTGTGTAAACACCAGTGCCATTACTTTCAACTGGGCTGAGTACAAGTACGACTTTCAGAATTTTGAAGTGGGTACAGGTAAAGCATTGGGTGTAGCCGACCCTTATTACACTTTACAGTTAGGAAGCGGAGATCAGAAAATAGACTTCACCTGCGGTGATTGGGGAGGGCTTGACGTTTTTGTAGAAAATGACCCTGCCGGAGTAGTAGGAAATAAAGTTCTTAAGTATAAAAGACAGTATTCTACAACTTCGCTTAATGGTCATACATATTATGCATATAATCAGGATATGAAAACTGCATTCACATTCAAATATTATGTTCCTTCGAGCGATGGCGGTTCGATAACATTAGGATGGAGATATAATTCGGGTACAACTGATGTTACTTTAGCAGATTTTAATGATTCAAGCATGAAAGTTTTTGGCAATCAGCTTAAAACTTCAGATGGTGCAAATACCACATACATCAAAGACAAATGGAATACATGTACAATCGTAATCGATGATACTGCTGATGGTGCCGGTGTTTGGGCAGAGGTATATCTCAACGGCGAAAAGGTTCTTAATAAAACAAAAGTAATAGACCAGAATATAGCTTCATCGTCTTGGCAAGATTATATATTCTTATATGGCGGTGCGGGAACAGTATATTTTGATGATTTTGAATCACGCAGATCGGATTGGGATATTCTTATAAATGCTCCCACAGTTTCAATAGATGTAAAACATCAGGGAGAAGCAGTTTTAGTTTCCGACAAGGAAATTGACCTTACATTCACAGCAGATACAGACAACCTTATGGACACTTCCACATATGCAGGTAATATTTCCGTAAAAGCAGGTGCTACTGCACTTACAGAAGGAGTAGATTACACAGTTTCTTATGTTGACCTTAAAAATGTAAAGCTTACTCTTAAAAACAATATGGTATATAACACAACCTACACAGTTTCAGCATCAGATGCCGTAAAAACTGTAGCAGGTGTTTCGGCGCCGGCAACATTTACCTTTAAAACAGAGGAAAATATAAGCGGAAACACTGCACCTGTGGCTACAATTATTGGTATCAGTGATAAAACAAGATTTAATGTAGGTGAACCTGTTAACTTTAGCGTAAATGCTACAGATGCAGACGGCGACGCTATAAAGTTGGTTAAGATTTTTGATAACGGAACAGTAATTGAATCGAAAAATGAAGCTCCTTACGAGTTTGCAATTTCATCTCTTACAGAAGGTGAACATACACTTTCAGCGGTTGCCATAGATGTAAACGATGCTCAAAGCGATGCGGCAACAGTAAAGGTTATTGTTAAAAATAACACACCTACAGAGGTTTGCTTCTCCGTACAGGACGGATATGTTTTCTACTTTAACGAAAATGTAACTCTTTCAGCATACGGCAGCGATGCTGACGGCGAGGCAATCTCAAATGCAAGCATATCTGTTGATGGCAATGCTGCCACTAATGGTACTTTTAGCGGTGCGCTCACTGTTGGCAAACATAATGTATCGGCTAAAGTTACAGACTCAAGAGGAACTGAATACACAAAAGAAATTACCATTGAATACAGACCTGAAATACTTCGTGGTCATGGCAGCATCATAAATGCAGATTTTGACACTGCTGATGTCACTTTCCAGAATACAACAGGACTTAATACCGGCAAAGCACAGGTAGATGAAGCACACGGCATCAGTTTCTATTTCGAAACAACAGAGTCCACTTCAGCAGAAACAGGAGCGGCGCATTATGAAGAATGGAGCTATTGGAGAAACGGTGTATTCTCATATGATTTTTATGCAGAAGACGTTTCGGCACAGGAAATTGGCACACCAATTGCAAGTGCAGGTGATTACGGACTTTCGTTTGTGCCTCCAGTAAGAATTATAAACGGTGAAATTAAAAACACACAAACGGGTGTTGTATATGGTGAAATTGAAAGCGGCAGATGGTATCATGCAGAGCTTTATGTAAACACAGATTCAAACCGTGCTATGCTCAACATTGCCGGTTATCAGATTTTGTTTGATAACTTACAAAATGATGGTAATTTTACCTATGTAAGAGCATTTAGAGCAGTTCCTTACTACCCAGTTGATGATGCTCCTGCAGGAAAGAAATTTTATATTGACAATATAAGAGACTACATTTACGGTTCCAAATATGCAAAGGTAGAAGGAATAAAAGCTGTTTCTGAAAGTGGAAAAGAGTTTACTTGCGGAAGTATGCTTACTGATACTAAGTATTTTATAGTAGAGCTTGAACTTCCTATGCCTTCAAATGTAGATCCGAAAAATTATATTTCATTCTACAAAAACGGTGCAGCAGAAGGATATAGTGCAGAGTTTTATGGTGAAATGGGAACAAATAATGGTTACTCATATTACAAAGCCGTAAAAATTACACCTGCAACCCAACTTACAGCCGGTGATAAATACTCAATAAAGCTTGCAGCAGGAACTCCGGCATATCCTGCAAATGACACAATTTACAACGATTCCATGACAGTAAGCCTTTGCGAATACACATTTGATTTTGTTGCATGTGACAAGAGTTTGTTCTTTGAAAATGCAGGTGTTTATGAAGGCGAAACAAAAGTAAGTAAGCTTTCTGAAATTATTGGAAATGATGTAACGCTTAATCTTAATGTTACAAACATTACAGGAGGAGAAAAAACATTATATGTAATTTTGGCAGCTTACAAAGGCGACAAAATGATTGACATTGAAATGAAACAAATTCTTGTTGCTAATGATTTAAGCGGATATCCTGTAAAAACAGATGCCGTTTCAAAGGATGGAGCTGACAAGATTAAAGGATTTGTATGGGACAACAACTTAACACCTTTTGCTGACGTGGCACTTGTTGACTAATTAAAAGGAGGACATATGAAAAAGCTTATAGCATGGCTTCTTTGTTGTCTTTTGTTGCTAACCTTTCCCGTGTGCGTTATGGCTGACGATACCATAAAAGCCGATTATGATATTTTATCGGGCAGAGTCGAGGGTAGTTTTACCCTCGGCACCGCTCCCGCGGATGTGTTTGCTCTTTTTCTACTGAAAGGCACAGAATTTGCTGACATAGTGGCACCTGCGGAGCTTGGAGATATTTCAGCACTTGAGAGCGTGGCATATTATTATGACCACTATATTTCTGATTCAAACGGAAAATTCAGTTTTTCGTTTTCTTTTCCCGAAGATGCACCCGTGGGAAATTATTTGGTTTTAGTAACAAATGGCAGCAAGGTTTTTACACATTCATTTATTCGTTATGATGAGGAAATTTTAAAACAAAACATTGAAACTTTAAATTCAAAAACTTCAAAAGAAGAGTTTGTGGTATATTTCTGGGAACTTTTTAACGCGGAACAACTTCCGGTTATACCAAAGGACTATACTTTAACTGAAAGCTTTAAAACTTCAGTAACCGACAGCTTTTTTAATAATAAAGAAAATAATGTTACTGAATTTAAAAACAGATTTAATGAACTTTATTTTTCAGAGAAAGTTAAAAATTGCGAAAGGGAAGAGTATATTTCTTTCATTTCAGAAAATGCTGAAAATCTTGGCATAGATGCATCATATGCAAAAAATCTTACACCAGCGCAGAAAATTTACTTTCTGGATATAATGGTTGGCAAAGAATTTGAAAATGCAGAGAATTATAAAAAATTATATGAGGATGCAGTTGTGCTAACACTTGCATCAAAAGCTCAGAACTATCAGGAAATTAAAAACGCTGTGAGCATTTTTGGAAATGTTACGTTAGATTTTGATGGGGACTACAAGAAGGTTTCAGATTCAGCAAATATATATAAAAAGATGCTGGGAAAAACATACGAAAGTATTGAAGACATCGTAAAAGGCTTTAACAATGCGATAGATGAGGTTATATACGAGCAGAAAAAAAACAATGGCTCATCTGTGCCAAATACCGGAGGCAGCTCGCATGTCGGCTCCACGGGCGGCTCGGCACCCGTGCAGAGCACTCCTGTGCCTCAAGTTGCACCTTTTAGTGATATAAAAGATGTACCATGGGCTTACGATGCCATAACCTCTCTCCAAACAAAAGGAGTTTTGCAAGGTGACGGCAGCGGCAAATTTTATCCTTCAAACTTTGTTACAAGAAGTGAATTTATCAAAATGCTTGTAGCGGCTTTCGGACTTCAAAATGCAGTGGCTGAAATCGAGTTTAAAGACGTAAGTAAAGAGGGATGGGAATATATATACGTTGCAAGTGCATCAAAACTTGGCATTATAAAAGGAAAATCAGTGGATATATTTGGTGGAAATGACAAAATATCAAGAGAAGATATGGCGCTCATTATTTACAGACTCGCTTCTCTTATCGGTGTATCCTTTGAAGAAAAGGCAGAGTTTTCTGACTCGTCACTTGTAAGTGAATATGCAAAAGAGGCAGTTTCCTTTATGGCAGGTGCAGGTCTTGTAAAAGGAAACGGAGAAAACTTCGAGCCTAAAGATAATGCACAAAGAGCACATTGTGCAGTTATTATTTCAAGATTATTAGAAAGGACAGGTGCAAATAAATGAAAAAAATAATATCACTTATCATGGCGTTGGCGCTTGTTTTTTCGATGTCGGTTTTTGCACAAGAGGCGGCAACAGTATCGGAAGACGCATATGCCGATGCCAAAATGTTGTCTGCTCTTTCAATAATTCCCGGTGCAAGTGCGTCTGATGCGGCGATTACAAGAGGCGAATTTGCATACTATCTTGTGCATCTTACAAAAGCACCTGCGGCAGATTACAGTGTGAAATTTGCGGATGTGGGTGCACAACACAAATATTTCAAAGAGATTATGCAGATAACAGGCACAAAAGCCATGGTTGGAAAGAGCGAGTTTCTTTTCTATCCAGATGATACCCTTACAGTTTCGGAGGCTGCCAAAACTTTTGTGTGCCTACTGGGATATGGTGACGTGGCTTTATATGAGGGTGGGTATCCTTCGGGATATCTGGCTGTTGCGCAGAGAATTGGACTTTTAAAAGGAATAAGCGGCAGCACTCTCACAAAAAGTTGTGCACAGAAAATGGTTGTAAATTCTCTTGAAATACCGTGGGCAGAAAAAGAAACATACGGAGATGTTCCTTCTGCAACAATAAAAAGCAATAATACGTTCCTTAAAACCAATTTTAATATTTGCAAAATTAAAAATAAAACAGTTTCAGCAAATGAATATTCTTCACTGACATCCACTAACGGCTGTACAAAAGATGCAATTGTTATTGATAATCAGATTTTGTTCAATGCATCTATTGTAGGGGATATTCCTCTGGGTGCGTCTGTTGATGCGTACTACACCGAGGAAAACGGAAAAAATGTTTTGAAATTTATTGCCTTGTCTGAGGTATGCAATATTCTTGAAATTTCAAAAGATGACATTTCATCTTTTTCAATGAATGAAGTCAAGTATTATTCTGATAATTATGAAGTTTCTGTCAAGGTATCAGGTGTTGCTGATTTTATTTACAATGGAGTATTTGCTGATATTACACAATTAACTGCTGATGACAAGAAAAACTGTTCGCTTACACTCGTCGATGCCGATAACAATGGAGAATACGAAACAATTCATATAAATATTTATGATGTATATTATGTTGAAAATGTTTACTATGATAATTACTCGATAAAGGACTATAATACTGAAAAAAGAATAACATTTGACCCACAAAAATCGGATATTGTAGTTTATAGCGCTTCATCGGCTGCAGACTTTGACTCGCTTCAGCCTGACAAGCTTATAAGTGTTACGGCTTCAAAAAATGATTCGCTTATAAGAATTTTTGTTTCAAACGAGACTGCGGGCGGTTTGGTAAGTGAAACAGATGCAAACGGATTTACTCTTGAAGGTAAATACTATAAAGCTTCTTCTGCAATTATTAAAAATGGTAAAATGCCATCATCGGGTGATATGGGCACCATTTATATTGATAAAAATGGTGAAGCAGGTGTATTTATATCAAAAATTTCAGGCGCAATGGAATTTGGATATCTCATTGACGGCGCAAAAGATGGTCAGGGGCTTTCGCAGAATTTTAAACTGAAAATACTAAATTCCGTTGGTGAAATTAATATTTACAATGTAGCAGACAGGGTGAAAATTGATGGTAAAAGTGTTAATAAGGAAGATGCAAATGCCTTGCAAAATCTTTACCGCGACCACCTGGATGGCGGAAGTATAAAAGACAGAGTTATTCCTCAGCTTATTTCTTACAGTGTAAATTCTGAAAACGAAATTATTGAAATTGACACAGAGTATATGGACAGTGAATATGAGGATAAATACACACTTTTCTCAAAATCAGGAAAGATGGAGAATAAGTATTCCATTGAACAATATTCAGGTCTTTATGGGGCAAAGATTTACCTTGACATGAGTGGTCTTACTGTGTTTAATGTGCCGAATGACTATGATGTTTTGGAAGATAAAAAGTTTTCTGTGTCAAACTACAGCTCACTTTATGCAAACTACGGCAATTCTTTGCAACTGAAAGCATATAACGAAGATGATGTAAACCGCACAAAGCTTGCCGTAAACTATATTGAAGCAGGCGGAGCGGGAGTAAGCGTACCGGAACGATCAAATCTTTTCCTTGTTGATTATGTTGCATCATATCAAAATGAAGATGGCGAGTCGGGTGCAAAGATTTACGGACTTTATAATGAACAATATAGCGGTTATCCTATAGACGATGAAGTTTATAAAGCGGCACTCCCGAGCGGAAGAGGCGATTTAAAACGCGGTGATATTATTCAGGTTTCACTTGATGCTTTCGGAGAAATTATAGGTTACACGGTTTGTTATGATATTGATAAACGTCTTGAATTTGAAACGGGACTTCCTTATAACAACAACTGGCAGACTGAACATGCATTCTTCAATGGCACGGTTCATACTGCAATTGATGACCATTTTGTGCTTCAATATGGCTGGAAGGAAACATATAACGACAGTTTCTTCGCAAACAAGGACTACTATACTTGTAAAATAAACTGGGGTGGTTTTTACATATTTGACGAAGAAAAAGATGAAGTGCGTATGGCTACAGTTTCCGATATTAAATCGTATAAGGACTATGGTAATGAAGCAAGCAGAATTTTTGCACGTTTCGATTGGGGTACATGCACATCTACAATTATTCTTAAATTCAAAAACAACTAGGGAGGAACAAAATGAATTTTGAATTTTTAAAGGAAAAAGTTTTTGAAACTTTAGGTTTTGAATATGAAGGTAAAATCACTTTCGCACAAACTGAAGGCATGAAAGCATCGCTTTCCGATGGCAAGGCGGTAGTGGGAGGTGACACTCCCTCTGCCGTTTGCAGAGCACTTACTGAGTTTGCAAAAGCTGTTTCCGAAGGCAAAAGCGAATTTCATATTGAGAAAAAACCATATTTTAAATGGTGCGGACCAATGCTTGATATGTCAAGAGAAGGTGTATTAAAAGTTGAAAGTGTTAAAAAATATCTCGACATGATTGCGTGCCTTGGCATGAATATGCTTATGCTTTACACCGAGGATACTTATGAAATAGAAGGGTATCCCTGGTTTGGCTACAAAAGAGGAAGATACACCATAGAAGAACTTCGTGAAATTGATGATTATGCATTCCAGCTTGGCGTTGAGGTTATACCCTGCATTCAAACTCTTGGGCATCTCGAAAAATATCTCGAATGGGCTGCATCCGCTCCCGTAAAAGATACAAAATTTAATATTATGCCCGGTACAGAGGAAAGCCTTCGTTTCATTGAAGATATGCTCAAAACCTGCAAAAAGGCATTCCGCAGTAACAATATACATATCGGAATGGACGAAGCTGTAGATGTTGGTACGGGTGCATACTTTAAAAAGCATCGCAATGAAGTAATCGA
The DNA here is from genome assembly GCA_045656005.1 of Clostridia bacterium. Taxonomy (GTDB): domain Bacteria; phylum Bacillota; class Clostridia; order UMGS1883; family UMGS1540; genus JAZNQN01. The sequence continues at coordinate 27,202 of JAZOQG010000046.1, forward strand.
CCAGCATGAGCTTATTTTCGACCATCTCGATAAGGTGTGCAAGCTCTGTGCAAAATACGATTTCAAACCGATAATATGGAGCGATTTGTTCTTCCCCGATCACGAATCGAGAGAGATTTATACATATAATTCTTATCTGCCTGCAGAATATAAGGACAAAATCCCAGAGAATATCAGATTTATGTACTGGTATTATTCAGGACAGAATAAAGACAGATATCTTACGCTTTTAAAGCGCCACAAGGAAACCGGAAATCCCATTGCATTCGCCGGTTCAGGCTGGAACTGGGAGGGATTTGCACCAAACAACAAATTTGGGTTTGAATGTTCAATTCCTGCTCTTGAGGCTTGTCTTGATGAAAATCCCGAAATGCTTTTAAATACCCTTTGGGGCAACGGCGGATGCGAAAGTTCGTTTTTCCTTTGTTTCCCATCAAATGCTCTTTATGCAGAGTATCACTGGTCAGGGAGAGAGGCAAGTGAAGACAAAGCATGGAAAATGTGTGAATTTTTAACAAAAGTTCCTAAAGAAGTTTTTGATGCTACCGACAAGCTGAATTTCGGTCTGTACGGAAATCAGATACTTGGCAGAAAGCTTTTGCGTATTGATGTGTTTGAAACTATAAGAGTTAGCGAAGAATGGTTCTTAAACGAAAATCTTCCTGATGTTTTTTATGATGGTGAACCGATGAAAACATATCGTGCTGCTGCAGATATGCTTTCTGAATATGTGCATGAATATGGTGATTGGAATGAATATTTCACTCTTGAAGAAACAGTCCTTCGCACAGCGGCATACAAAGCAGAAATTCACACCAATCTCCGAAAAGCTTATCTTTCAGGGGATAAGCAAGAACTTGAGAGAATTATGAAAGAACTTCTTCCTGCAGTAAAAGAGTTATATGAAAAACTTTATGGAACATTTAAAGAGCAATGGAGAAGAGAGTACAAAATGTTTGGCTGGGAAGTTCATTGCCAGAGATTTGGTTTCCAAACAGCAAGAATTGATTATGCAATTGACACAATCGGTCAGTATCTTGAGGGCAAGCTTTCATGCATTGAGGAGCTTGACACTGAGCCGCTGCATCAAAACTTTATAGAATACGATACATCGATGACAGACTAATTTAAATGGGTGAAACATATGGAATGCAATATTTTTAACATTCAAAAATTTTCTGTAAGCGACGGTCCCGGTATTCGCACCACGGTTTTTATGAAAGGTTGTCCCTTAAAATGCCTTTGGTGTCATAATCCGGAATCAGGCACCGCAAATCCCGAAATTTTTTACAATGAGGAAAAATGCATATTATGTGGGAGATGTCAAAACTTCTGCAAAGAGGGGTGCCATGTTATAGACAAAGCGCATGCATTTAACCGGAAAATGTGTAATGCGTGCGGAGAATGTACCCGAAACTGTATTAGCGGTGCACTTGAAATTATAGGAAAAACAATGAAATGTGAAGATATTGTAGAGGAAGTGTTGAAAGATAAGATGTTTTATGATGCTTCCGGTGGAGGAGTAACACTTTCGGGTGGTGAGCCTATGTTTCAGCATGAGGCAACATATGAGATTTTGCGTCTTGCAAAAAGAGAGGGAATACATACCGCAGTTGAAACCTGCGGATATGCAGAGAAAGAAAGTTTTGAAAAAGTTTATAAGCTTGTGGATTTGTTTTTGTTTGATTATAAGGAAAGTGATCCTGTAAAACACAGGGATTTTACAGGGGTTTCAAACGAACTTATTCTGAATAATCTTGAGTTTTTAAACGAAATGGGAGCGGACATTATTTTAAGATGTCCGCTTATACCCACTTTAAACGATAATGAAAATCATATCCATGGTATATGGAGCACTGCAAACAGATTAAAAAATATAAAGGAGATACACATACTTCCGTATCATCCCCTTGGTGTGGGTAAAAGAAGAATGCTTGGAAAAGAAGCAGTTTATAAAGAAAGCAGCTTTGCTCAGGAAAATCACATAAGAAAAATTGTGGATAAAATAAGGGAAAACACTGACAAATTGGTTAAGAAAGCATAGAGGTAAATTATGTTTTATCAGTTTTATGACTATATAAAAAATAAATATTTTGACACTCTTTCGCTTATGACACCTCCTGAAAGAGAAGCTGAAATTTTTAAAAAAATCTGCGAGGAAATGCCAATATCTATAAAAGCAGGTGATTTAATTTGCGGCAGATACGGATGTGAAAATGACGATTTTTATAAGGTTAATAGTGAACGCGATTTTGAATATTTTGACAGCTTTACCGCAGAAGAGATAAAAATAAAAAAAGAGCTTGAAGAAAAATATGCAATCAGGCTTACCTTTGACAGAGGGCATAGCTTGATTGACTATGAACATATAATAAATTTTGGTCTTAAAAGCTACGTTTCAAAAGTAAAAAATGAGCTTTTGTGTAATGATATTACTTCAGAGAAAAAAACAATGCTTTTGTCAATGCTTGAGGCAGTGGAAGGCGTTAAAATTTATATGAGCCGTTTTTCTGCACTTGCAGAAAAACTATTTAAGGAAACAGGCAATACGACATTTCTTAAAATGAAAAATGCTATGGATAAAGTTCCCTATGAGCCGAGTGGAAATTTTTACGAGGCTATAACCGCAGTGTGGATAATGCATTCACTTATCCCGGCTTCAGAGGACTGTTGGGCAAGTATTTCTCTTGGCAGGTTTGATAAATACATGTATCCGTTTTATCAAAATGAAAATAACAAAGAGGAGATAAAGAAGCTTATCAAAAATCTTTTTGAATTTCTCAATCTGTACGGTGATGCCGCTTGTGCGTTTAATATTGGCGGAATGAGTGAAGAAGGCGAGGATGAAATAAATGAGCTTTCGTTTATGCTTATTGAAATTGAAAAAGAACTTTGTATGCCTTCGCCTATATTTGCTGTGCGGATTAATAAAAACACCGATGACAGAGTGATTGACAGTCTTATTGATAAAAAGCTTTTTTCTGTTGGGCAGCCAACATTTTATGGCGAACAATCCTGTAGAGACGCCCTGAAAGACAGGGGCATCCCATTGTGTGATTTACATAAATTCAGTGTAAATAGCTGTATGGGGCTTTATATGAGCGGAGAGGAAATAGCATCGATGTGGGGTTGTATGCTCAATATGTATCTTCCGCTTGAAATGGCAGTAAACGAAGGCAGACCGTTAAGATATAAATTGCCTTTTGAGATAAAGACAAAAGGTGTTGAGACTCCTGAAAACAAAGAGCAGCTTTTGGATTTATATGAGAACTATTTGCGCGAAATATGTTCAGTTTTATTTACTCTCAATCGCAAAAATGCTCAAAATGTTGCGAAAAATAAACCAAATCCACTTTTATCAATGTTAACTGAAAATTGCATAAAATCAGGACTTGACAGAGCGATTGGGGCAAAATACAATACAGAAACCATTGAAACTATGGCACTTGTAAATACAGCAAATGCAATAGTTGCCATTGATGATTTGGTGTTTCAAAATAAAAAGTACACACTTTTACAAATTATAGTTGCAGCACAGAATGATTTCGATGGTTATGAAGGTATTCTTGCTGATATAAAAAAATGCGATAAATACGGTTGCGGCAGAGAAAAGGCTGATTTAGTTTCTGCAAGGCTTTGTAAAATTGTATCGGATATATGCAAGGAAGAAAGCCGTGACAATGTGTATTTTATTCCATCTTTGCACACCCTTGCAAGTAATGTGGACTTTGGGAACAAACTTTATACTTCGCTTGATGGCAGAAAAATGGGAGAATGTGTAGCCAAAAATGCAGGCCCTACTAACGATGTGAGAGGAGGAAGTCCTACTGACATTCTTCGTTCCGCAGCAACACTTTTACAAAAGAATTTTTCGGGCGGTCAACCTGTAGATTTGTATTTTGAAGCTCATATGTTTGAAAGTAAAGAAAAACGAGATAAAATTAAAGCTCTTGTTAAAACATATTTTTCAATGGGAGGCCTTCAGCTACAGGTGAACAGCGTCGATTTAGATATCCTTAAAAAAGCATATAATGACCCTGAAAATTATGGCAACATAATTGTAAGAATTGGTGGTTATTCCTTGCCGTTTGTATCTCTTACAAAAGATGAACAAAGAGAATTTATAGAAAGATTTACTTATGAAAAAGAACACAAATGGAGGGAATGATATGTGGAAACCGGATATACAGCAAATAAGAGATATCGTGCAGGGAGCCGTAAGAATTGAAAAAGAAATTGACGGTATTCATTTTTATCGCTTTACAAAGCAGCAGGAGGAGTTCTACAAAGATTTAGGCGACGAGTTTTACTATTCACAAACATATGCTACCGCCGGCGTAAAGCTTGTGTTTGCAACAAACAGCACAAATCTTTATCTTAAGATATGCACATTAAGTGCTTCGGCAAGAAAATATTTTTCAGTAGATATAATTAAAGATGGAATATGTATTGGCAATATTGACAATTATGCTGATACGGTTTTTCCTGAAAATTATGTTGATGTTGAGTTGTCACTTGGTGATTTTGAGAAAAATTTTGATTTGGGTGAAGGCGTAAAAGAAATAATCATTCATCTTCCCTGGTCGGCAAATTGTATTATAAATGATATTGGATTTGACAATAATTCTTTTATAAAGCCTTTAAATAAAGGAAAGAAACTACTTGTATATGGAGATTCAATAACACAGGGATATGATGCACTGCGCCCCATGAATCGCTACGCGTCAAAGATAGCACATTTGCTTGGCGCGGAAGAGATAAACAAAGCAATAGGTGGGGAAAGGTTTAATCCCGCTATGGTAAGCCTTAAAGATACTTTTACACCCGACATTATTTTGACAGCCTACGGAACTAATGATATTTCGTGTGACGGACTTGAAACTACCCTGAAAAACTGCAAAGGTTTTTTCGAAAATCTATGCAAAAATTATCCCAATACGAAAATATATGCATTAACTCCCATATGGCGTGGAGATTATAAAACTATTGATGATTTTGAAATTCTTAAAAATGAAATTTTAAATATTACTTCGAGTTATCAAAATGTTTCAGTAATTGATGGTTTTGATTTAGTGCCAAAAGACAAAAAGTATTTTGCAGACTTATACTTGCATCCAACAGATGATGGATTTGGTTTTTATAGTAAAAATTTATATAGTGAAATTTGTAATATTTAAATATAAACAGATGATGAGGTGATTTTTATTTTATACGCAGGAGTTGACATAGGTGGGACAAAATGTGCCGTCACTTTAGGAGATGATAGCGGAAATATTTTATCAAAAGTAAAATTTGAAACTACTGATGTGAAAAATACTTTAAACAAAATATCAGAAGAAGTAAAAAAACTTGAAAATATTTCTGCGGTTGGTATAAGCTGCGGAGGTCCGCTCGACAGCAGGCGAGGCGTTATATGTTCACCGCCAAATCTTCCCGGATGGGACAATATTGAGATTTGCTCACTTTTAAAAGAAGTTTCGGGTGTGCCCGCGTTCCTTCAGAATGATGCAAATGCATGCGCTCTTGCAGAGTGGCAGTACGGAGCTGGCAAGGGCTGCGAAAACATGATATTTTTAACATTTGGAACAGGTCTTGGAGCAGGACTCATTTTAAATGGCAGGCTATATTCGGGAACAAATGACATGGCAGGCGAGGTGGGGCATATAAGACTTTCTCCATTCGGACCTGTAGGTTTTGGCAAAAGCGGCTCGTTTGAAGGCTTTTGCAGCGGCGGAGGTATAAAGCAGATAGGGCAGATGCTTGCCCGTGAAAAAATTCAAATGGGCGAAAAAACTCTTTACTGCCAAAGTGCAGAGGAGCTCGACAAAATTTCTGCAAAAACTATTGCCGATGCGGCTGATATGGGTGACGAAACTGCAAAAGAAGCATATAGGATTTGCGGAGAAAAACTTGGAGAAGGACTTTCTATAATAATTGATATATTAAATCCCGAAAGAATTATAATAGGTTCTATTTTTGCAAGAAGTCAGAATTTATTATGCGAGGGAATGGAAAGAGTGCTTTCAAAAGAGGCTTTAGCGCAAAGCCTTAATGTATGCTCTGTTTTGCCTGCGGCACTCGGTGAACAAATTGGAGATTATGCGGCTTTGGCCGTTGCGAAGGAGGGTTTAAAAAATGATTTATGAAAGATATCCTGCGCTTTCAGTGTGTAAAAAAGACATTGAAAGTGCCCTTGAACTTATGATTGATACTTATAAAAACGGCGGTAAGATTTTAATATGCGGAAACGGTGGCTCATGTGCCGACAGCGGACACATTGTGGGAGAGCTTATGAAAGGCTTTTTGTCTAAAAGACCGCTTTGCGAGGAAAAGCGCAGCAAGATTCAAAATGCAATTCCCGAAGAGTTTGATTATTTTGTATCAAAGCTTCAGGAAAGTCTCCCTGCTATTGCACTTGACAGTCAAAATGCACTTATAACTGCATTTGCAAACGATGTTGACCCGGATTTAATTTACGCTCAAAGCGTGCTTGGGTACGGAAAAGAAGGCGATTTATTTATTGGTCTTTCAACTTCGGGCAATTCAAAAAACGTCGTGTTTGGTGCAAAAATGGCAAAGGCCTTGGGGCTTAAAACAGTTGCATTTACAGGGAAAAATGAAAGCAAGCTTTCTGAAATCTGCGATGTAACAATCAAAGCTCCTGAAACTGAAACTTATAAGGTTCAGGAATGCCACCTGCCCGTTTACCACTATCTGTGTGCAGAAACCGAAAAACACTTTTTTATTTAAGGTATTAAAGCTTCAAAGATGTAAAATTGGGATGTTTATGTTATCTTCTTTAATTGTGTTTAGCTTCTGATAAGTTCTTCACCAACTTTGTTTATGAATATTCTAATTGCTAAATGGTTAAAATCAGTTTCAGGATATCAAAACTTGTTACGCATAAACAAAGAAAAAGGGATTTTTTATTTTGGTAAAAAATAAGAACCTCACGAAATATAATGAAATCAAATGATGCTTTTTTGATGATGTAGCAGATGGAATGTTTGGAAACGGAAGAAAACAGATGAGAAATTGATGCTCATTTTGAGTGATGTGAATGAAGTTTTTATTTTAAAATTAATAACAAAAACCGGCTTAAACGCAGTGCTTAAGCCGGTTTTTAAGTGGCAGGAGCAGTAGGATTCGAACCCTCGGCACTCGGTTTTGGAGGTCGTGTCAAATTAAAAGGACCGTTCAAATTCTTCCCACCATTGAGCCGTTTGTTGCACTTGGTCTTTTGAAACTTATTCCTTTTGATGCTTTATTGATGCTATTCGAAAATCTCTGCAAAATTTATACCAAAATCCCATAAAATCATCTAAAACGAACTTGCTTGAAGTATAACATAAATTCTGCGAAAATGCAAATTCATTCACGATAGAATTGCACATTTGAGGATAGTAGAATGAAATGAACAGAATTACCCA
>JAZOQG010000047.1:0-1989 GCA_045656005.1 Clostridia bacterium
AATATACATTGCTCATAAATGAAAAGGGCGAATATGAGCTTGTACCATATTACGAAATAGAAGTTTCTGAAAGGAATAAGGATTTTAGTGCCTTTTCTTTTGAAAGATGCGGAAAAAGTTATGCAGTTTGCTGGCACAAAACAGATAGCGGAAACCTTACACTTGATATAGCAAAAGAAAACATAATCTGCGAAAAAGATTTGGGCGGAGAAAAAATTGCAGTTTCAGGAGATGATAAACAGTCTGCGATAACCGTCAGTGGTAAATGTTATATCAGCAGTGACTTGCCGATAGAAGAATTCAGGAAGATATTTTAAACAAAAAAGAACATCCGCAAAGCGGATGTTCTTTTTTTCTTTGTTTTGAAAAGTTGACAACTTTTTGACAACCTCGATAGTGCTTTTTCGCTTGGCTTCGATGCGAGAGATAAAAGGAATCGAAAGCGTACCGCTTTCTTCCCACAGTCGAAAATATAGTCGTATATGCGGCTCATTACTTCGCCTTTATACTCCTTATTTTCTTCCTTTTCACACTCGCTGCATCTGCCACAGGCAGCGCTCGTGCGAAAAGCTCGCGCCTTTCGTCGCTCGAGTTCGAACATACTATTTTCAGGTAAACAAAAAACAAGCATCAAAAAGATGCTTGCTTTTTGTTGGCGGAGAAGGAGAGATTCGAACTCTCGCGCCGGTTTCCCGACCTACACCCTTAGCAGGGGCGCCTCTTCGGCCTACTTGAGTACTTCTCCAAGAATGACGAAATTAACGTTTTTATATTAAAATAAAAAAAGCTCCAAAGAAAATGGCGGAGAGGGTGGGATTCGAACCCACGCGCCCTCTCGGACAAACGGTTTTCAAGACCGCCTCGTTATGACCACTTCGATACCTCTCCGCATCTTTTGGGCTTACTCGAACATTATATCAGCAAAAATTCTGCTTGTCAACACTTTTTTTAAAAAAGTTTACAGCAAAAAAATTAAAATATTTCATTAATGTCCAAAATATAAATAAACCGTTAACTTTTTATTATTCTTTGACAGAGGATATCTTTTGTGATATACTTTATAATAGTATTTTATGGTCAAAAACCTATGAGGTGATATATTTTGAAAAAGCTACTTGAAAAAATTATGGGTTCATATAGCGACAGAGAAATTAAAAGAATCCGTCCTTTAGCAGACAAAGTAATGGAGTTGGAGGAAGAGTATAAGGCGCTGTCAGAAAGCGAATTAAAAGAAAAAACAAAAGAGTTTAAGGCACGTTTAGCAAATGGCGAGACTTTAGATGATTTGCTTCCTGAAGCTTTTGCAACAGTACGCGAGGCATCAAGCAGAGTTTTAGGTATGCGCCATTTCTACGTTCAGATATTAGGTGGTATTATACTCCATCAGGGAAGAATTTCTGAAATGAAAACAGGTGAAGGTAAAACACTTGTGTCAACATTGCCTGCATACCTTAATGCACTTACAGGAGAAGGTGTTCACATCGTTACTGTAAACGATTACCTTGCAAAGCGTGACAGTGAGTGGATGGGTAAAGTATTTAAATATTTAGGCCTTACAGTTGGACTTATCATTCACGAGGTAGAAAACGAAGACAGAAAAAAAGCATATGCTGCTGATATCACATACGGCACAAACAACGAATTTGGCTTTGACTATCTTCGTGACAATATGGTTATTTACAAAGAACTTATGGTACAGCGTGGACAAAACTTTGCAATAGTCGATGAAGTTGACTCTATTTTAATTGACGAAGCACGTACACCTCTGATTATTTCAGGTGCAGGAGATAAGTCAACAGACCTTTATCAGTTGGCGGACAGATTTGCCCGCACGCTTCGTGCATATACAGTAACAGAAAGTGATAACAAAGAGTCGTATGAAGATGTTGACGCAGACTTCATGATAGATGAAAAGGCAAAAACTGCAACACTTTTAAAATCGGGTATTGAGAAAGCAGAACGTGCCTTTGGTGTAGAAAACTTATCAGA
>JAZOQG010000048.1:0-14257 GCA_045656005.1 Clostridia bacterium
CTCAATGCCCCCGACACTTTTTCGAGAGTGACAGTTTTCGGCATTACAACTATTATTGCACTTCAGTATATAATAAACATTGGTGTTGTAACATCGGTTATGCCAAACACGGGTATGCAATTACCCTTTTTCAGCGCAGGAGGAACGAGTCTCGTGTTTTTAATGAGTGCGATGGGAATTGTTTTAAACATTTCAAGATATTCCAAAATACCTGACAAGAAGGAGGGAGTTTGATGCGCGTTATAATTTCGGGCGGAGGTACGGCAGGGCATATAAATCCTGCAATTTCAATAGCCGATGAAATAATGAAAAAAGAGCCTGAAAGCGAAATCCTTTTTATAGGAACACCCCGCGGTATGGAAAACACTCTCGTCAAAAAAGCGGGGTACAATATAAAACATATTGAAATTCAGGGGATAAAAAGAAGTTTATCGCCCCAAAATATAAAAACTATATTTATGGCTCTAAAAGCCATGTCCGTTTCAAAGAAGATTATAAAGGAATTTAAACCAGACATTGTTATAGGAACGGGCGGGTATGTTTGCGGTCCACCACTACTTGCGGCAAGCAAAATGAATATTCCCACAATTATTCATGAGCAAAACGTACCACCCGGAATGGTTGTAAGGATGATGGCGCCAAAGGCGAGTGTTACGGCTATTTCTTTTTCTGAAACGGAAGGTATGCTAAAAAACGCAAAGAATGTTGTACTTACGGGAAATCCGCTTCGTGAAGGGATTTTGAATATAGAAAAAGTAAACACCATAAAACCACTCGTTATGATTAGCGGTGGAAGTCTTGGTGCAGGCAAAATAAATGATGCCCTTTTTGAAATTTTAAAGATTGGCAAAAGTCACAGTTTTGACGTTTGTGCTTCGCTGGGTGAAAGATTTTATCCCTCATTTATGGAAAGAACAAAAAAAGAGGGTGTGAAAATTCCTGAAGGCTGGGAAATTCTTCCCTATATACACAATATGGACAAAGTGCTTTCGAAAGCGGATATTGCCGTTACAAGAGGAGGGGCAATAACCGTAAGTGAGCTTTGTGCCGCAGGAAAGCCGGGAATTATTATTCCGAGTCCCAACGTGGTGCACGACCATCAGACAAAAAATGCCCTCTTCATGGCTAAAAACGGAGCAGGAATTTGCCTTAAAGAAAGCGAGCTTTCGGGAGTGAGACTCCTTTCTGAAATAGAAAAGCTGATAAGTGACAGAAGTACTCTCAAAAAAATGAGCGAGTGCGGAAAAAATATTGCAGTTTTGGGCGCTGCGGAAAAAATATATTTACTCTCTGTGGAGCTTACAAAGGCTCCGTAACAAGCAAGATAAAAGATGCATATATTGTATGGTACGATATATGCGGAGGTGTAGGTGTGCGTAACATAACGATAACGGGCGGCAGACCGCTCGATGGAAGTGTTGATATTCAGGGCGCAAAAAACTCGGTTTTGCCCATCCTTGCGGCAACAATTTTAGGGGATGGAGAAAGCGAAATTCAGAATTGCCCTGACTTAAGTGATGTAAAAAATTCTATTGAAATACTAAAATTTATGGGTGCGGAGGTAAAATGCGAGGGCAGTAGTGTCAAGGTAAACACCGATGGGGTAAACTGCGGTTTTATACCTGATGTAATGATGTGTGCCATGCGCTCTTCAATAATTTTTCTCGGAGCGGCACTATCAAAGTGCGGGAAAGGGGAAATGACCTCTCCGGGTGGATGCGAACTCGGTCCCAGACCCATAGATTTACATCTTAAGGCTTTAAAAAATATGGGAGTTGAGATAAATGAAAGCGGAGGCATGATATATGCCGATGCCAAAAATATTCATGGCGGAAGAATTTATCTTGATTTTCCAAGTGTTGGAGCCACGGAAAATATTATGCTTGCGGCTTGCCGCATAGAAGACACCACAATTATTCAAAATGCTGCAAAAGAGCCAGAAATATGGGATTTGCAGGAGTTTTTAAATAAAATGGGTGCAAAAATCAGCGGGGCGGGTACGGACACAATTATAATAGAAGGTGTTAAAAAGCTTCACGGAGCGAAGCATCGCATTATTGCTGACAGAATTGTTGTGGCAACTTATCTTTATGCATGCATGATGTGTGGCGGAAAGATTGAGCTTCTGGGTGCCGACTGCGGTCATCTGGCAGCAGTATTATCATCAATTCGTGAGATGGGAGGAGAGATAAAAACTGATAAAAACAGTATTTTTCTTTCAGCTCCTGAAAAAATAAAGGCTATAGACAAACTTGGAACAATGCCCCATCCTGGGTTTCCCACTGATGCTCAGGCACCCGTGGTTGCGGCACTCTCCCTTTCAGACGGGGTAAGTATTGTAACTGAAAATATTTTTGAAAACAGATTTAAGCATTGCACGGAGCTTTTAAAAATGGGAGCAGACATAAAAACCATGGGTAAAGTGGCAGTTATAAAAGGTGTAAAAGAGCTTCATGGGGCAGAGGTTTCAGCACAGGAGCTTCGTGGCGGTGCAGCACTTGTAATTTCAGGTGCGGCGGCGAAAGGCATCACGAAAGTTTCGGGCATAGAGCATATCGAAAGAGGATATCAGGACATAGTTGGAGATTTATCGGCACTTGGTGTCGACATTAAACTTGGAGGATAAAAAATGGCAAGACGAAAAAAAAGGAGAAGGCTTAAAAGCGGCGCAGTAAAATTTTTGACTGCATTTATAATTTTGTGTATTTTAGCCGTTACAGCTTTGTTTTTGCCTTGCTTTAATATAACGAATATAACGGTTGAAGGTAACGCAGTATTAAAAAGCGAAGAAATTATAAAGGTTTCCCAGACGGGAAGAGGATATAATCTTTTCAGAACAAGCAAAAAAAAGGCTAAAAAGAATATTCTTAAAATGCCTTATATCAAAGAAGTAAAAATAAAAAAGATACTTCCCACTTCACTTAAAATAATAGTAACCGAGGAAGATGCTGCGGCATACGTTGTAAACGGAAAAAACTTTGTTGCAATAAACAAAGAGGGCAGAGTTTTGGAAGTGGCAAAGAAAATGCGTGACGGCATTATGAAAATGCCGGGACTTAAAGTTTTGGAAAGTGTGCCCGGTGAAATGATAAAATACAAAAGCGCTGCTTCAAAAGAAATTCAGGATTTGTGCATGGAAAAACTTTCGGAAAACGAGCTTATAAAAAAAGTGGCGGTTTTGGATATCTCAAATACCTCATCTATCAAAATAGAATTTGATAACGGACTTTTGGCGCAAGTCGGAGGGACAGACGAAATTGACTACAAAATAAAAATGATTGACACAGTTTTAAAGCAGGGATATGGCAGCGGGATTTTTAATATCGAGAACACCGCTCAGCCGACTTATCGCAAAAATGAGTGATTTTTGAAGAAAAAACTGCAAAAAAATCTTGTGAATATGCACAAATAATAAAAAATATGCAATTTTTTTAAAAAAATATCAATTTTCTCTTGAAAAATGTGAGAAAAAGATATACAATAATAAATAAGTAAGTTTTAAAAAGACTAAGGAGGAGTTAAAGTGGCTGCAGATTACAATATGGACCGCATTCAGGTTATAAAAGTTGTAGGCGTTGGCGGCGGCGGATGCAATGCCGTTAACAGAATGATTGATGCAAAGGTGGAAGGTGTTGACTTTATAGTTGTTAATACCGATGCGCAGGCAATCAATATGTCAAAAGCTGAAACAAAAATTCAGATTGGTGATAAAATTACAAGAGGTCTCGGCGCAGGTGCTAACCCTGAGGTTGGCAGAAAGGCTGCAGAAGAGAGCCGTGGTGAAATCGAAAAGGCTATTAAAGATGCAAATATGATATTCGTTACAGCAGGTATGGGCGGCGGAACAGGAACAGGTGCCGCACCAATAGTTGCAGATATTGCAAAACAGATGGGCATACTTACTGTTGGTATCGTTACAAAGCCTTTTGCATTTGAAGGCAGAAGACGTATGACACAGGCAGAAAGCGGTATCGCAAATTTAAGCGAATGTGTTGATACTATAATCGTTATTCCTAACGAAAGACTTATGTCAATAAGCAGTGCAAAAACTGCACTTACTGATGCATTTAAAATGGCAGACGAAAGCCTCCGTCAGGGTGTTCAGGGCGTGAGTGACTTAATCTTCCGTCCAGGAACTATCAACGTTGACTTTGCCGATGTTACATCAGTTATGAAAGATGCAGGTCTTGCTCACATGGGTATTGGCCGTGCTAAAGGTGACAGCCGTGCAGAAGAAGCTGCAAGAGTTGCTATTGAAAGCCCGCTTCTTGAAACTTCTATCGACGGTGCAACCGGTGTACTTATCAACATCACAGGCGGACCTGACCTTACACTCTTTGAGGTTAATGCCGCAACAACACTTATTCAGAATTATGCTGATGCAAATGCAAATATCATTTTTGGTACAGTAATTGATACAAAAATGGAAGATGAAATTTCTGTTACTGTTATTGCAACAGGTTTCCCAAGCGGAAATAAAAAGGATATCGATACTTTAGATGCTACAATGTTTGCAAAGGATAATCAGTCAAACTTCGATAACGACGATTTGAGATTACCAGGTTTCCTTAAAAAAACATCTTTTGAATAATACTTTTAAGCTATTTAGTGCCCGAAAATTTGTTTTTCGGGCATTTTTTTACGCATAAAAAGTAAAATGACTTTTGAGTATAGAAGAGAAAACGGAAGAAAAACAGAGAAAATTAAAGATTGAAACTTATCTTTTAAAATTTTTTCAAAAAAGTGTTGACAAATAGAAAAAATTGTATTACAATATCACATGTTGAAATTAAAAAGGAGGTAAAGATTATGGGAAGTTTTATGGCTAATGCTTCAAATGTAGAAAGAAAATGGTACATTATTGACGCTGCCGGCAAACCTTTGGGTAGAGTTGCAACTTTAGCAGCTACACTCCTTCGCGGAAAACATAAACCTACTTTTACACCCAACGTTGATTGCGGTGACCATGTAGTTATTATCAATTCCGACAAGGCAGTTTTAACAGGTAACAAGGCTACTCAGAAAGTATATTACAGACACAGCGGATGGGTTGGAGGTCTCAAAGAGATTACTGCAGGTAATATGATGAAAGACCGTTCAAACAGAGCAATCGAGCTCGCTGTAAAGGGCATGATTCCTGATACAACTATCGGACGCAAGGCTCTTACAAGACTGAGAGTTTACAAAAACGATCAGCACGAACACATGGCTCAGAAACCCGAAATCTGGCCGGGTGAAATAAGATAAGGAGGGTAACTAATTATGGCAGATAAAACTCAGTTCTACGGAACAGGAAGAAGAAAAAAATCAGTTGCACGCGTTCGTCTTATCCCCGGTAAAGGTAACATTACAATTAACAGCAGGGATATAGATGATTACTTTGGTCTTGAAACTCTTAAGACTATCGTACGTCAGCCACTTGAACTTATCGGCGCTGCAGACAAATTTGATGTAATTTGTCTCGTAAACGGCGGCGGTGTTACAGGTCAGGCTGGTGCAATCCGTCACGGTATTTCAAGAGCGCTTCTTGAAGCTGATGCTGAAAACAGAGGCGAGCTTAAGAAAGCAGGCTTCTTAACACGTGACCCAAGAATGAAGGAGAGAAAGAAGTACGGTCTCAAAGCCGCACGTCGTGCTCCACAGTTCTCAAAACGTTAATCAGTTTTTGGTTATCAGGAACCCACAACTCCGGTTGTGGGTTTTTAGTTATTCGCTTTAAATTATATTAAGGAGAATAACTTTTGATTTAAAACGAATAAATCTTGACTTTTTGAGAATTATGTTGTAAAATAAAGGCATAATATAATAGGGAGGTGTTAATATGAAGTTTAATGATGAAAAAAAGAAAAGTATAATAATGTACCTTCTTGAAAAAATTGAACAAAAAGTAGAAAACCCTTCTCAAATTGTATCAGAAACCTTTGGGGTTAATCGAAATACTGTGCACACATATATAAATCAATTGGTGGAAGAAAATGCAATTAAACGTGTGAAACGTGGTATATATGAGTTGGTTGACACCAGGGTTGAATATTTTTTTTCGAATAACGAAATAAAAAATGAAACCACAATATATAACGAAAGCTTAAAAAAACATATAAATGATTTGCCGAAAAATGTTCAGGAAATATGGGAATATACATTTAGCGAGATGGTAAATAATGTTATTGACCATTCCGGGGCAAAAACTATCTATATTATAATTAACCAGAATTATTTGAATACCGATGTTACCATATGTGATAATGGTGTAGGAATATTTGAAAAAATAAAAAATTATTTTAATTTAGCTTCTTTAGACGATGCTATTTGTGAGTTGTTTAAAGGAAAACTTACAACAGATAAACAAAATCATTCAGGTGAAGGAATTTTCTTTAGTTCTAAACTTATGGATTTTTTTGCTATTTTATCTAGTGATAAAATCTTTACAGCTGATAAGTTTGACAGCAGTAACATAATAAATGCACCTGAAAACTTTTCAAAAGGGACCATTGTTATTATGTCGCTCTCAAACTATTCGCACAAGAAAAGCAAAGAAGTATTTGATAAGTATTCTGATGTTGAGGGTGGCTTTACAAAAACAATAGTTCCTTTGAAAAACATATTTGACGCTTCTCCTGTTTCAAGGTCCCAGGCGAAGAGAGTGCTTATTAGTCTGGATAAATTTGAAGAGGTTATACTCGATTTTGATGGAATAGAGTGGATGGGTCAGGGGTTTGCGCATCAGATTTTTGTACTTTTTAAAAATCAACAACCGAATACTCAAATTATACCGGTTAACATGAATGAAGATGTAACAAAAATGTATAATCATGTTACAAATACTGGATATGATGCATAAGAACAAAAAGATAAAAGAAGGGATTTTGTACCTTTTTAAAGAATTATAATAGATACAAATATAAAACGAAAGGAAAAAATTATGAACAACGAGAGAAGTAATTTTACCGGTAAAATCGGTTTCGTGCTTGCGGCAGCAGGCTCGGCGGTTGGACTTGGTAACATTTGGAGATTTCCTTACCTCGCGGCTAAATACGGTGGCGGAATTTTTCTGCTTGTTTACATTGCCCTGGCAGTTACATTTGGTTTTGCGTTGATGGTTGCGGAAATTGCGATAGGAAGAAAAACGGGACTTAGTGCCATTGAGGCATTTAAAAGTCTTAACAAAAAATATGCATTTGTAGGTTGGCTTGCGGCAATAGTGCCTGCAATAATTTTGCCATATTACTCCGTTATAGGCGGATGGGTTACAAAGTATCTCGCGGCTTTCATAAGCGGAGGTGCGGCGGCTACGGCAGGCGATTCGTATTTTGGAGGATTTATTTCCTCGACAGGAGAGCCGATTTTATGGTTCATGGTATTTTTGGGAATTACTGCGCTTGTAGTTTTGTGCGGTGTTGAAAAGGGAATAGAAAAAGTGAGCAAATGGATGATGCCCGTTTTAGTTGTACTTTCCCTTGTTGTTGCAATTTACGGGGTTTGCATGCCCGGTGCAATAGAAGGTGTAAAATATTACATTTTACCTGATTTTGGAAAGTTTTCGGCAACAACCGTTCTTGCGGCAATGAGTCAGCTTTTCTATTCCATGTCGCTTGCTATGGGAATTATGATAACATATGGCTCTTATATGAAAAAAGATGTAAGCCTTGAGTCGTCGGTTACACAGATTGAACTTTTTGACACAGGTATTGCATTTATAGCAGGTCTTATGATTATTCCTGCGGTGTTCACCTTTTCGGGAGGAACACCTGAGGCACTTGGAAAAGGTCCAAGCCTTATGTTTGTTACTCTGCCAAAGGTTTTTGAAACTATGGCGGGAGGAACTTTTGTAGGTGCAGTTTTCTTTCTGTTAGTTCTTTTTGCGGCACTCACATCATCAATTTCCCTTATGGAAACCGTTGTATCAATAGTTTGTGACAAGGCGAAAATAGGAAGAAAAAGGGCATGTCTTATTGTATTTATATTCTCTGTGGCAGTAGGTCTTTTGTCAACTTTGGGATATGGTATCTGGTCAGAAGTTAAAATTATCGGACTTCAGTTTCTTGATTTCTTTGACTTTATCAGCAACAGTGTACTAATGCCTGTTGTGGCATTCTTTACCTGCATATTTGTAGGCTTTGTTATAAAGCCAAAGGCTATTGAGGAAGAAGTGGAACTTTCAGGGAAATTTAAGAGAAAAGCACTTTTTAATGCGATTATCAAATATGTTGCACCTGTTTGTATTGTACTTATTTTGATTTCATCGGTGCTTGATGCATTTGGAATATTTAAAATCTAAAGGGGATATATGCGTAAGAATAAAATGAGCAGTATTGTTTTGCTGCATTATATAAAATTAGTATTTCGCTCGCTTTTATTTATTCCTGCTCTTATAATTTACATATACAACAAGGTTTATGGCAACGACGGAAGTTTTGGCGGATTTGAGCAGAATAATGTTTTGCTCGCATTTATATGGACAGTTTTTATGACAGAAATGATTCTTCGTTTCTTTCCGTCAAGATTTGAAAGCATGGGTTGTCAGAAACAGTTTGCAGGAAATTTCAAAAAAACTGATAAGTGCAAAGTGAAAATGAATAGTGCTAAAACAACATTTTTGGTAGCACTTTCATGGCTTTTGCTAAATGGAATAATAGGCACTTTTTATCTTGCGGGAATTTTTGACCGCGGAATAATGTTTCTGATTGCACTTTTTTATTCCGTTTGCGACATAATATGTATATTGTTTTTCTGCCCGTTTCAAACATGGATTATGAAAAACAAATGCTGCGGCAGTTGCAGAATATATAACTGGGATTATGCGATGATGTTTACCCCTTTGGTGTTTGTTAAAAACGTTTACGCATGGACACTTCTCGGTGCGGCACTTCTGCTTCTTTTAAGATGGGAAATTACTGTGAAACTTTATCCTGAAAGGTTTATGGAAGAAACAAACAAATCTCTATCTTGTGCAGAGTGCAGGGAAAAGCTTTGTCAGCATAAGACACAACTAAAGAGAAAGAACAAGGAGCTATGACTTATAGCTCCTTGTTCTTTCTCTTTATAAATATTATTGTTCCCGCTGCTGCGCCTGCAACCAGTGGTATGCAGCAAAGAGCAATTATTATGCCTTTAGGGATCGCAGTTTTTTCGTCTGTGGGTGTCACACCATAGAGAAGATTAAATAGTTTATACAAAATAACTGCGGCATCTGCACGTGTAATACTTGCTTTGGGTGCGAGGACACCGCCGCGATTTATAAGTCCCTCACGCACAGCAAGAGAAATTTCGCCATACTGATTTTCCCAACCGGAAATATCTATATTATCTGCAAACTGAATATAATCACCTGTGTTCTCGGGGAATGTATAACCCTTTTTACTTACTGCCGTTCTTGCGGCTATGGAAATTACCTCTTCGTTTGTTGCATTTTTATTACCCTTAAAGGTGTTGTCCTCAAAACCTTTTACAATCTGACTTTGTTGTGACGATGCGACAACGCTGTGATAGGGATTGTCGGCGGGGACATCGGAAAATGTACATTTTGCACCATAATCCATTGCATAAAACATACCCACAAGAATTTTTGTAAAGTCATATCGTGAAAGTGTGCCATAGGGGTTGAAAGTGTCGTCTTTTGATGAAAAGTATCCTCTTGAAACCATAAACTTTATTGCTTTTTGAACATCCGCGGATAAATCGGAAATGTCTGATATTTCAGGAATGTTTTCCTCGACAACATACACACCTGAGAGAGAAGTCATAAATTCTATAGTACCTTTTGCGTGGTTAAGTTGCCCGCTCCAGTTATCACGAATATTATCATGCTCGTAAAAAACTGTGTCAAATTCACCGCTTGATTTAAGAGAAAGAGTTACCTGTGCAGGGGAGGAGGGGATTTTATTTCCGTCTGCCCCGAGGAAATCAACCGTGTATTTATTGCCCTTTGCTTTTATGTACACCGATGTGTTTGAACTAAGAATTGATTTAAGCGCTTCGCCCGATAAAGAAATAGCATGGTTGTTTTTATCAAATACAACATTAAGAGTACCTATACTGTCAGCAATTGGTGAGATGGAGCTGTCGAAAGAGGTTTTGATACCCTTTTTGAGTTTTGCTCCTTCGGCACTTACATTTATGGTAAGCGGAAGTTTTTTATTAAGTGTTATACCGCTTTCTGAAAGAATTTTTTCAAATTCAGTCTGTGCATTTTTGGCATTTTCCAATGCGCCTGCAATGTTTTCGGCAGTAATTGTAATTTTTTTGCCTTTTGTTTTTAAGGGAGCTGTTGCCACTTTAGAAAGAGCATATTCAATATATCTGGAAATTTCTTCTTTTGCACTGTCGTTAGGTGTGATTTCTGAAAGCCTTTCTTTTAAATAGCCTATATAATCTGAAAGCTCGGTAAACCTTGTTGTTTCGTCATAATTTAGCACTACATTTGAGCTTTCGCGTGAAACGGGGACATATTTTTTAAGCTGGTCTGCAGAAAGCAGATTTCTTCCGCCTTGCTCTATCATATAGAACTGATTTTCTCCACTATGGATACGCTTTCCGAAAATTGCAAATGTAATAAACCCTTCTTCGAATACGGAGTGTTCATAAAGCACTAAAATTCTGTCAGGAGAAAGTTCGTAAATTTTGTTTACATTTATAATATTTTCACCTTCGCCATAAGTATAAACCCATATTAAATCACGCTTTTGAAGGCTTTGCATAATGTCAGACGGAATAGTTTCGAAGGTCGGTATATTCATATCAAGGAGAGGACAATCCGCATCCTGGCATATATGGGTACGCAAATTAATTTTTCTGCCTAAAAGGGATAAAATAAAGTTTTCAATATCGTTTGTATTATAAACTGTTATGCAACCGCTTGCGTTTATCCCGAATGTTGTAACACCTTCAAAAGGCAGGTCTGCGGTAGCATCCTGCAAAATGGAATAAACATATTTTATAAGCTGTTCATCATCAAAAAGTGCAATATTCCTGCTTTCGTCTACGGGGGTTACGTATGATAAAAGTTTGTAGATTTTCAAAGCATCGTCTTTTGACATGGTGTCTGTAACATCGTTAAATTGCGAATACTGTGCCAACATGGCAGATGCTTGCTTTTTTAAAAGTTCATTTTTTATGTTGTCGGGACTTTTGAAGTCGGGCGAGATATAAAGCCTTTCTCCGCCGGGATTGTTTATCGGGTCAATGGAAAAAAGAAGTTGCTCCTGACCGATTTCATATTTTACCTTATATGCCGATTTTTCAGCGGGTGTTGCTTCCTTATTTATTATATACGTTTCATCACCTGATGTGTGGTCAAGCATTCTGCCCTCGGTATTGTTATAAAACTCGGTTGTTTCATTTAGTGTTCCGTCGGCATTTACAGTAATTTTGTGATAGGTAACAGTTTCGGCGGGAGAGGATCCGTCAGGTGTTCCGCCATACCAACTTACAGTATCCTTAAAAACTATTGAGTTATCGCTTTTAAAGAACGAAACTTTTCCGCGCATTTCATTTCCGCTGAAAAAATAATTGTATCCGCCAAATTCCTTATAAGAAAGTCCTGAGTCTGTACTGCTATAGACAAAATACCTTATTACATTCATGCCGTTTGATTTGTCTGCGACAATCATTTCGTCAATGCCGTCACCGTTGATATCGCAAAGCAGGGCACAATCAATTCTTTCATAAATCTGGTCGTTTTGTCCGAAAACACTACTTAAGTTGGCTGTGGCTTCGGTAATGGAAAGTGCATAGGCACTTAAGAGAGGGCACACAAGTATAAATACCAGAATAATACTTAAAACCTTTTTCATCATGTTATCCTACCTTATACCATAGTTTTCTATAATGTAGTCCATATCTTTATCGCCTCTGCCTGAAAGGTTAATAAGAATGGAACCTTTGCCCATTTCTTTTGCAAGCTTCATAGCATAAGCTACCGCGTGTGAGCTTTCAATTGCAGGGATTATACCTTCAAGACGTGAAAGAGTAAAGAATGCATCAATGGTTTCGTCATCACCTATAACGTCATACTTAACTCTGCCCAAAGTATGCAAAAATGCATGTTCGGGTCCTGATGAAGGGTAGTCAAGTCCGCTTGCAACAGAGTAAACAGGAGCAGGCTCGCCGTTTTCGTCTTTGAGCATAATGCTGTTAAATCCGTGCATAACACCTTCGCTGCCATATTTAAGGCTTGCGGCATGGTCACCGAGGGTTTCGCCTCTGCCAAGCGGCTCTACTCCGTAAAGCTCAACAGGGTCATTCAAAAAGCCTGAGAACATTCCCATTGCATTTGAACCGCCGCCAACACATGCTACAACAGCATCAGGAAGCTCGCCTGTCATTGACATAAACTGCTCTCTTGCCTCAATTCCAACAATGCTCTGAAAATCACGAACCATCATGGGGAAGGGGTGAGGACCGAGAACAGAACCGATGCAGTAGATAGAATCTTTGTATTCCTTTGCATAAGCATCAAACGCGGCATCAACTGCTTCTTTAAGTGTGGCAAGTCCATGAGTAACTTCTACAACGTTTGCACCTAAAATTTTCATTCTTGCAACATTTGGAGCCTGTTTTTTAATGTCAACACTTCCCATATATATATCGCACTCAAGTCCAAAATACGCAGCTGCGGTTGCAAGTGCAACACCATGCTGACCTGCACCTGTTTCAGCAATAACTTTTTTCTTGCCCATAAATTTTGCCAGAAGTGCTTCGCCCATGCAGTGATTAAGTTTATGAGCGCCTGTGTGATTTAAGTCTTCTCTCTTTACATAAAGTTGAACGTTTCCAAGAGAAGATGAAAGCCTTTCAAGATAGGAAACAGGAGTAGGTCTTCCCTGGAATTCCCGTCTTATTCTGCGAAGCTCACTTATAAATTTGCTGGACTTACATATTGTATAGTAAGCCTCTGTAATTTCTGCCATTGCTTTTTTCAGGTCATCGGAAATATAGCAACCGCCAAATTTGCCGAAGTAACCATTCTCGTCAGGATAATTTTTAAAGTATGTGTCAAAATCAATTCCGTTATAATTCATGCTAATTCCTCCATTATATATTATTCGTCTGCCGGAAAACAAAAAACCCCCGACAGAAAAAACATTCTGTCAAGGGCGAACAATCAAAACATCCGCGGTGCCACCTTGATTCACAGCTTCCGCTGTGCACTTTGTAAGATACAAGCATATCTCCGGTAGATAACGCATACCCTGCGTCAGTGCATTTAACACTGCCCTCAGCAGTCCATATTACGCAGCAGCCTTTGCGGAACTTCCACCATAATCCGCTCGCTCTTAAAGACCTTATCTGCCTTTTTTCTGCTTCAACGGTTTAGTAACAATATATCATTCTTCTGAAGAAATGTCAATAGTTTTCTAAAAAATAAAAATTTTTAAAAAAAGTATTGACATTTTGCTTTGCTCGTGCTATACTATTATAGCTGACAGGGGTTAAAACCCGCCAGATTAAATAATTGGTAGCTTTTTTTAGTAAGAACATGTGCTTTTAAAAAAAACTTTAAAAATTTTTAAAAAAAGTATTGACAAACAAAAAAAGCTGTGTTATACTAAATAACGTTGCTGATGATGGTGGCAGTCACGTGGGCGCATAGCTCAGCTGGGAGAGCATCTGCCTTACAAGCAGAGGGTCATAGGTTCGAGCCCTATTGTGCCCACCATTTTTTGGCCCGGTAGTTCAGTTGGTTAGAACGCCAGCCTGTCACGCTGGAGGTCGTGAGTTCGAGCCTCATCCGGGTCGCCAACAAACGCCTCTGTAGCTCAGTCGGTAGAGCAGAGGACTGAAAATCCTCGTGTCGATGGTTCGATTCCGTCCGGAGGCACCATCAAATATGCGGGAGTGGCTCAGTGGTAGAGCGTCACCTTGCCAAGGTGAACGTCGCGAGTTCGAATCTCGTCTTCCGCTCCATGAAAAAAGCACTTTAAGCATAAAGTGCTTTTTTCAACCAAAATAAATGCTGTTTGGAATAAATTCAAATAGTTTACATATAATTTAATATATGGCACCATAGCCAAGTGGTAAGGCATGGGTCTGCAACACCTTGATTCCCCGGTTCAAATCCGGGTGGTGCCTCCATGAAAAAAGCGTACTGAAAATTTCAGTACGCTTTTTTCAGCGATATAAATTCCTGACGGAATTAGTTATATGTACTTCGCACGCGATATATCTTTGATGCGATATGTTGCCTTCGGCAACGAGAAAAGGAATTCATATCGGCTCTTGTCAATTGTTGGGGTAAAGAGCCTAACAATACTACCCG
>JAZOQG010000049.1:0-25526 GCA_045656005.1 Clostridia bacterium
CGTGCAGAAAGAGATAATGCAATCGACGTATATATTGGCGACGAATACGAAGACGTATTAGCAGAAGGCGAATGGCAGAAACGCTTCAAAGTAAAACCGGAAGTATTTACAAGAGAAGCTAAGAGAGCATGGTTAGATGGAAACAAAGATGTAACACTTGGTTCTGATGCATTCTTCCCATTCCCGGATAATATTGAAAGAGCAAAGAAGAGCGGTGTAAAATACATTGCTCAGCCAGGCGGATCTGTAAGAGACGACCTTGTAATTGAATGCTGTAACAAATATGGCATGGCAATGGCATTTACAAAGAAAAGACTTTTCCATCATTAATATTATATAAAAGTGAGGACACTCAAATGAAGGTTATGGTAGTAGGTGGCGGCGGAAGAGAGCATGCCATCATATCTAAAATAAAAGAGAACAAATCTGTTGAAAAAATTTATGCTCTCCCCGGAAACGGCGGAATGGCAAAGGATGCAGAGCTTGTAAATATTAAGGCTACGGATATTGAAGGTGCAGTAAAGTTTGCAACCGAAAATGGCATTGATTTTGCAGTTGTAGCACCTGACGACCCATTGGTGCTCGGCATGGTTGACGCACTTGAGGAAAAAGGCATAAAGTGCTTTGGCCCACGCAAAAATGCCGCAATAATTGAAGGCAGCAAGGTTTTTTCAAAAGACCTTATGAAAAAATATTCTATTCCTACTGCAAAGTATGAAGTATTTGATGATGCAGAAAAGGCTATGGAATATTTAAAAGATGCACCAATCCCGACAGTTATAAAAGCAGACGGGCTTGCACTCGGTAAAGGTGTTATAATTGCAACCGACAGGGAAATGGCACTTTCCGCAGTAAAAGACATCATGCAGGACAAGGTGTTTGGTGCGAGCGGAAACCAGATAGTTATTGAAGAATTTCTGGAAGGACCCGAGGTTTCAGTTTTAGCATTTACTGACGCAAAGGTTGTAGTTCCGATGGTTTCTTCAATGGACCACAAAAGAGCTAAAGACGGGGATGAGGGACTTAACACAGGCGGTATGGGAACTGTTGCACCAAATCCTTATTATACTGATGCGGTGGCGGCAGAGTGCATGGAAAAGATTTTCCTTCCCACAATTAATGCTATGAACGCCGAGGGCAGACCCTTTAAAGGTTGCCTTTACTTCGGGCTTATGATAACAAAAGACGGACCTAAAGTTATTGAATACAACTGCCGTTTCGGTGACCCTGAAACACAGGTTGTTCTTCCTCTTTTAGAGAGTGATTTATTAACAGTAATGCAGGCAGTAGCAGATGAAAGGCTTTCAGAGTGCGAAGTGAAATTTGCGAAAGATTATGCATGTTGCGTAGTTTTAGCGTCTGACGGATATCCGCAGAAATATGAAACGGGATTTCCTATCACACTTCCCGAAAACCCTGATGGAGATATATTTATAGCAGGTGCAAAATTAGACGGTGACATTTTAAAGACTTCGGGCGGCAGGGTGCTTGGTGCAGTCGGAAGAGGGGAGACACTTCAAGGTGCTATTGATAAGGCTTATGACCTTGCAGGAAAAATTAAATTTGACAATGCATACTGCAGAAAAGATATAGGCAAACGCGCTCTTTTAGCAATAAATGTAAAGGAGAAAAACTGATGGTTTACAGAATATACGTTGAAAAGAAAAAGGAACTTGCAGCAGAGGCTAAGTCTCTTTTGTCCGATGCAAGAGAGTTTCTTCAAATTAAAAATCTCGAAGATGTCAGAGTTATCAACATCTACGATGCAGAAAAAATAGAAAAAGACCTTTTTGACCTTTGCAAAGACAAGGTTTTTTCCGAGCCTCAGCTTGATATTGCAAGCGAGGAAATATCTCTGGAGGGTGCAACTGCCGTTTTTGCAACTGAGTTTTTGCCAGGTCAGTTTGACCAGAGAGCAGATAGTGCGGCTCAGTGTATCCAGATAATTTCAAAAGGGGACAGACCTATTATCAAAACTGCAAAGCTCTATGCGCTTTATGGCAAAGTTTCTGCGGAGGATATTGAAAAAATAAAGAAATATGTTATAAATCCTGTTGAAAGCCGTGAGGCTTCGCTCGAAAAACCAGAAACACTTGAAGCAAAATATGACCTTCCTGAAACGGTTAAAACACTTGAAGGATTTATTGAACTTGACAGAGATGGACTTAAAAAGTTCGTAGATGACATGGGTCTTGCAATGGATTTAGATGATATTTTGTTTTGTCAGCAATATTTTATTTCTGAAAGACGTGACCCAACAATCACAGAAATTAAAATGATTGACACATACTGGTCTGA
Organism: Clostridia bacterium; assembly: GCA_045656005.1. Classification (GTDB taxonomy): domain Bacteria; phylum Bacillota; class Clostridia; order UMGS1883; family UMGS1540; genus JAZNQN01. Next base: position 2,299 of record JAZOQG010000049.1, read on the forward strand.
CCACTGCAGACACACAACCTTCTCAACAACTATCGACAGTGTTAAATTTGAAGACGAGATTATTGAAAAGGCTTACAAAGAATATATTTCAACAAGAGAATACCTTGGAAGAAACAAGCCGATAAATCTTATGGACATTGCAACACTTGCAACAAAGTTTCTCAAAAAGGAAGGAAAACTTCCAAAACTTGACGAGTCGGAAGAAATTAATGCATGTACGGTAAAGGTTGACGTAACTGTTGACGGGCAGGTTCAGAAATGGCTCTTACTCTTTAAAAACGAAACACACAATCACCCAACTGAAATTGAGCCTTTCGGCGGTGCGGCAACATGCATAGGCGGAGCAATCCGTGACCCATTGTCAGGAAGAAGTTATGTTTATACTGCTATGCGTGTAACCGGTGCGGCAGACCCGGCTGCTCCCGTTTCCGAAACAATAGAAGGCAGACTTCCGCAGAGAAAACTTGTTTGCGGTGCGGCGGCAGGTTATAGTTCATACGGAAATCAGATAGGTCTTGCAACAGGTCAGGTTGATGAAATTTACCATGACGGTTATGTTGCGAAGAGAATGGAGATAGGCGCTGTAATCGGTGCGGCTCCTGCGGAAAACGTGCGACGTGAAAAGCCGGAAGATGGCGACATTATAATACTTCTTGGCGGAAGAACAGGAAGAGACGGTTGCGGCGGTGCAACAGGTTCTTCAAAATCACACAACTTAAAATCAATTGAAAACTGCGGTGCGGAAGTTCAGAAGGGTAATGCACCTGAAGAAAGAAAGCTCCAGCGTTTATTCAGAAACGGCGAAGCATCACGTCTTATCAAACGTTGTAACGACTTTGGTGCTGGCGGTGTGTCTGTTGCCATTGGTGAACTTGCAGACGGACTTCGTGTAAACCTTGATGCGGTTCCAAAAAAATATGACGGACTTGACGGCACAGAGCTTGCAATAAGCGAAAGCCAGGAAAGAATGGCAGTTGTTGTTGAGGCAAAGGATGCAAAGAGATTCCAGGAACTTGCGGCAGAAGAAAACCTTGAGGCTACAATTGTTGCTACTGTTACAGAAGAGCCTCGCCTTGTAATGCATTGGAAGGGCAACAAAATCGTTGACATTTCAAGAGAATTCTTAAATTCAAACGGTGCTGAAAAGCATATTGATATACTTTCCAAAAAGCCTGAATGTTTCGATAAGAAAGTAGAAGGAACATTTACTGAAAACTTTGAAAGAATAGCAAGTGATTTAAATACTTGCTCAAAGAGAGGACTTTCAGAGAGATTTGACTCTACCATCGGTGCTACAACTGTACTTATGCCTTTTGGCGGCAAAAATCAGCTTACACCAAATCAGGCAATGGTAAACAAAATCTCGGTTGAAAAGGGTGACACGGAAACATGTTCGCTCATGGCTTGGGGCTTTAACCCGTTCATTTCTGAAAAAAGTCCATACCATGGCGCTTACATGGCTGTTGTTGAGTCTGTTTCAAAGCTCATTGCAGCAGGTGCATCTTTCGAGGAAGTTTATCTTTCCTTCCAGGAATACTTTGAAAAACCAAAAACCGACCCTGCACGCTGGGGCAAGCCTATGTCAGCACTCCTTGGTGCATTTATGGCGCAGAAGGAACTGGGCATTGCGGCAATAGGCGGCAAGGACTCTATGAGCGGTACATTTGAAAACATTGATGTTCCTCCGACACTCGTTTCCTTTGCAGTTACAACTGACAATATTAAAAACATTATATCTCCCGAATTTAAAGGTGCAGGACATAATGTTTACATGATAAAACCCGAGTTTGAAAACGGACTTCCCAAGGCAGAGTCACTTATGAAGGTGTTTGACACCGTAACGGCGTTAATGCGTGAAGGCAAAGTAAAAGCTGCTTACACACCTACTATGGGTGGTATTGCGGAAGCAATTTTCAAAATGGCAATTGGTAACGGCATCGGCTTTGAATTTGCAGACATTTCAAATGACGAAATCTTTGGCTACAACTACGGTGCATTCCTCCTTGAAGTAGAGGGCGAATGTGACCTTACACTCATAGGTAAAACAACAGAGAAGGCCGAAATCGTAAAAGGAAGTGAAAAACTTTGTCTCGATAATCTTTTGGGTAAATATGAGGATAAGCTCGAAAAAGTTTACTCATGCAACATTCCTTCCGATAAAGACGAAGTTATAAAAACATTTGAGTATAAAACTGACAAAGTATTTGCGGCAAAAGAAGGTTTTGCAAAGCCAAGAGTATTAATTCCTGTGTTCCCTGGAACAAACTGTGAATATGATACTGCAAAAGCCTTAAGAGCCGCAGGCGCAGAGCCTGAAATCTTTGTTATAAGAAACCTTACATCTGCTGCTATTTCTGAAAGCATTTCAGAGTTTGCAAAGAAGATTGATTCTTCACAGATTATATTTATTCCGGGTGGTTTTTCAGGTGGTGACGAGCCTGACGGCAGTGGTAAATTCATTACTGCATTTTTCAGAAATGCGGAAATCCGTGACAAGGTTTCAAATCTTCTCGAAAACCGTGACGGACTTATGGCAGGTATCTGCAACGGCTTCCAGGCACTTATTAAACTTGGACTTGTACCATTTGGCAAAATAATTGATACTGATAACACATGTCCTACACTTACATTTAACAAAATAGGCCGCCATCAGTCACGTCTTGTAAGAACAAAGGTTACTTCAAACAATTCACCATGGCTTATGAACGTAAATGTTGGTGATGTAATCACAGTTCCGATTTCTCACGGCGAAGGAAGATTTTTGGCAAGCGAAGAAACAATAAGAGAGCTTGAGGCAAACGGACAGATTATAACACAATATGTTGACCTTGAAGGAACACCTACAAACGATATAAGATTTAACCCCAACGGAAGTGCGCATGCTATTGAAGGTATTATTTCAAAAGACGGAAGAGTGCTCGGTAAAATGGGTCACTCCGAGCGTGTTGGCGAAGGTCTTTACAAGAACGTTCCAGGAAACTATGATATGGGACTCTTTAAGTCGGCAGTAAAATATTATTCAATATAACAAAGTGGCAGGGATAAATCCCTGCCCTGCCTTTAAAAGGAGAATGACGATTAATGTATAAAAGCGATATTGAAATTGCCCAAAGCATAAAAATGCAGGATATTGGCATTATTGCAAAAAAAGCAGGTATTGAAGAAAAAGACATTGAAAGATATGGAAATTACAAGGCAAAACTGCCTTTATCCCTTCTTGATGGTGACAAAAAAGACGGGAAATTAATACTTGTAACCGCTATAACACCAACTCCTGCAGGAGAAGGCAAAACTACTACCACGATAGGACTTGCTGACGCTCTTTCCAGAATTGGCAAAAATGTTTCTGTAGCCCTTCGTGAGCCATCGCTCGGACCTGTGTTCGGAGTTAAAGGCGGAGCGGCAGGCGGAGGATATGCACAGGTTGTTCCTATGGAGGACATAAACCTTCACTTTACAGGCGATTTTCATGCAATAGGAGCTGCAAACAATTTGCTTGCTGCAATGATTGACAATCACATTTATCAGGGGAATGCTTTAGGACTTGACCCCAGAAGAATTACATGGAAAAGATGCGTTGACATGAACGACCGTCAGCTTCGCCATGTAACAGACGGACTTGGCGGAAAAGTAAACGGAATGCCCCGAGAAGACGGATATGACATTACTGTTGCATCCGAAATTATGGCTGTTTTATGCCTTGCATCTTCAATAAGTGATTTAAAGAAAAGGCTTGGAGATATAGTTGTAGGCTATACCTTCGCAGGCGAAATGGTAAGAGCAAGAGAGCTAAAAGCTGAAGGTGCTATGTGTGCACTTTTAAAAGATGCCTTAAAGCCTAATCTTGTACAGACGCTTGAGGGAACACCTGCATTTGTACATGGCGGTCCATTTGCAAACATTGCACACGGATGCAACTCTGTTATGGCTACGAAAATGTCAATGAAATTATCTGACTACACAGTAACAGAGGCAGGCTTTGGTGCAGATTTGGGAGCACAGAAATTTCTTGACATAAAGTGCCGTCTTACAGGTCTTCGTCCTGATGCGGTTGTAATTGTGGCAACCATAAGAGCACTTAAAATGCACGGCGGTGTGATGAAAGAAAACTTAGGAGAGGAAAACCTTGAGGCACTCGAAAAGGGAATACCAAACCTTTTGCGCCACGTTTCAAATATTACCGATGTTTACAAACTTCCTGCAGTTGTGGCGGTTAATCAGTTTCCGACTGATACTGACAAAGAAGTAGAGCTTCTTATTGAAAAGTGCAGGGAAATAGGCATAAATGTTTGCCTTTCAACGGTATGGGCAGACGGAGGCAAAGGTGGAGTGGAGCTTGCGCATGAGGTTGTTTCTCTTTGCGAAAAAGAAAATGATTTTACTCTCACTTATAAAAATGAGGACAGCATAGAGGACAAAATCCGTGCGGTTGCACAGAAAATTTACAGAGCGAATGATGTTGAGTTTATGCCTGCTGCAAAAAGACAGATTGCAGACCTTGAGGCAAACGGATTCGGAAACTTGCCCGTATGCATTGCAAAAACGCAGTACTCCTTTTCAGACAATCCAAAGCTTTTAGGTGCTCCCGAAGGATTTAATATAACAGTTAAAAATGTTAAGGTTTCGGCAGGGGCAGGCTTTATAGTTTTGCTTACAGGGGACATTATGACTATGCCGGGCCTTCCCAAAGTGCCTGCGGCAGAAAAAATAGATGTTGATGAAAACGGCATAATTTCGGGACTTTTCTAAAATGAGCAGTATTTTAAAAAGGCTTAAAAGTCTTAGGGACAAAGAGTATAAAGATTTTCACTCTGCGTTAATGCCGACGGTAAATCCCGACAGAATTTTAGGAGTAAGAGTTCCAATGATTCGAAAGTTGGGGAAGGAAATCAGCGCAGATGAAAGAATGGCTTTTATGAAAAATCTTCCGCATCAGTATTATGAGGAAAACAATTTACATACGATTTTCATAAGCCAAATACGTGATTTTGACAGATGCATAAAAGAAATTGATTTATTTTTGCCATATGTTGACAACTGGGCAACTTGTGACATGATAAGACCAAAAGTTCTTTTGAAGTACCCTGAAAAATTTTTGGAGAAAATAAAAGAGTGGATTTCATCGGAGCATGTATATACTGTGCGTTTCGCAGTGGAAATGCTGATGTGCTATTTCCTTGACGATTTATTTTGCGAGGAATATCTTCGGTGGGTTTCAGATGTGAAAAGCGATGAGTACTACATAAAAATGACGCAGGCATGGTTTTTTGCTACGGCACTTGCAAAGAAATGGGACAGTACAATTTGTTTTCTTGAAAAAAGAAAACTTTCACCATGGGTTCATAATAAAACTATTCAAAAGGCAAGAGAAAGTTTTAGAATAACAAAGGAACAGAAAGTTTATCTTAATACTTTAAAACAAAAAATGTTGTGATGCGTGTCACAACATTTTTTGTTTATTGTAGAGAAACACAACAAGGTTCTCCGAAACTCTCAAACTTTAGTTTGGTAGAATTTCGTGAGGTTCTTATTTCTTAAGTATTGGCGATAAGTTTTTGTATGTTACAAAGGTTATTGCCGAAAGCAAAAGTCCCCTTGCGAAATTAAAAGGAGTTATAAGTGTCAGGACAATAGAAAGTCTTGCAGCTGGCGGTGCAGTTGGCATGTAAAGAGGGAGCATTACAAAATAATTTGTAAGTATTGCCGCCACGGTCATTGCCACAGTACCCAGTAAAAGTGCTATAAGGGCACCTTTTTTTGTTTTGTTATATCTGTAAACAAGTCCTATTACAAGCACCAGAACGCCGTTTACTGCAAAGTTTGCAAATTCGCCAACAAATCCTGTTCTGGTTATAAGAAGGTGAATTAAATTTTTAATAAGCTCTATAAAAACTCCCGGCACGGGACCGAGTGCCAACGCACCTATAATTGCAGGATAATCACTTATCTCAACGTCTAAAAATCCGCCCACTCTTATGCCGATAAGGCTACCAACATACTGAAGGATTACTGCAATCGCAGAAAGCATACCGATTTTTACCATTGTATTGATTTTTTTGCTGTCCATAAAAAAAAACACCCCCGAAAAATTAAATTTCAAGGGCATACACAAAAAGAGATTTCTTTTATCCGGACTATACCGTCGGCTTTGGAATTTCACCAAATCAACCTGTGAAGGCTCGTGGGCTTTGAAAAGCTTTTCATTACCACCGGTGGGGAATTGCACCCCGCCCTGAAATCTGAATTTATTATACATTATTATATGAGATATGTCAATGATTTGTGACAAAAATATTGACATATTATGGATTTTATGATAATATTATTTCACAAACAAAAAAGGGGAGTCCTTTTGGGCTGAGAGGAAGTTCGGCTTCGACCCTGAAACCTGATTTAGGTAATGCTAACGTAGGGATTATAGTTGTATTAAGGCACCCTATGGGTGTTTTTGTTTTTTAGGAGGTTTTTATGACAAGAAAATTAACGCTTTGTGCAGTAATGATTTCGATTGCTACGGTGCTTTCTCAAATTACTCTTTTCCGCCTTCCGTCAGGAGGTGCGGTTACGGCTGGGAGTATGGTGCCCATTATGATGATTTCATTTTTATTTGGAACGAAATGGGGCATTTTTTCGGCACTTGTTTATGCTCTGATTCAGGGTGTGACAGGATTTTATGCACCGCCTGTACAAAACTTTATATCGTTTCTTATAGTAATTTTATTTGACTATGTTATTGCATTTGGGGTTTTAGGTTTTGCGGGGGGAATTTGGAAAATCTTCGGAAGAAAAAAGTGGTCAGTTTCTTTTTCTTCTGCTCTGGCAGTATTTTTGAGATTTTTATGCCACTTGGTTTCAGGAATTTTTATATGGAGTGCTTATGCCCCTGATGGTCAGTCACCTTTTGTATATTCTTTGATATACAACGGCTCATATATGATTCCTGAAATTTTGATTTCGGCATTAGTTTCGGGTTTGCTTTGGAAACCTCTTTCAAAACATAAAAACATGTAATTTTTGTTGACTGTATTACCCTTTTATGGTAAAATACTAACTGTTAAAATTTTATAACTACGGAGGTTTTACTATGAAAAAATTATTACGCATTACTTTAATGTCAGCTATAGTGCTTTCGGCTATGCTCTTAATGTGCATCACATCTTCTGCACTTACAGATGGTGACTGGGAGTTTCAGCTCCTTGATAATGAGGCACAGATTACAAAGTATCTCGGAACTGACACTAATATTATTATTCCCGAAACACTTTATGGTGTACCAGTAACAGAAGTGGCAAACAGTTGTGATATGTGGAAGGCGGAATCTGTAATATATCCCTCAAATGTAAAGGTTATATATCAGAATCACGGGGAAGCGCTTAAAAGTGTTCATTTACCTGAAGGACTTGAAAAAATTGAAATGAGAGCCTTTCGTGACTGTAAAAATCTTACAACAATTAATATTCCAAACTCTGTGACATACATTGGCTGGGAGGCATTTTTAAACTGCACAAGTCTTAAACAAGTACATATTCCTGACAACGCAGAGCTTGAACGTTATTCCTTCCAGAATTCAGGTCTTACCTCTGTTGATATGACAGGTAAGCATCTTAAAATGGGTTCAGGAGTTTTTTGTGGTTGCAAAGACTTAAAGTCAATTGCTTTCTCGGAATTTACAACAGAACTGCCAATGGAAACTTGCAGTGGTTGTATATCCCTTGAAAAGGTTTTGTTGCCAAACTCTATAAAAACAATTAACAAATATTCATTTTCGGATTGTATGGCTTTGAAGCAACTTGTTTTACCCACTTCTCTTAAAGTATTTTGGGGTGGGGGACCCATGGGACTCGAAGAGCTTGTAATTCCTTATGGAGTTGAAGAAGTAAACGGACCTAATGGTTTTCCTTTTATAAGAGACAGTAATATAAGAGCAATTTATTTGCCCGATACCGTTAAAAGACTTAATGGTACTATTGTTGAAAACTGTCCTAATGCCATTGTTTATTGTTCGGCGGATTCTTTCGCAGCAAAAGATTGCAAAAGCAAAAAGATATCATACCTTACGGATAGCTCTGTAAACACAGGTATTCATGTATATTATAATGGTACCAGAGTTTCTTTCCATGCTTACGGCCAAAATCCGGAGCTACTCAATAGCCGTACACTTGTTCCCCTTCGTTCGATTTTTGAGGCAATGGGGGCAGAGGTAGAGTGGGATACGGCGACTTCTACCGCTATTGCAAAGAGAGGAAAAGTGGAGGTTAAAATTCAGATTGGTGCTTCCACAATGCAGAAAAACGGTGCTTCGGTAGCACTTGATGTTCCTGCGCAGCTTTTAAATGACAGAACTATGGTTCCTGTTCGTGTAATTGCAGAGGCTTTTGGAGCAAGTGTTGAGTGGAATGGAAATGGTAATGCAGTAATAATCAACGAATAAAATATGTGGGAGTGTTTAAAAAATCAAATTTTAAACACTCCCTTTTTAAGGGGATAGGAAAAAAGCTTTAGAACGGACAAACTGAACCCGCAGGCGTATGAGATACGCCAAGAGGTGAAGTTTGTTCGTAGCAAAAAGGTTTTAAATAAAGAAAAATCTCATAAAATGAGATTTTTCAACCAAATATAGTTATTTTAATATTTTTCAGTCCACCATATTATCACAAATTCTCGCCTTTTTGCGTTCTGGAGTTTTTTAACATCCCCCTTCTTTTTGTTCAAATTCTGTTGGTGACATACCCGTTATTCTTTTAAAAACTTTATTGAATGTGCGGTATGAGTCAAAGTGAAGATAATCTGCTATTTCACGCATTTTTAGTTTTTCTGATTTTATAAGCTCCATTCCTTTTTCAATTTTTTTCTTATTTATATAATCTCGTATGGTCATATTCATTTTAGCCTTAAATATTCTTGAAATGTAGGAAGGAGAGTAGTTAAGGTTATTGGCAATATCAGAAACTTTTGTGATAAAGCTGATGTTTGCGTCTATATATTTTACTATATTTAAAACTGTTCCGCCTGTTAAATCTGCACACGGAGCTTTAAGCGGTGAGACCGGTGAACATTTTGCTGCAATGCGATAGACGTATATAAGAACAAGGCGTACATATGCGGCATATACATCGATGCTTAAATCAGTTTCGTTGTGAAGCTCATTTATAAACTGGCTGAAAGCCGTGAAGAGTGTTCCGTTATCCTTTAAAACATCACATTTTTTATTTCTGTAGTAATTTATGAGTGATATATCCTTATCACCATCATCAAGAATATCAAAGCCAAGATATGCATAACGAAGTCTTCCTGATGAATTTACAGTTATTTTATGCTGACTGTCTTTTGAAACTACATGAATGTCTCCCTGGGTAAGCATATGCTTTTCACCATCTACATAAAAATCAGCCTGTCCCGAAATAATATAACTTATTTCATAGCACACCTGAGAGTGCTCGCGTATTTCACTTCCGCTTTCAAGAATGTTTTCTCCAACCTGATAAAGTCTTATATTTCCAAATTCCATCGGTATATCAAAAAAAACGCGGCTTATATTAAAAAGCATACCACCTGTAAAATCAACCTGCATAATAATCACCTCACTATTATGGTATTACTAATCAGATGAAAAGTCAAGCAAAAAATGAACATAGGGTAAAATGCGGACATGTAAAATGTAAAAAATATTCATTGATTACTCTGCGACATTTGTGATAAAATTGAATTAAATAATATATTGGAGGTATTTGAAATGAGCAAAATAAAAATTGGTATTATCGGTTGCGGAACAATTGCAAATTCTGCACACATTCCATCTTATATGAACAACGACGAGGTGGAAATCAAATATTTTTGTGATATTATAAAAGACAGAGCAGATGCGGCTGTGGAAAAGTATGGTGTAGGAAAAGCTGTTTTGGACTACAAAGAAGTTCTCTCTGACAGCGAAATTGATGCAATTTCAGTTTGCACACCAAACAAAATGCACAGTATTATTACAATCGATGCTTTAAAAGCAGGCAAGCATGTTTTGTGCGAAAAACCTGCAGCTCGTACATACAAAGAAGCCGAGGATATGTTAAATGCACAAAAAGAAAGCGGCAAAATTTTAAATATCGGTGTTGTTAACAGATTTAATGACGGCGTTAATGCGATTAAAAAACTCATTGATGCAGGCGAGCTTGGTGATATTTATCATGTATATGTAAGTTTCAGAAGTCACAGAAGCATTCCCGGTCTTGGTGGTGCATTTACTGACCACTCCATTGCAGGTGGCGGTGTTTTGATTGACTGGGGTGTTCACTTTCTCGATATCGTTATGTACTGCTGCGGAGACCCAAAAGCAAAGAGTGTTTCTGCTGAAAAATTTGGCTACCTTGGCAAAAATATTGAGGAGTATGCTTACGTTGACATGTGGGCAGGACCTCCTGTAAAAGACGGTATTTACACAGTTGAAGACAGTATTGTTGGTATTATCCGTACAGAAGGACCTACAATCAGCTTTAATGGTGCGTGGGCACAGAATATCGGCGAAAATGAAATGTTTATTGACTTTATGGGAACAAAAGCAGGTATCCGTTTGCAGTACGGCAGTGATTTCGTAAAATATGGCACACAGGATGGTATGCTTACAAAAACAGAGTATAATTACACCAGCACAAACATGTTCCAAAACGAAATCAATGCATTTGTTGACTGCGTAAAAACAGGCAAGGAAATTGCTTCAAACATCAACACAAACATTATCACAAGCAAAATGATGGAAGCAATTTACACATCTGCGGACGAGCACAAAGAAGTATTGCTTTAATATGAGGTGACTGATATGAAAAAAATTGGATTTATTGATTATTATCTTGACGAATGGCATGCAAATAATTACCCACAGTTTTTTAAAGAAAGCTGTGGTGACAGATTTGAAGTTTTTGGTGCGTGGGCAGCTATTGATGCACCATTTAAAGGCGGTATGACAAATGCCGAGTGGTCAAAAAAATATAATATTCCGCTTTATGACAGCATGGAAAAACTCATAGAAGAAAGCGACTGTCTTGTTGTTTTATCGCCTGACAATCCTGAAATGCACGAAAAGCTCTGTGAAATCCCGCTCAAATCCGGAAAAAATACTTACGTTGACAAAACCTTTGCGACAGACAAAGCAATGGCAGAGCGTATATTCGAAAATGCCGACAAGCACGGAACAAAATGTTATTCTTCATCTGCTCTCTTTTTTGCTGATGAATATAAGGATATCGACACATCAAATATAGAAGTTATTGAAAGCACCGGCCCAGGTGTGTTTGAAATTTATTCAATTCACCAGATTGAGCCTATTACAAAGCTGATGGGCGGCGGTGCAAAGAGAATAATGAGCGTGGGAAGCGAAAAATATCCTGCAATGATTATTGAGTATGCTGACGGAAGAAAAGCAAGATTTTCACAGTTTTTCGCAGACGGCTATAAGTTTTCGATGAGATTTGGAATGAAAAACGGGGAAGTGCTTCAAAAGACAGTTACAAGTGATTTCTTTGGCAACTGCATAAAAGCTATGGGAGACTTTTTTGATACGGGAATTATACCGGTTCCCCACAGTCAGACAGTAGAGGTTATTGCCATGAGAGAAGCAGGACTTAAGGCTATTAAAAATCCCGGTGTATGGTTCGAAATATAGAACAATAATTATAGGTGGTTCGTTAAAAAAGTTAACTTTTTTAACGAACCATTTTTGCGTTTTATGGTTGACATATTAAACGCAGTGTGATAAAATTCTATAGTAAGTATGCTGTTAAATGGGAAATTATACTTACTTGGTAAAAAAGTGGAATTTACATTAGAGATAAACGAGGGGTAAAAATGGCAAAATACAAGATTTCCAAAACGTCGGGTCCTGTTACTTTTCCGCTTTCCACCGCTTTTGTAGATAAATATATGCCAGGTGCAAACCCTCTTTATGTTCAGGTTTATCTTTATGGCTTGAGGCTTTGCTACGGCGCAGGAATGGAAAGTGACAATAAAAAAATTGCAGAAGCACTCGATATGCTTGAAACAGATGTTTACAGAGCTTTTAAATACTGGGAGAAAAAGGGCATTGTAAAAATTGCTGATGATGGAATTGAATTTGTTGATTTAAGCACAGAAGAGGTTTTGGAACAAAGTGAAAAACCTACATATAAACCTGATGAAATAGTTGATATAATAGACAACAATCAGGAGATACACCAGCTTATAATACATGCGGAGTGCATTTTCGGAAAAACTCTTTCAAAGGGTGAAACGGCAACACTTTTAAGTTTTTATGACTGGCTCCGTCTTCCGATAGAGGTGATTTTGATGCTTCTTGAGCACTGTGCATCTCTTTCAAAAAGCAGTATGCGTTATGCAGAAAAGGTTGCAGTTTCATGGGCGGACAAGGGAATTGACACGATTGAAAAAGCAAAGGAATATCTTGTAAGTTCTGAAAAACGTGTGAAAATAAGCAGGAAATATAAAAGACTATTCTCCATTACAAACCGTGACCTTTCAGATGCTGAGTATGCTCACATCATCCAGTGGACAGAGAACATGGAAATGAGTCCGCAGCTTATAAAGGCGGCTTATGAAAAAACCGTTTTGGCAACAGGTGGACTTTCTTTCCCTTACATGAACGGAATTTTGCAATCCTGGTACAAAAAGGGAATAAAAACACCTACGGAGGCAGAAAAGGAAAACATGCCGCAGGAGAGAAGTTTTACCTCGAAGAAAGCAAAAAAGGGTACAGAGTGCGACTGGCACGAATATGATATAGATGAAATTGAAAAAAAGGCACTTAAAAGAAGCCTTGAAAATCAGGAGAATTAAATGAACAGCAATTTATACGAAGAAGTAAACAGGCAATTTAATATCCGTAAAGAACAAAAGAAAAATGAATATAAAACGAGAGTTGAAACTGTTTATGAAAAAGTTCCGAGAATAAGAGAGCTTGATGAAAGTGTTTCGAAAATGGTTTTTGAAATGTTTTCAAAGGCTGCCGGAGGAGCGGATTGCGATGCGGTTGTGGAAAGTTTTTCCGAAAAACTTAAGGAAATGAAGGAAGAAAAAATTTCACTTCTCCTTCAAAACGGATTTAAAAGTGACTATCTTTCGGAAATATATAACTGCAAAAAGTGCTCTGATACGGGCGTTTATAACGGAAAACAATGCGAGTGTTACAAAAAACTTTTAACGGCAGAGCTTTTAAAATATTCAAATCTTGGAAAGGTGCTCTCTGCACAGACTTTCGGAAAGTTTGACATAATGCTTTATGATGATAGGAAAGTCGGCGGCGAGCCTTCGCCGAGGCAGCAGATGACGGAGATTTTATCCGCCTGCAAAAAGTTTGCATCGAGCTTTCCAAAGGTGCAGAAAAACCTTTTATTCTATGGCGGTGCAGGACTTGGGAAAACATACATGTCCTCTGCCATTGCAAACGAAGTAATCAAAAAGGGAAACACGGTGATATACCAGACTTCGGCTGATATTTTTGCTGTTTTGGAAGATGCAAAGTTTGGAAGGGCAAGCGAGAAAGACCGCGAAATGATTGAAAAAATTTATGATGTTGATTTGCTGATTATTGACGATTTGGGAACTGAATATCGTTCACCTCACATGGATGCGGAATTTTTCAGAATTTTAAATTCCCGTATTTTAAGCGGTAAAAGCATAATAATGAGCACGAACTTTACTTTGGCACAGCTTAAAAAAACTTATAGCGAAAGAATATTTTCCCGCATAATAGGTTATTTTAATATTTATAAATTTGCAGGAAAAGATATAAGATGTAAAGATGTATTATAATTTTTGAAGGAATGACGATATGAATAAGAAACTTGAAGAATTTAAAAAGTATATCAAAGGAAAACATGTACTTCTCTTAGGAGTTGGAGTGAGCAACAAGCCACTTATCAAAATGCTTTTGTCATATGGTGCGCGCGTTACGGGATGTGACAAAAATCAAAAGGCGGCAAGTGGTTTTTTTGAAGAAATGAAAATGGGTGCATCTTTTGTGCTTGGCGAAAATTATCTTGACAATCTTGATGCTGATATTATTTTCAAAACCCCCGGTATAAGGGAAGATATTCCTGAGCTTCGTGAGGCAAAAAGACAGGGCACTATAGTAACAAACGAAATGGAAGTGTTTTTCGAGCTTTGCCCTTGCAAAATTATTGCAGTTACAGGCAGTGACGGAAAAACAACTACCACAACACTTATACATAACATTCTGACAAAGAGCGGGAAGTGTTGCCATCTTGGCGGAAACATTGGAAAGCCGCTTCTTCCCGAAATTGAAAACATAAAAGAAGACGACATTGCAGTAGTAGAACTTTCAAGCTTTCAGCTCATGTCCATGAAAAAGAGCCCTGACATTGCTGTAATTACCAATATTACACCCAACCATCTTGATGTTCACAAAAGCATGGAAGAATATGTTGAGGCAAAGAAAAATGTGTTTAAGTACCAAAGCGAAGACGGTCTTCTCGTATTAAATCAGAAAAATGATATAACTGCGTCATTTAAAGGCAAGGCTCCCTCTAAAACTGTGTTCTTTGGCGGAGAGGAAAGCGAAATAAGACAAGACGGCAATTTTATATACTATGGAAGCGACCCTATTTTAGATGTAAATGACATTTTAATTCCAGGGGCACACAACGTTGAAAACTTTATGGCGGCAATAGGCGCAGTTTATGACATTGTTGACAAGGACAGTATTTACGAGGTTGCAAAAACTTTTAAAGGTGTTGAGCACAGAATTGAGTTTGTAAAGGAAATTGACGGGGTAAGATTTTATAACGATTCCATTGCATCAAGTCCTACAAGAGCAAGAGCGGGTCTTCATGCGTTTGACAAAAAGGTTATCCTTATTGCAGGCGGTTATGACAAAAAAATTCCTTTTGACGATTTTGGATATGACATAAAAGAAAGAGTTAAAAGGCTTTATCTTATCGGAGACACAGCTCCGAAAATTAAAGAGGCAGTTTTAAAAGCCTGCGGAGGACAGAAACTTATTCCTATAATAACACAGTATACGACTATGGAAAGTGTTGTTAAGGAAGCATACATGAGTGCGCAGGCAGGTGACATTGTTTTGCTTTCTCCTGCGTGTGCAAGTTTTGATATGTATTCTAATTTTGAAGAACGAGGTAAAAAATTTAAGGAGCTTGTTAAAAAGCTTTAAGATTTTAAATTTAAAATGGAAACAGAAAAAATATTAAAAGAACTTTGTGTCCAGGGTGGTTTTTCGGGATATGAAGACGATTATCTTGATAAATTTGATGCCCTTATGGCTCCTTTTGCCGAGAAAAAAGGGACAGATACTCTTGGCAGCAGATGGTACTTAAGACGCGGAAAAGGTGACAAAACCTTGATGGTTGAAGCTCATGCTGACAAAATAGCTCTTATGGTATCGCACATAACAGATGACGGTTTTCTTCTTTTTTCTCAGGTTGGAGGATTTGACAAAAAGATTTTGCCTGCAAGCCATGTGACCGTTTTCGGAAAAGAAAAGATCACGGGTGTTATCGGAAGTGTTCCGCCTCATCTTCGCAAAAAGCAGACCTTTGAAATGGAAAACCTTTGTGTTGACATTGGAATGTCAGGAGACAGAGCAAGAGAGCTTGTAAGCATAGGTGATTTTATTGATTTTAACACAGAGCTTACCCCGCTTTCCTGCGACAAGGTAGCAGGCAGTGCACTTGATGACAGAGCAGGGCTTGCGGCAATAGTCCGTATGATGCATCTTTTGGGTGACGAGGGAATAAACATAATGGTTGTAGCTTCAACTCAGGAAGAGGTTGGATGCAGAGGGGCGAAGGTTGCAGCTTATGGAATAAAACCCGATTACTATATTTGCATTGATGTATGTCACGGAGAAACTCCTGACGCTTCTAAAAATGTTTTTCCATGTGGCGGAGGAAGTGTTATTACAGTAGGACCTAATGTTCAGCCATTTATGTCTGAAAAACTTTTAAATATTGCGAAGGAAAAATCAATCCCTTACAAAATAGATGTTGACAGTGGGGATACGGGAACCAATGCATGGAATGTGCAGATTGTGAGAATGGGAATTCCAACGGCACTTTTGTCAATTCCCACAAGGTATATGCACACTATGTACGAGGTTGTATCCACCAAGGATATAGACTACACCGCAAGGCTTTTAGCCGAAGCGGCAAAGAGTTTTTAAGGAGAAAAAACATGCTTGAAAAATTATGCGCAGCCGCAGGTGTTTCCGGCGGCGAGAGCGAAGTGAGAGAACTTATTTTTGATAATTGCAAATACTACTCTCCATGTGTAGATGTTATGGGAAATTTACTCGTTTCTACTAAAGGCAAGGGTAAAAGAATTTTGCTTGCCGCTCACATGGACGAGGTGGGACTTATAATTTCCGGCATTGAAGACAACGGTTTTTTGAGATTTAAAACTGTTGGCGGAATAGATACGGGAGTTTTAATAGGAAAAAAAGTTTTCATAGGGACGAAAAAAATTCCGGGTATTATTGGAATTAAAGCTATACATTTACAGAAAAAAGATGAAGAGGCACCAAAAGCTGACGAGCTTTATATTGACATCGGGGCAGACGGCAAGGGTGATGCCGAGAATGTCGTGTCTTTAGGTGACTATGCGACTTTTGAGCCTGTTTTTAATTTCTTTGGAGATAATCTCCTTGCGGCAAAGGCGCTTGATGACAGAGCAGGCTGCGCTATTTTACTTGAAATGATGAAGAGAAACGGCAACAAAAATCTTTGTCTTGCATTTACAGCGCAGGAAGAAGTGGGATGCCGTGGAGCACAGGCGGCGGGCGAATTTTTCAGACCTGATGTTGCGGTTGTTGTTGAGACAACAATCTGCAATGACGCACATCCTTCGAAGCCTCACGAAACACCTACAAAAATCGGCAAAGGACCTGTTGTGACTTTTATGGACGGTTCCTCTGTGATTGACAGAGAGGTTATGAACTCCATAACCGAAGTTGCCGATATGCATAAAATACCATGGCAGTTTAAAAAGACGAACATGGGAGGGACAGATGCCGGTGCACTTTCAAAAGCGGTTGAGGGTATTCCTACTGCAATTGTTGCACTTCCCTGCAGAAATCTTCATTCTCCCGCAACAGTAATAAGCAGAGAGGATTATCATAACGCTGTAAAATTATTAGATATGTGGATAAAGGATATAGGATAATGAAATTTTTTACTGAAATATCAAAAAAAATGGCGGCAAGCGGATGTGAAGAAGAAATAAGAAGCTATTTGAAAAGCTGCCTTGAAGGTTTTGAAACTACGACTGATGTTCACGGAAGTCTCATTGCTCACAAAAAAGGCAAGGGGAAAGCAAAAATGATTGCGGTGTCAATGGACATTCCAACACTTTTTGTAACGCATGTTGAAAAAAACGGATTTGTGAGATTTTGTTCCAACGGAATAGAAAAAGAAAAGCTTCGCGGCATGCGTGTTCGTTTTTGCGATGGGGCAAAAGGAGTTATATATTCAAAAGACAAGGATGCGGAAATTTCAGACATGTACATTGACACGGGGAATGCAAGCGATATTTTAGAGGCTGACCCTGCAATGATTTATTCTCCGCCTGTAAAGACGGGAAACACACTTTCAGGCTTTGCAATAGGAAATTACGCTTTAATGAGAAGCGTAATTGACGCGGCAAATGCTGCAGAAGATGTTAATTTATATGTTGTATTTCTTGCAAAAACAGTTGGGAAAAAGCAGTCACCGGCATTTTTGAAGCAGATAAACGAAGAAATTGATGCACTTTATTCCATTGACAAAAGTCCTGCAAGCGACATGCCGGGAATAGACAATACTTTCTTAAAGCTCGGTGGCGGTGCAGTTGTAAAGGTTATGGACAAATCAATGATTGCATCGAAAAGGCTTCTGGACAAAGCGGTTTCATTTTCGGGCAGTGTAAAAATTATGAGAGAGGTTTCAAAGGGAGTTTCCTGCGGCAGCGTACTTCATACTTCCTATGGCGGAATTGAGGGTGTTTCATTTTCTCTTCCCGTCAGATACGAGGGTGAGGCATGCGAGTGTGTATCTCCTTTCGATATAGACGAGCTTACTAAACTTATTATTAAAAATTTAGAGGTGTGAATTTTGGAAAAACTTATGATAGAGGGCGGCTATCCGCTCAATGGAAAAGTTCATATCAGCGGCGCGAAAAACGCTGTTGTGGCAATTATACCCGCAGTTTTAATGGTTGACGGAGTTTGCAGAATTGAAAATGTTCCGAATATTGATGACGTTTCAGCCATTATTGAAATATTAAAATATCTTGGTGCCGAAGTAAAATGGGTAGGAAGCGATGTTCTGGAAATTGACGCTTCCACCGTACATAGCTTTATGGCAGATTGTGAGAAGGTTCGTTCCATGCGTGCATCCTACTACCTTTTAGGTGCACTTTTAGGAAGATTTCACAGGGCACATGTAAGACTTCCAGGCGGATGCAACTTCGGAGAACGCCCCATAGACCAGCATATTAAAGGCTTTGAGGCTATGGGTGTTAATGTAAACATTAATTACGATGTTGTAGAAGCAGAAAAAGGAGACAGACTTCGCGGTGCATCAGTTTATCTTGACGTTGTAAGTGTTGGGGCGACTATAAACGTTATGCTCGCTGCATGTCTGGCAGAAGGAACAACCACAATAGAAAATGCGGCAAAAGAGCCTCATGTTGTTGACGTTGCAAACTTTTTAAATACCATGGGCGGGAAAATCAAGGGTGCAGGAACAGACGTTATAAAAATTCAGGGTGTATCTTCCCTAAAAGGCGGAACTTATAGTATCATACCTGACCAGATTGAAGCGGGAACTTTTATGATTGCTGCCGCAGTTGCAGGGGGCGATGTACTTGTGGAAAATGTTATTCCAAAGCACATGGATTCGCTTTCCGCAAAACTTATGGAAGCGGGGGCAGAAATTATTGAAAATGATGATTCGATAAGAGTTATAAGCAGTGGAAAATTAAAGGGTGTTAATGTTAAAACAATGCCTTATCCAGGTTTCCCCACAGACCTTCAGCCACAGATTGTAACGCTTTTATCAGTTGCCAGCGGAACGAGTACAGTAATTGAGGGTGTTTGGGAGTCAAGATTTCAGTATATAGAAGAGCTTCGAAGAATGGGGGCTGACATTGTTGCAACAGGAGACAGAGCAATTATTCATGGTGTTCCATCTTTAAAGGGTGCAAATGTAAAAGCTACCGACCTTCGTGCGGGTGCGTGTCTTGCCATTGCGGGGATAATAGCAAAAGGAACAACATATGTTCACGAGCTTCGTCACATAGACAGAGGATACGAAAACCTTGAAGGAAAGCTTTTAGCGCTCGGAGCGAAAGTTAAGAGGGTTTCGGACTGATGATAAATGTTTGTTCTTTTTTCAGCGGCAGCAGCGGAAACTGCACTTATGTAGAAAGTGAAAAAGGGGCTGTTTTAATAGATGCAGGAGTGTCTATGAAAAGAATTTTTGAAGAAATTTCGCACATAGGCCGTGCTACAGACAAAATTAAGGCTCTTTTTGTGACTCACGAGCACAGCGACCATGTAATGAGTGTTGGTGCAATTGCGAGAAAACTGCGCATTCCCGTGTTTGCAACAAAGCCCACATGGAGAGCGATGTATAAAGGCATTGGAAAAATTGACAGAGAGTTTATAAAGGGTATTGAAGTAGGTGAGAATATAGAGGTGGATGACATGGTAATTTCTGCTTTTTCTATTCCTCACGATGCTGCAATGCCTGTTGGCTACAAAATAGAAAGCGGCGGCAAAAAATTTGTTGTTGCAACCGACATAGGAGAAATGAGCGAAAATCTTTTTCTTGAATTTTCGGGGGCAGATGCCATTTTACTTGAATCAAATCACGACAGGGAAATGCTTCGCTTAGGTCCTTACCCCTATCCTTTAAAAGAGAGAATAAGAGGAAAATGCGGTCATCTTTCAAATGAAGAAGCGGCGCTTACTTGCGAAAGACTTGTATCTATTGGAACGAGAAAGATACTTTTAGGTCATTTAAGCGGTGAAAACAACACGCCTGAAATTGCTTTTTCCGAAGCGGAAAAATGTATATCAAAATGCGGTGCGAAAGTGGGATGCGACGTTTTCCTTTCTGTGGCAGGTTACGGCGAGAGGGAGCTTATAACTATATGAACATAAAAATAATTTCGGTTGGAAAGCTAAAGGAAAAATTCTGGCAGGATGCTGCAAAGGAATACGAAAAAAGGCTTTCGAGATATTGTAAAACTGAAATAATTGAAATTTCTGACAGAAAAAACCCTGACCTTTCAAGCGAAAAGCTTTGCCTTGAGGTAATGGAAAAGGAAGGGGAGGAAATTTTATCCAAAATTAAGAACGAGTATGTAATAGCCCTCTGCATTGAAGGAAAAAAACTTTCGAGTGAGGCGCTTGCGGAAAAGGTTGAGGAGATAAAAAATACAAAAGGAGCGGTAACATTTGTTATAGGCGGCTCTTTAGGGCTATCAAAAGAGGTTAAGGATAGAGCTGATTTTAAGCTCTCTTTCTCTGACATGACTTTTCCTCATGCTATCGCAAAGGTGCTTTTACTTGAGCAGATTTACAGGGCATTTAAAATAAATAGTGGAGAAAGCTATCATAAGTAGGTGAAAATATGAATACTGAAAAAAAGTTTGTAACATTGGGAAAACTTATAGAAGAATTTAGTCTTGAAGTGCTTTCTGAGGCAGAAAATCAGAATAATATCGAAATTACAACTGCCGATGTTTTAAGACCCGGTCTTCAGCTTGCATCGGGGTTTTATGAATATTTTGACAAAGGAAGAATACTCCTTTACGGTAAGATGGAAAATGCTTATCTTGAAAGCATAACGGTAGAAGAGAGAAGAGAAACCTGCGAAAAGCTATTTTCTCACGGCTCTCCTGCGGTGATACTTACAAGAGGATACACTCCATCTCGTGAAATGCTGGATACAGCAAATGAAGCAGGCATTCCGCTACTTGGTACAGAAGAAAATACTTCTGATTTTATGGCGGCACTCATTGCTTCTCTTAACATTCACTTGGCACCTGAAATTTCAAGGCACGGTGTTTTAGTTGAGGTTTACGGAGAAGGCATACTTATGCTCGGTGAAAGCGGTGTCGGCAAAAGCGAAACTGCGATTGAGCTTTTAAAAAGAGGTCATCGTCTTGTGGCAGACGATGCGGTTAACATAAAAAAGGTTTCATCAAAAACTTTGGTAGGTTCTTCTCCTGCCGTTATTAAACATTTTGTTGAAATACGCGGTATAGGAATTGTTGACATACAAAAAATATTTGGTATGGGTGCTGTTAAAGATACAGAAAAAATTGACCTTATACTAAATCTTGAAATGTGGAAGCAAGGCAAGGAATACGAAAGACTTGGTCTTGACGATGAGTACACAGAAATTTTGGGAATTAAAATTCCATCTATAACTGTTCCTGTTAAAACGGGAAGAAATCTTGCGGTTATAGTTGAGGTTGCCGCAATGAACCACAGACAGAAAAAAATGGGCTACAACGCTGTAAAAGAGCTTAACGAAAGGCTCGTAAGCGAATTTGGAAAAGAGTAAGGGAGACATTAGAAATGTATATCGGAATAGATTTGGGCGGAACTAATATAAAGGGCGGTATCGTAAGAGCAAACGGTGAAATTATTCACAAGGACATGATACCCACAAATGCAGGAAGAGAATATACTGAAATTATAAAAGACATTGCAGGCCTTATAAGCAAAATGCTTGAAGATTCAAATACTACTATTGCTGACATAAAAAGCATAGGGGTGGGAAATCCCGGTACTTGTGATGCGGAAAACGGAATAGTTATTTGTGCATCAAACATAGGGTTTCAGAATGTTCCGATGCGTGAGGAGCTTTCAAAGTATTTTTCTGTTCCGATATTTATTGAGAACGATGCAAACTGTGCGGCCCTTGGAGAATATAGTGTTTTAGAGGAAGATGTTGAAAACATGGTATTCATTACACTCGGCACAGGTGTTGGCGGAGGCATTATTATAAACAAAAAGCTATACACGGGCAAAAACGGAACTGCGGCAGAAGTGGGGCACATGATTATAAACACAGATGGAAATGCCTGCAACTGCGGTGGCAGAGGATGCTGGGAAACTTATGCATCTGTAACTGCTCTTATAAATCAGACAAAGGAATATATAAAAGAAAATCCGACTTCTCCGCTCTCGCTTGCAGGAAAAGATGGTGTTACAGGAAGAACAGCCTTTGACCTTGCGAAAAAAGGTGATGAAGGAGCAAAAAAGGTTGTAAAGACATGGACCCAATACATTTCATGTGGAGTTATCAGCATAATAAATCTCCTTCAGCCTGAGGTTTTGATGATTGGGGGAGCAATCAGTAAAGAAGGAGATTATCTTATTAATCCCATTATAGAATATCAGAAAAACAACACATATTCACAAGATGTTGAAAAAACAAAAATTATGGTGGCAAGACTCGGAAATGATGCAGGACTTATAGGAAGTGCATTTTTGGGTAAGCAGATATAAGATTAAGGGAGTTGTTTGGTTATTTTAGCGAAACTTAAAAATATTTTACCACCCGAAAGAATTTTGCAAAACGAATGTATGAAAAAGCACACGACCTTTAAAATAGGCGGAGAGGCTGATATAATGGTGCTTCCTGAAAGCAGGGAGGAAATTATCGCTTGTCTTAAGTTTGCAAAAGATGAGGGAATTATGCTTCATGTTTTTGGAAACGGGTCAAACCTTTTGGTTTCGGATAAGGGAATAAGAGGAATTTCCTTAAAACTCTTTAAAAATTTTTCCGAAATAAAAGTGGACGGAGATGAAATTTATGCTGAGAGCGGAGCACTTTTATCAAAGGTTTCATCCATCGCTGCAGCAAGTTCTTTGTCGGGTTTGGAATTTGCATCGGGTATTCCGGGAACTATAGGCGGAGCCGTTTATATGAACGCAGGAGCTTATGGCGGAGAAATGCGTGATGTGGTAATTGAAACGGAATATATTGATAAAAATTTTGAAATAAGAACTATAAATGAGCATGATTTCTCATACCGTCACAGTGTTTTTCAGGAAAATGGCGGGATAATTCTCTCTACAAGGTTACGTCTTAAAAAGGGAGAAAAAGAAAGCATAATGCAAAAAATAAATGAGCTTTCAGAGGCGAGAATTTCAAAACAGCCCGTAAACATGCCAAGTGCAGGAAGTGCCTTTAAAAGACCGGAGGGGTATTTTGCGG
>JAZOQG010000050.1:0-47080 GCA_045656005.1 Clostridia bacterium
GCCATATTTCTGTGGCATTTATATTCAGTGGCATGCGCCTCCTTTAGAAATATTATGTACAAACTGGTTAATTTTATACATAATATTCCTATCGACTTTTAATGTATAAATATATCTTTTATTTTTAAGTATTCCCCTGCACCTCATTAAGACAATAAATTTCATCTTTACAAGATATTTTCAGCCCTGTTTCAAACTCCGAAAGTCGGTTGTTTATCGAACGAAGACCGGGGGTTTTGCGTGTGGCTGAAAAATTATCGGATTCGCTTTTTCCAAAAAGAACAATTCTTTTTTCCATGAAGTCACAGCAAAAGTCATTGAATTTTTTCTCGTCAAGTGGAAATCCATAATTTAATACGAATTCTTTAAGCTCTTCTCTTCGCATGCTTTGAGTTTTAAAGAGCATGCTTTCATCAAACTCCTTTCCAAAAAGCTTTGCTACCATGCGACAGTATTCTTCGCTTCCCTCTTCTTCTATGAGAGCGGCAATGTTTTCGAGATACTTTTGCTGAGAATACAATTTATCCTCACAAAGATAGTTGATTTTGAAAGTATTCGTTTTACTATCAACTTCAAAAATGTGACGTATGGTTTCTGCCATTTTATCCTCGCCGTCTTTAATTACACGCATAAGATAATTGTAATTTTTCTTGCAGGCAGATATTTCCTTCTGAAGTTCATAAATTGAATGAAGCTTTTGCTTTATCTGCCCTACGGTTGGGATTTTAAGATACAATGTAAAACGGTCACTTGTGTCTGAATAATCAAGTCTTCTGCGTCCTGCCATTTGCAGTATTTCCACTTGCTCCAAGAGAGTAATTACTACAGAGCGTACAGTTTTCTTACTGATGTTATTGCCATTTGAAAACACTGTGGTTGCTGCAAGACATTTATCCTCAAAACCCTCGTTTTCCACAAGGCTTTTTAAAACTTCGGGGTTTTCATGAAGGTATTCCGAAGAAATTGCTTCACCTTCACCGATAGCCTCAACAAACTTTTTGCACTCCTTCTTTGTGTCACAAAATGCCAGAACCTGATTTGGCTCTACTTTTAGCTGACTGCACAAAGAATCGGTGTCTTCAAAAAATTCTATTTTTATTTTACTGTAGTCTGCATCCATTTTGTAAACCAACGGAATTTGATTTTTTCCTTCGAACTTGACATTGCCATCTATATCAACCTCAGAGTCGTAAAGTTCTGCCCTTGTGATAAAGGGCAGAACTTCTTCGATTGTAGCACTGATATATATTCTTTTAGCAAATTTAAATTCTTTAGGAATCATGTCAAGCACGCTTCCCGTACAATCGGTAAACGAGGCATCCTGCAAAAAGTAATGGCACTCATCGCATATTACATAGGAAAAGTTAATGTGTTTATGAGAATGTATAAAGCTTTCAAGCCCCTGATAATTCACAATAAATACATTATCAAATTCCTGCACATGCATTAAACCTTCGTCTGTGTAACAGCCATCTTTGCCACATATTTTTGCAACAGCTTTTTTGTATGCGAGATTAAGCGGTGAACGATTCATTATTATTAACACGTTTTCCCCATGCTTTTTTGCATATGGAATAACTTTGTTAACCGAAACCCATGTCTTGCCCGCTCCGGTAGGTGCTTTAATTACTACTGCACGGCTGCTTCTCCAGCAGATTAAATCATAATCAAGCTGGTCACCGATGTACGGTCTCTCAAGCAGCCGCTCCTCGTACTTAATTTTCCTAAAGTTTCTTATGCGCTTTGGCAGCATAAGCGGCTTTGTCAATTCGTGACAAAAACAATTTAAACCTAATATTTTTCTCACTCCTCAACATCGGTGCTTATCCAGCTTCTAAGTTGCTTAAACAATGATTCTAAAGTCAATTCATATTTTTCAGCTATTTTATTTACAGCTTTTGCACATATAGCTGCAAACTCGTCACGTGTACGTGGACGGGTTACTGAAAGTACGCCATCGTAGTTTTCTGCAAGAAACATGCCTTCGGACGCAGTGTCAGATGCAACATTTGCTTCTACTTCGTCAACAAATGACAACATATCCTCCGGAGACTGAAAACTGCTTTTAATCATCGCAAACATTGTATAAACAACATCAAAAGCCTCGCCATTACTTGTAAAATAAAATCCTTCTTTATTTTCTGCGGCATAAATACTGCCTGCATATTTTTTGGAAGAATTCCATTTTGAATTTAAAAATTCGTCATAACGTGTCATAAAATTAATCCTCCTCATTTAATTTTCAAGGAACCTTGTTAAATTTTGATGCATCTTTACCGCGGTGAATTCAGTATATCACCTTGCTGTTTTCAGGTCAATTTGCCCGTCAACTATTGACGGGTGGTTGACAATGTGATATGATAAATATAATATTTATTAGAAGGTGGGCTTTTGAATGACCGAAAAAGCATTACTAAACGAATTTAAAAATGAGCTTAAGTTCTATTCTCCAAATTGGGAAAAGATTATAAACAGAAATCAATATCCCGAAGACTATTCGAACGATGGTATGTATGAATTTAAACTCAAAGCCTTTGGGAAAGCAATGAAGTATATGAGGGAGAATTATGAAGGCGGTTCTAAATCGTATCGTCAGTTTGCAGAGCTTGTTCCATTCTCTCACGAATATATATCCAGGATTGAGAAGAATAAAATACGAAAACTCAACGTTAAAAAGCTTGAGCAGATTGCTATAGATTTTAATTTATCTATTGCCTATTTAATCGGGCTGACGCATGAGCAAAACTATGAACCGGGTAAAATCGACCTTTATTTCTGGGAAAATCCCAAGAGTAAATATAAGGCAATAGAAGCAGAAATCAGAGAAGCTCTTCCCGATGAAACGGGAAAATATTACATGATAAAACCTGTCAATCGCATATCTTTAGACAAGTTAAAAGAGAGAATTGCAGAGCTTATCGGAAACAACCATCAGCTTGCATACTCAATTCATGGTTTGTTATCAAGTCCACATAATAAGCGACAAAATGTTATCAAAATTTTAGAACATTTGAACAAAATTTAATTTTTTAGTTTACTCGTGGTTTACACCATCGGTAGAACAAGCTTTTGCTCACTCCGAGCACCTCTATTGCCCGGCGTGCAGTAATTTTGCCTTGTTTCCACTGTGCTACTACCTCATCAAAATTTGCAGGCTTTACAGCCTGTGGTCTGCCAAGATGCTTGCCTTTTGCCTTAGCGGCATCAATACCTTCACGTTGTCTTTTACGTATTGTCTCCCTCTCCTGCTGCGCTATTGTGCCCAATACTTCAATCAGAATATTGTTAACCATATCAAACACCCACTCCTGTCCTTCGGGCAAATCCATCATCGTAGTAGGTAAGTCAATAACTTTTAATCGGATATTATTATCCTTAAAATATTGCAGTTCGTTTTTTGTGTCGCTTTTATTTCGTGAAAGCCTGTCAAGCGATTTTACGATTAGTGTATCGCCACTACGGAGCATCGTGGTTTTGAGTGCCTGATATCCGCTTCTGTTAAAATCCTTTCCGCTTTCTTTATCGCATATTATTTCTCGCTCATCTGCACCAAGCTTTTTAAAAGCTTCAATCTGTCGGTCAAGGTTTTGCTCCCTGCTTGATACCCGTGCGTAATAAAAAGTTTTGTTATTCATGTCCACCTCCAAAATATGAGTGTCCATAAACCTCAAAACATTTCGCGGCATGTTGCAAAACTAAATTTTAAAGATTATGGACACTTTTTCGTCTCGTTTTTATTAGATTTTTAATGTTTTTAAAGGTACACCTTTGTGGAAACGTCAATTACTCTATGCAATAAAGATATTCTTCAATTTCTTCGGGAGTAAATCCGTTTTTTATCAGCTCATCTACATCTTCCGGTGAATAGCCCTGATAAGCCGCAACAGATTTTAAATCGTCAATGTAACTGTTTTTTGACAGGTTATAATTCCACCAGTGACAATGTCCAAAGCTGTAATCCGTATAATTAAATTTATCATAGACAATACTGCCATCAGGTAACACATTCAAAATATCACCTGAATTTATTTCTATTTCTTCAAAAGCTCCTTTCTTTATTTCTTCAAAAAGGTTTGTATCAATGAGTGCCTTAAAAAGAATCTTATCTGTAGAGGCATATACATACAGTTTGTATTTGGGAATATGTATAAGGGCCAGAGGGCTATCCCCACGGACAAGCCACAATGTTTCATCACTGTCAAGAATTGAAAAAGCAAAGCTACCCTCAACCTTTTCTGCCATGAATTTTATACTTTCACTATTAAGCAGCTTTTTCTTTTCGATAAGCTGAACTGCAATATAGCTATCCGTTTCAATTTTTGTCTTGGGTAATTTAAGTTCCGCTTTCAATAAAAAGTCATTTGTCAGAACACCATTATGTGCAAGTGCAAAATTTAAGTTTTTGCAGTGACCAGAAAAAGGATGATTGTTATAATTCTTATTTTTATTCCCTTGCGTAGAATGTCTTGTATGCCCCAAAACAGAAACAACATTATCAGAATGCTTGAAATTAACCTCAAAAGCAGACTTTGGTTCTTTATGTATTACGAGCTTTCCTTTATTATTGTAAGCTATACCCGTTGCATCGGTACCTCTCACGGTTGCTTCTTCCGAGAGAGCGTTTGTCAGATGTTTTAAATCTTTAATAGGATTACTGCTGTAGTTATAAAATCCAAATAAGCAACACATTTACATTTCCTCGCTTTCTTCTGCGGCTTCGTTTACATAAAGCCTTTTGGATTTCAAGTATTCGATAAGTTCAAACTTTTTAGGCAATATTCTTGATACAAAGTCAGACCATGTTATCTCTTCTATTTCTTTGTCTGTTAAGTTGATAGCATAAAAACATATTTCGTCAACAAGCTGAAGCGTTGCAATGAAAGTTTTGTACCTTAGTGTTCCTCGGAAAAGTCTGAACTCAATCGTATCATCATTTTCAAGGTTTACTGCAACGTATCTTCCCATATGCTTTTCTTTTGCTTTTTTGTAGGTTTCTTCTGTTGTATTAGATATAGTCGCATATTTTGCCGCCCAGCGATTAAGGTTTTCCGGAGTTCGTCTTGAAAACTTAACAAGCTCATTCCAGTGCTTTTCAACAAAGAACACAAGTCTTGCAATGCTCTTTTCTCTCTCTTCGTAATCCTTTCCAAAAGCGGATCGGGAGCAATGTATATGCAGACCACAGGTGGAAGTGTTATGGGAGCGGTATCCCATCGCAGTTGCATCTTCAAAGATGCGGAGCCAGTTCATATTATTAATGTGATATTCAAGGCTCATAGGATGAGATACAATTTCGAATCCATCATTAATGCTGCCGTCGTGCTTGCAGTAGATTCTTTCGTTTCTTACATTTCCTATATCAAGTAAAGTTTGAGCATTTGCATTGTCTTCCCCTCCCTTATCTACTTCAAGTTCTACTCCATAAAAAAGATTACCCGAGCCATAGAATATTGGCTCGGGCTTATAGTTATATGATTTAATGGGTGCTTCTTCTATTTGCTCTTTGCATTCCTCGCAGTAAGCATAATCGTCATCATCAAAGTAACATGCGTTATCGTTATGAATAATTCTGCCGCAACGCTCACAGGTTGTATAGTTATATTCGTAGCAGTTATTACAAAGGGTTATGTTCGCATCTCCGCGACTGTCACAGTTCCAAATTCTTTTTCCGCAGCAGTCGCAAGTAGTTGTATTATTCTCAAAGCATTCACCGCATAACCTGCGACCATTAAATTCAAGCATGTTTTCGCCTTGTAGCTCCTTTCCACACAAACTGCATACTGTTTTTTCTTTTGTTTTCATTAAAATTCCTCACTTTCGTTTTTCTATGTGCCGGTTAAGCCGGGAATATGTTATATACATATTCAAAGGAATAATATATATTTAAAAGTTTGTATTTTGTCACACCACTAATATATATACCCGCGACAAAATACAAAATTAATATACACAACATAGAAATAAGAATATGTCCGTACATGACATATTCTTGCCAAACACTGCAAAGTGTTTATATACGGGAATTTAAATTTACGTACACGAAAGGAGTACAGATATGGAAAAAACAAAAAGAATTGAAATACGCTTAACCAATGATGAATTTAAAGAACTTGAAATACAGTCCAAAAGAGCAAATATCAGCAAATCAGACTACATAAGAAAAACCTTATTCAATACAAATACTTATATTATTGACAAAAAAGGAATGGCAGCCTCCATTGTGAAAATGCAAACCGCCGTAAACAGAATTGTACAACTGGGTACTACAGAAGAAGACCTTAATACACTTGCGAAGGAGATGGAATTATTATGGCAGTACTTAAATTAATACGCAATGCATACAGAAATATAACCGCTCCTGAAAATGTCATTAACTATTGCTTAAATCCACAAAAAATGTCCAGTAACTGCTATGGCGGTCACGGAATATCACTCTTTGACCCATACAGCAGTATGCTGAGCATTAAAGATATCTTTTGTCACAACTACGGTAAGCAGCTTGAGCATTTTGTATTGTCCTTTGACAATGATGAAATACAAAATCTGTCCATCCCTAAAATTTTGCATCTGTCCTATGCTATCTGCGAATTCTTTGAAGGTAATCAGATTTTGTTTGTATTACATGAAATCAATAATGAAAATTCATCATATCCTCATATACATTTTGTCCTAAATACCACAAATGTGTGTAATGGAAATAAGACCAGAATAGATTTCTGCAACGAATATGCACTGAAACGATATATAGGGGCACTGCTTTCAAATTTTGGTATGACAGAAAAACTTATTATGGGTGTTTACTGACAAAAGAAATGTAGTAACCCATCATAGGTTACTACATCAAATCAAACTCCGCTATACGCACTAAATCCACCGTCAACAGGTATTACGGTGCCGTTTACAAAGCTTGACGCATCCTTATGAACGAGAAAAAGCAGTGTTCCTATAAGTTCTTCCGCTTTGCCAAATCTGTCCATGGGAGTTGCAGAGAGAATTTTGCCTGTTCTCGCGGTAGGTGTTCCATCTTCGTTAAAGAGTAGCTTTTCATTCTGCTTTGTCACAAAAAATCCCGGTGCTATTGCGTTACAACGTATATTCGTTTTCGAAAAGTGAACTGCAAGCCACTGGGTAAAATTTGAAATTGCAGCTTTTGCACCGCTGTATGCAGGAATTTTTGTAAGAGGTGTATATGCATTCATACTTGAGATATTTATTATACTTGCATCTTCTTTGTCGAGCATATCCTTTGCAAATACCTGTGTAGGTAAAAGAGTGCCAAGGAAATTAAGATTAAATACAAACTCTACTCCCCCTTTATCAAGGTCGAAGAATGTCTTTATATCTCCCTTATCCTCTTTTGAAAAATATTCATTATCGGTGGTTGCTTTAGGGTTATTTCCGCCTGCGCCGTTTATGAGAATGTCACATGTACCGAAATCCTTAAGGATTTCATCATGTGCTTTTTCTATGCTTTCCTTCTCGAGCACATTGCAGACATAACCTTTTGCAATGCCTCCATCATTTACTATTTCTTCTGCAAAGCTTTTTGCCGCATCAACATTTAAGTCAAGAAGTGCCACCTTTGCGCCTGTTTTTGCAAGTGCCTGTGCAAACATAGAACAAAGCACACCGCCTGCTCCCGTTACAACACAAACTTTACCTGTTAAATCTATTTCAAATGGTAATTTCATTTTGAACCTTCTTTCTCAAGTGTTTCCCATATTCCTGCCATATACATAGCACCAAGTGCACGGTCATAAAGTCCGTATCCGGGTTTTCCGGTTTCTCCCCAAATCATTCTGCCATGGTCAGGGCGGAGATACCCTTTAAAACCACAATCGTGATATGCTTTAAGGATTTCAACAACGTCAAGTGAGCCGCACTTTGAAAGATGTCCGCTTTCCTCAAAAGAACCGTCGGGCAGTATCTTTATATTTCTAACATGAGCAAAGTGTATTCTTCCCATTTTGCCATATTTTCTTACCATTGCAGTATAGTCGTTAAATGTAGCGCAGCCTAAAGAGCCGCTGCAAAGAGTAAGTCCATGGTGCACATCATCATAAAGAGATAAAAATCTGTCGATATTCTTTTCATTTGTGATAATTCTCGGAATGCCGAAAATACTCCACGGCGGGTCGTCAGGATGAATTGCCATATTAACATCACATTCTACTGCTACGGGCATAATCTCCTTGATAAAGTATTCAAGGTTTTCCCACAAACCTTCTTCTCCTATTTCCTTATATTTTTCAATAAGGCCTGCCATTTCATCGGGAGTATATGACGCATCCCAACCTGGAAGAGTCATTTTTGTAGGGTCCATTTTGTCAACATCTTCCTTGTAATATACAAGTGCGTTTGAGCCATCGGGCAGTGGCTGGTCAAGGCGTGAGCGTGTCCAGTCAAATACAGGCATAAAGTTATAGCATATGCACTTTACCCCTGCTGCCGCAAGACGGCGTATATTTTCCTTATAGTTATCTATATAGAGCTGATAGTTCCCCTGACGAAGCTTTATATCTTCATGTACAGGAACTGACTCGATTACTTCCATTTCAAGCCCCTTTGAATTTACAAGAGCTTTCATTTTGTCAATTTCACTTTGTTCCCAAACTTCGCCAACGGGAACGGAGTAAATTGCTGTAACAACACCTGTCATACAGGGAATTTGCCTGATATGGTCAAGAGTAATGCTATCACTCTCGCCATACCACCGAAATGTCATTTTCATAGCTTTTTCCTCACTTTAGTTTAATTAATTTCGCCAGTAAATCCAGTGGTAAGTTTACCCGGTTGTCTCACATTTTGATATTGACCCCCAAAAGTTTGATTTTCAGGTCAACTTTTGGGGGTCAGTTTACTGTCTGACACTTTTTTTAATATACTTTCAAAACATTCTTTACATCGTAGTTTTCATTGATAATTTTCTACTTTTTATCTCTTCTGATATCTTTCATATGCATCCTGTCTGAATTTTACAGATTCCTGAAGACCGAATTTATCAACCTGCTTAAGATATTCATCAAACTTATCAACAGAAACTTCGCCTGTTATAAACTTAAGAAGCATTTCGTCAACATATGTCTGAACATTTGCCATGGTGTTAGCATCAGCATCACTTTCTTCTGTGAGCACTGAAATCGGAGGCAGGAGATGTTCACCCATATTTGTTTTCATCCACTCAAGCTGAGCGTTTTTCTGCTGTTCTGTGGGATAATACTGTTCCATATATCTCTGGTCCTGAACCATTATACCATTATAACATGAACGCGTATAAAGACCCATTGCATTACCGATAGAAAGACCATCCGGGTTATTCATAATAAGGTCTGTGTATGTTGGATATTTTTCTCCGCCTTTATCTTCCCATGTATAGCTTTCACCTTCGATACCGAAGTTAAAGAGGTTATGACCTTCTGCAGTAAAGCCATAGTCAAGGAAACGAGCTGCAAGCTCTATGTTTTTACAGTTATTGGAAATAGCTGTACCATTGGCTGTAGCAGTAATTCCGCTCATGTGGCTGTATTCAGCATTTTCTCCCTTTTTGATTGCAGGGAACTGAACTCCGACAAGGTCAAATTTACTTCTGTCCGGTTCTGCATTGAGAAGTGTGCCGATACCACTTCCGCACCAGAGCATGGTCACTGCACTTTTGCCATTTAAAAGCTTTGTCTGAATTGTTTTTGAGTCAAGAGTTGCCATGTCAGGATGGATAAGACCTTCTTTGTACCATTTATTAAGTGTTACCATAAGATCTTTCACACCGGGCTGTGTATATCCGTAAACTATCTTATCGTCATTTTTGTGCCAGCTTGGGTATGTGCCATAAGCAGGTCCAAAAGTTTGCAAAAGCATTCCAACACCGCCAATGAAGGGATATTCAACGCCCTCTGCCTTTAAAGCCTTTAAAACTGTTTCCCACTCTTCAATTGTTGTGGGAGCTTCTAGACCTGTTTTCTTAAAGATATCGGCACGAATCGCAGGACCGTATGCAATCTGTAAAATGCCCTCTTCCATAAGCATTGGATATGTATAGTATGCACCTGAGTCTGTTTTTGAGCCTTTGTCCCATGTTTCATTCTGCTTAAGTGTTGCTTTTAGAGCGGGTGACCACTTATCAATAATATCATTGAGCTGATGAATGTATCCGTCTTTAAGTGCTGCTTCGGGCCCGCCGGGGTATGAGTCCCAGGCATACTGAACTAAATCAGGAAGTTCATCGGATGCAAGCAGAATCTGGAACTGCTCTTTATCCTGACCTGTCTGTGCATGAATGTAATTTACCTTTACACCTGTTGCCTCCGAGATTGCTACTCCAAGTGGTGTTTCGCCAAAATTTTCAAACTTGTGGTTCCACATTACGCTTGAGCCCATCCAATAATCAAGTGTGTCATCACATTGAATTGGATAAATCTTGTCTCCGTTATATGTAACAGGAGAACCATTTGTAGCTACCTCTGTTCCTTTTTTGCCACAAGCTGCAAAGCTCAGCAAAATTAAAACAAAAGCCAAGCAAAGAGATACAGTTTTTAAAGTTTTTCTTTTCATAAAAATTCCTCCTAAAAAATATTATATGTCAACAAAAATTAACATAATCTGAATTAATGCACAAACATACTTAACCTCAAAGTTTTGTTTTAATCACTTCAAACTATTGTTTTTTCAAGATATTCGATGGACATCTCAACCATTTTATTGCCCATTTCTTTGTTGGCATTTGCGGCACTTTTTGTAAACCAGTGCTCTTTGTCGCCAAGTCTCTCAAGCTTTACCGCTTCAGGATAAAGTGCCATAAGTATTGAACACTCAAATTCGCCTGCATGGTCATAGCCTGTGGCATTTTGCACCTCGGTGCTCATTGTGGGAATAACTTTTATCCATGAGAACGGGTCGTCACCGCCGCCAAGGTTTTCGTAATATGTAGCATAGTTTTCACTTCCCCACCAGCCTTTGCCTTGTGTTTTTTCAAGGTAACGCATTGTGGCTCTTTTTGCCGCTTTCATATAAGAAAGTGTCATGGGCATAAGGCTTTCCTGCTCAAACTGATGGTGAATTACAACATATATATTGCGAAGTCCTGCATCGAGCATATTCATGAAAATTCCAAAGAGATAGCTTTCAAAAACATCCTCTTCAATATGTACTGTACCACTTGTTTCGTCAGCAACGGCATAGCTTGAAGGGCTGTAATAAATTGTGGGAGCTATCATAATTTCTTTTTTCTCAGAGAGCTTTTTGATAAGCCCCTCAGCAATTAAAGTATCGCAACCATAAGAACAGTGTGGACCATGATATTCAACTGTTCCGCCACAGATAACGAAAGGAATTCTATTCTCTTTTACATGGTCAAGTTCTCTTGGAAAACTCATATTGTATTCCATAATGTTCCTCCTTATTCGCTATATCCCATTGTTGTGTAGAAAGCGAGATTTGCCTGTGTGTTATCAAGTCTGCCATACTGCACAACTATATTGCAGTTTGAAGTAAGTTTCATTGCATACTGTGTTTCAAACGGAACTTCAAATCCGCACATGTCATTTATGTTATTTGTTCTGAAACAACGAACTTTTCCTTTGCCTACTGTCCATTTAATATCTTCATTCGCTTCTTTATCCACGAAGAAAAGCTTTACGGAGATTTCGGCATCGGCATCACTATCGTTTACTATAATTACGGATTCGTGGCCTTTTGCAACGCCCTCACCGGGATGGGGAAGCTCACAATCAGGCAAAATCCAAACTTTTTTTCCTGCTCCCTTACACATCTATTTCTATAAGTCCTTTCTTAAGATAATCTGTCATAGAGCGGCAACCGTCTTTAGTAACAACTGCGCCTTTTTCCCAACGTACACCAAATGTTGAACCTGAAACAAATGTGTCAATCTGGAATGTCATATTTTCTTCAAGATAGTAGTCGCTGTCTGTTTCCATCCAGGGAGGCTCAACCTCAATCATACCTGTTCCGTGGCAAGGACCATACACAAAGTTTTTCTCCATTCCATTATCTTTATAAAGCTGATAAAAGCCCTTTGCAACATCGCTTGACAAAACGCCTGCTTTAATGTGCTCTTCTGTCCAGTTATGTGCCTGGAGGCAGAAATCTACAATCTGTTTCTTCTCTCCCTCTGCCTTACCCATAATTACAGGAAGACCGATTGAAGGAGAATATCCGTCAATTTTAGCGGAAAGGTTAAGCTGAACTATATCGCCCTTCTCAATTGTTCTGTAGCAGGAACGGCTGATAGCATGTCTTGTTGATTTTTCGCTGAACACATACATGGGAAGACCTTCATATTCTGCGCCTTCTTCATATATAACTCTCTGCGCAACACCTACCATCTGAAGCTCAGTAACACCGGGTCTTAAATTTCTTACAACTTCATCTGTTGCCTTTTCTATAATTCTGAAGCCTTCCTGAATGCAGGCAAGCTCATTAATGCTTTTGATTTTACGAAGTGTAACCATGATATCGTTACATTTTGTAATTTCAGCCTTTGGATAAGACTCTTTAAGTCCTTCAAAAACAGGGAGTGTGCACTCAACATAGCTGCCAAGACCGATTTTGATATTTTCGCCTGTAACTCCGATAGCCTTAAACACATCGCGGAATGTGCTTGCCTGAAGTTCAGGGTATGATGGGTCTGCGCTTTCTCTAAATTCTCTGAGGCAGAAAATTTTATCTATTTTTGCAACGTCCTGTGCAAATATAATACATTCGGGTCCTACCATAAGTGCCGCATCGCCAGAAGCCGAAATTGCTACGCCTGCTCTCTCAAAAAGTGGCCAGAAACCACTGAAATATCTTGCATTCGCATAGTCGGACTCGGTGCTCATTACAACCATTACATCAAGTCCTCTTTCTTTTACAAGCTTTGCAGCTTTCGCTATTCTTTCTTTGTATTCGTAATCAGGAATACATACTCTGTTTGCCATACTTTAATCCTCCATATACATTATTTTTAAAATTGTTATATAATAATTTCCACACCATTATTTTTGGCACTTTCGTAAATTGCAAAGGTGGTGTACATTGTATCTTGTACAGATTCAACCGGAAACCCCATTCCTTCATCATAGTAGTTTTTTATTAGTTTTTTGTGTCCAAGACCCCAATACTTCTTACCATGCACCGGCTTTAAATCTTCCTCAACCAACTCGCCGTTTATGTAAAGCTTGTTGTCAGTATAGCGAGCCTCACCATTTTCAAAAAACACTTCGAAATCAACAGAAGAATTTGCACTATTACTGTTAGTAGCAAAAAACAACCCTTTTATACCATTTTGAAAATCAATACAAGCAGTTATAGTGTCCTCTACTTCAATTTCAGGCAAAGACAAATTACACATGTTTGCTTTTACTGACCTTGCCTTCCCTGCAATCAGGCAAAGATAATCAAGCGTGTGGATTGCCTGGTTAATCAGCACACCTCCGCCCT
Source organism: Clostridia bacterium (assembly GCA_045656005.1). Classification (GTDB taxonomy): domain Bacteria; phylum Bacillota; class Clostridia; order UMGS1883; family UMGS1540; genus JAZNQN01. Next base: position 13,435 of record JAZOQG010000050.1, read on the forward strand.
CGCTTTCCCATTTACCTCTCCAGCTATCCTTAAGATAATACTCTGCTGTACGTTGCCATGCCACAACACCTTTAACACCGACTACTTTCCCCAATTGACCACTTTCAGTTATTTCTTTCAAACGAACAAAGCATGGGTTTAGTCTGTTTTGCAAAACCACGTTTATTTTATCTTTTTCTTGAAAACAGAGCAATTTGTCAAATTCTGATTTTGTCATTACAACCGGTTTTTCGCATAGGACATTCTTTCCGCATTTAACTGCTTTTTCTATCATTTCAAAATGAAGGTAATGCGGCGTACAAATATGAACACTGTCAATATTTTTGTCTTTAAGCATTTCATCAAAATCCGTGTATGCAATCACATCATATTTACTCTTGCAGATCTCGTTTTTATCTGGGTTTATATCACATACAGCATAAAGCTTTGCAGAGTTTAATTTTTCAACAGCTCCAGCGTGAACGGGTGCAACCGCCCCATATCCTGCAATACATACGTTTTTCATTTCAGTAACATCCTTTTTGGGTTAATATGTACCTGCGGTATCCGCAACAACGTGACTCTCTTTTTTTACAACGGTAGAATTTTTTATTTTATCCTGTAAAATTTCAAAAAATTTGTCGTGAGGGAAAGTTTTAACGTCAACGGTTTCACCTGTCCATCCGCTCAAATGAATTGCATTAGAAATTGTAAGCCCATTTATCCCCTCTTTTCCGGGAGCAAGAAGGTCAGTTTTATTTTGAATTGCAGAAACAAAATTTTTCAAAATACCAACATGCTGTTCACCGCCCGAAAAATCAGCAGGAATTTCACACATCCAGTTTTCAGGCAAGCCAAACGGCTCGGTGTTTGTTTGGTTAAAATCACGTTCAGAAATAATATTTCTGTAAAAAATCATTTTGTTATTTTCAACAACAATTTTGCCCATATCGCATGCTATCTCAAGGCGGTTAGTTCCCGGTGCTTCACCGGTTGATGTTATGTATTCCCCTGTTGTTCCGCTCGCATATTCAAAATATGCCATAACATCGTCTTCAACCTCTATATCATAGTATTTTCCAAAAGATACCTTTGCAAAAACCTTATCTGGCATACCAAACATCCACTGCCACAGGTCAAGCTGATGCGGGTTTTGATTTATAAGCACACCGCCTCCCTCATCTTTCCATGTTGAGCGCCATGTGCTGCTGTCATGATACGCCTGACTTCTGTACCAGTCTGTTACTATCCATGTAATCCTTTTAATGTGACCCAAATCACCCCGCTTAATCATTTCGCGAAGCTTTTTATAAACCGGATTTGTTCTCTGGTTGTACATCATTCCAAATAATTTACCCGATTTTTCTGCCGCTTCATTCATTTTTATAACCTGATTTGTATATACTCCCGCAGGCTTTTCGCAAATAACATGGAGCCCCGCATTTAAAGCTTCTTCCACAAGCTCCGGGTGAGTATAATGCGGAACTGCAATGATTACTGCATCGCAACAACCGCTCTCAAAAAGCTCTGACGCTTTTTCATAAACCTTTACATCGGGATAATTGGATTTTGCAGCATTTCTTCTATCCTCTGACATATCACAAATTGCCGCAAGTGACATACCCGGCACTTTTCCCTCGTAAACATTTTTTGCATGGGTTGTTCCTATATTACCAAAACCCACAACGCCAAATCTGATGTTTTCCATTAAAATCACCTCTTAAAACTTTTCAATTATTCTCATAAGAGCATTGTACGCAACAGTAAATGTACCTTCTCCGCCCTTTGGCAGGTTTTCCATTTTGTCATCAATTTCAAGATTTTTAAGGCCTTCAAAGCTGCCGAGATGCGGTTCAAGACTTAAAAAGCCGGTATAACCGTTTTGAAATAGATTTTCAAGAATGTATTCAACATTGCCATCACCCTTTCCGGCAGGCACTACCGTACCGTCTGCTTTTTTGGCATCTTTTATATGCATGTATTCGATATAATTTTTTAATTTTTCAAAAGCCTCAACTGTGTCCTGTCCGCTTTGAACAAAGTTTGCGCTGTCGAATACAGCTTTAAAATTATCACAGTAGAAGTTTTCCATAAGGTCAGCACACCTTGAGGCGATATCTCCATAGATATCCTTTTCGTTTTCGTGAAGCAAAACGATATTTTCCGTCTTTGCATATTCAATCATTTTAGAAAGTCTTTCAAAAACGCCTTTTCTCTCCTCTTCGCTCCAAACCTCGCCATCGTGATAAAAGCTGAATATTCTTATAAAATTACAATCAAGCATTTTCGCTGTACGACACACTCTTTTAAAAAGCTCAAAATGCTCCTGAAAATCATCAGTAAGTTTTATTTTTCCAATGGGAGAGCCAATGGATGATGCCTTGATTCCTGCACTGTTCATTTTTTCTTTGAGCGACAAAACCTCTTCGTCACAAAGCTCGGAAATATTCTTACCGCCTATAAATCTTGGCTCAAAATATTTTATTCCAAGTCTATTAAGTGCCTCAAACTGAATATCAATATTTGCATCTATTTCATCGGAAAATCCGCTTATTTTATTGTAAATCATTTCTTTTCTCCTTTTTATATTATTCAATAATTTTAAGCTCCATAGGTTCAAGCGTTAAGCACTGCTCATGCCCGTCTTTTAAAATTTTAACGAAAATGGATAAATCGTAATCAGTGTTGAGAAGGTATATTTTACCTCCTTCGTAAACCGAATACCTGAGCCTGTCGTTCCCGATTACTTTTATTTCGCAGTTTCTTGCACTTGAAGTAATTATTTCTCTCACCATGGTGTTATAAAGAGGAAAAACTGCGGGATGTCCGGGATAGTTTAGTGTTGTTACAAGTGTTGCAACACCGCTCCCAAGCTTATTTTCGATAACTGCCGGAAGCCCTAAAGGAATATTGCAAAAGGCATCGCTAACCTGTGCAGTTTCCACACCAGCCGAAATCTCAAACTTTGCATAATTTACATATCCCGTGCTGAGTATCGGGTCGCAAAACATGTCTTTCGTTCCCGGATACAAGAGCTTATCATCAGCACTTATATCTTTAAATTTTACTCCGTTATTAGTGCTTATAATTTCCCCACTGTATTTACACCCAAAAAGTTTTTCAATCTTTTCGTTTGCTATTAAATCAATTTCACCCTCGCGCATTACAGATTTATTGAGATGTGCCGCGCACATCATGAGCTTTCCGCCACCCTCAACGTACTTTATTAGCTTATCCATATTTTCCACCGTCATTGAGTTATATCCGAGGAAAATGAGATAGTCGTATGAGGATAACTTTTCAGCAGATGCTTCTATCGGAACAATATCGTACATACCATAGGCAGGCAGAGAAGATAAATCCTCATCACCAAAATTTGCAATGTCAGCCCATGTGCGTTTAGTTCCGATATTTTCAAGAATACGCCACGAATATTCCGCTTCGCCATAGCCCCATTCTCTGCGATAAAACTGGTTCCATACAGAACTTCCACCCCAGCCGCACCATGCATCGTGAAGTCCCGAAACAAATGCCACTCGGGCTTTAGGTCCACCTTTGGGGCGCTCATCTTTATCTATAAGCTTTGCCATATCAACCAAAACTTTTCTGTACTCTTCACAAAGCTCTGTATCGCTTTCATAAACCTCACCAAAGGACTCGATTTTCTCATCTCCGCTTTCGAGGCAAAAAACGTTACTTCCTGCCATGTATGCATATTTATAGGCAAGCTCAAGGCGTTTTCTTTTTAGTGTATCTAAGTGGCGCATACCACCATACCATTCGTGGGCCACATAAGTACCCCATATCTTTGCCGCAGAGCTTTTTGCAAGTCCGCGAAGCGAAGAAAGCAATATATCTGGATTTCCACACATAAGCTCTATCATGGGTATCTCGACTCCCGCCTCAATGTTATATTTATTAAGCGCAGTTGCCTCTACCGCCAAAACACTTGGCATATCAAGTTTTTTGTCAACACTTATGTATTTTTTTACATCGGCAATGTACCCCTCATGTGCCTCTTTCATGTCCTTGTAATCTGTTTTAATATCGGTAAACTCGGTTATAATCTCACCGTCTTTTGCGTAATAGCCCGGAAATTTTGCAGCAAAAGAGCTACCTGTTTCACCTATCATGTCGCCAAGGAAATACTCTCCTGCAATTTCTTTCATTTTTTCAACAGTTTCTTTCTCAAAATAGCTTTCTTTACCGAATGGTGCATGCTGAACAGTGTAGAAAAAATTAAAATAAATTTTGTTTTCGGCAAGATATTTTGCCCATTTTATAAAATACTCCTGCGGTATTCCCGTTCTGCGCTGATTATTACCGGTTCTTATTGTCACGAAATTAAGCCCGCGTTTTATGCAGCGCTCATTAATTTCTTCAATTATTTTATCAGGTTCAAAAGAATGTTCGCCTATATGTATGCCGTTTAAAATAATGTCCTTTTCCATATACTCCTCCTATTTAACTAAAAATGACTTGTATCCACATATTTCAGGCAAAGTAATATGTGTTCTCCCTCCGCTTACCTCACTTTCAAGCTTAGCCATTTCGGGTAGTGTAAATACGTTCTCATATTCACCCAAAACGCTTATTATAGTTCCTGCCTTAAGAACGGTATGTTCTTCTATAATACCTCTTTCACCACGGTGTTCGGGATGAGTGGCTTTTACGTGAAGTACATTACCCTCATCGCATTTCATCAAAGAAACTCGCGCAAAAGACGGCATTTTGTCTGCTTCAATCAGCTTTTGAGGAAGAAGAGTGTCAATAATATTTTTTATAAGTTCTTTGTGAAAAATTGCACCATAGCCCAGATATGCACTGAAAACATTAAAGCAAACATGGGCTCTGTTCCCTTTAAGTGCAACTGCACTGAAACCTGCCATTTTATTTGGCGGATTATAAAAATATGCATGAAGTCCGTCAAACTGACGTTTAAAATATGGCTCGATATATTCCGAGATACTATATTCGCTTTTCATTTTGATCGAAGGCTCGTACTGACCGTAAACCTCGCCTTCAAAGCAATAATATCCATCGGTATTATTGTCGGAATAAGCTGAAAAATAGTCCCACACACTGCCATCTTTATAGCTTTTTCCGCTCGACAAAATTGCTCCGCCATATTCTTCAAGCTTCTTTTGAAGTTTTTCGGTGATTTCGATACAGTCAGGAAGCACCAAAAGCTTATATTTACTAAAATCCATGTCCTCATTTATAATGTCGTAGCAAATTTTAAGCTCGGAAAGCATTCGTGCCGCCCCCTTATCAGAGCTTGTCATGGGAATTCTTACAGTTGAGTTTTTAATTTTGTTTCTTAAAATTGCAACATCGCACAGCTGTATAGAACCGTCGTTCCATTTTTCAAGTTCTTTTACTCTTGCGTAAATTTCACCAATATCGTTATATAAACGTTTGTTTATTCCGTCACGTGGGTGAAGATGGTCACCAACCGAGGGTACGTAGCCATATAAAAGAGCATCAAAAACATCGTTTTCCAAAGCGGATTTCGTTTTTTTGCCTCCAAAATCACCCCAACTTCCAACAAAAGCACCAGTCATATATACCCTGTCGTTTGTAAACATGCGGTGATAAGGTGCAACAGCGGCAATGTAATCGTAACCCCAGTCACCAGGGTCAGTGGGCAAACATTCAAGCTCTGCATGACTTTCCATTTCATATATGTCCTCGTATGGAAAGCTGTTAAGATAAAGCCTTTTATCAAGAGGTACAATTTTTCTTATTTCCTTCATTACGCCTCTCACAGTTTCAACCGCAAAATCCCACACTGCTTTGTCATCGGAAATATCAATTCCCGCTCTGTTCATCTTTTCAATGCATTTCGGGCAGTAGCAACTGCGCGGAATTAAACAGTCGATAAAAATCCCGTCAGGCTCAAACTCTAATACTTCCTTAATTTCTTTTAGAAGATGCTCCCTGTACTCCGAATTAAAGCACGGTGTGCGGAAAAAATTCATATTCTCATGTGGATTTGTGTAACTGTTACCATCTTTTGAAATTTTCATTATTCCCGGCTTTTCAATCATGAGATTATGATTAAGACCGCCATTTATATAAGCGGTAACACCAATATTTCTTTTTTTAAGCGCAGAAACCACATCACCGAGCAAATTGCCCTTCATAAATGGATATGGTGTTCCGATTTTTGTAGGATAGTACGAAAACCCCAAATTGCATCTCGCAAAAAAGTTCACATAGTCCACGTTGGCTTTTTCCATTTCCTGCGCAAATTCTTCGGGACTGAAATTTTCACCGAAATCTTCTATGCCCGGCATTGTGTGAAAATCAAAATGTATTGCTCTTTTCATTTTTTTCACGTTAAATCCCTCCTGTTTTGCAATTAGTATGAAAATTTAAAATCGTCATATTGTATTTTATAAGTTGCATTTACCGAGTCCTCTATAAGCATCATTTTTACTTTGTCTCCCGCTTCAAACACTACATCTCCGCCGCAGGAATATACAAATATATCATTGATATAAACTTCGTAATCAGCCTTATCGTCTGCCACCTTTCGCATAACAACCCTTATCTTGTTCCACTCGTCAAGTTTTAAAAGGGCTATTTTATTGGAATTTAAAAAGGCTGTGTGGCTAATCAGAAGATATCCGTCATCAACATAATAATCTTTATATTTATCATAAGTACTGTTATTCCATGTTGAACTTTTCGGCGAAATACCACCACCAAAAAGATTGTTATGAAAAAGATAATCGCCGCTTGAAGATAATAGCTTAAATTTATATTCAATAGCGTATTTATCCGCATCATCTACATGGTAATACCTGTGAATATTACACTGACCTCCACTCTCTGTTTTGTCAATCTGCAAAACATTGTTTCCATCCTCGTTTTTTATTGAAACAAATGAAAGACCGGAAAGGTCAAATTCACCGCCATCCCCTTTGGGATTTATAGCGGGATTTGTCTCTCTGCTATATCCACCATCAAATGTTGACACATAAGTTTTTTGTGGTAATTTTTCAAATATTATCGTGTATTCCTTTTGCGGAGCATAAGCATTTACCGGCTTTATAATACACTTATCACCATTTGAAACAAAACCATCATTGCTATTTAAAATCATATAGCTACCAGCATTTGAAACTTCGGCAGACACTTCGCTCTCCGCCAGTGCTTCATTGTCACATTCGACATAAATTACTGCTTTTTCGGTGTTGATATCGCACTTTCTGCCGCCTGCGATAAATGAAATAAGGTCGGCACTGCCATTTAAATATATGTATTCACTTTCCCCAAACGGTTTCAAATCCTGCCATAGCATTACTTTTACGAAAGCGTTTTTTCCTGCACCGGATGGCATATTTACATTCTCTGCCAAAATTTCTTCCATTATGCCTCCCTGCACAGTTTTGGATGTAACCTTAACATCAAGCAGTTTCCCACTGTCATATACACCCACAAACATTCTGATGTTGTTTTCGTACCCACTTGTAGTGCAAACTGTGGAAATCGCAGAAAATTTACCGGTCGAGATATCATAAACCTCTTTCCCATTTTGATAAAACTGTGTTTTTCTGTAATCGGTAGCTTTAAGTAAAATCTTATTCCAGAAATACTCCGCATCGCCATTGTCTTCAAATACAGGTTCTCCTGCTCCCGCAAGAAGATAAGCAGTTCTTATATAATCTCGTATAACAGCAAAAGCATTCATATCGCTTTCTGCCTTGCCCGCCTCACACACAGGAAAGTCCATAGAAAGCCCTGTCCCGCCGCTTTTGTACATGGAATAGCCACCATCTGCCATTTTAAAATTTTCAATTTCTAAAAGGCATGCTTTAAGCATTGCTAAAAGGTTTTGGTCTATTTTATTTTGCTCCTCTGACGAAATACCCTCCTGTGACATTTTTGCACATCTTATTAGCTCAAGCCGATTCCAGCTCTCGCAAAGTGATGCGGGCATTTCGTAATTTTCAAAGGCATATAATACACTTTCAAGCGCCTCGCTAAATTTGGGGTATGCGGTGCCGCCTTTTTGAAACCATGCACAGTTTTTAAGCGCCGCATTTATTCTATTGTTTTTTGCCCATTCCTCTTCTCGTGCATCACCCCAAAGCCCGTCTGCACTCTGTTTTTCAATAAGGTAGGAAATCATAGCACTTTCCCACCCCCTTGAAACTATATAGCTTCTGTTAGCCGCAAGGGTACTTCCGTCCTGATACGGGTTTTGAGTAAACGGGTGCTTTACTGAAAGCCAGCTTAAAAACTCTTCTTCTGTTTGAATATCGGTGATGCTTTTTGAAGCGATGTCACCACTCATAAGCGACATTGTCGCAGGAGAAGCATCGGGCAAGTTAGCCTCACCAAGTGAGCCGCAAATTTCGAGCACCGACTTTGCCGCCGCCAAATCTCTGCCCTTTTTTAAATCACTTGCCTCAGTATAAAGGCGGTTTTCAGGAGCATAATAGTCGTAAAAAAAGTTGTCATCTCCCTGTCTGTCTTTTATAAAGGCGGCAAACTTTTTTCGTATAACTTCGGGGATAGATGCAGCCTGTCCTGTTACAATTCCACACCCACGCAGTCCGTCTTTTGCCCAGTTTATACATTCTATTGTGGGCGCATATTTATCGGGATTTTCCTTTGCACTTTTCGAAAAATAAAATCCTCCCGAAACACCATCGTACATATCTGCCACCCAGTCGAGTGTATCTCTGGTGATAAGTCCTTTGTAAGCGGCAAGAGCATCGCTTATCAACAAAATTTCATCTGCCCTCACCTTGGCAGAAGGTAATATTAAAAAAATGATTAGTACAATAGATAAAAGCTTTCTTTTCAAAACTTACCTCCTGAAAACAGGGGCAGAGCATTATGCTCTGCCCATAATTTAACAATTATCCAACTTTATGATATGCAAATCTCATATCATCTATATAAAACTGCATATTTCTAATATTTGCTACACTAAACGGATTGTATGTCCATGAGAATGAGTTGTTGTCACTTGAAAGCCCAAGTGCATGACCTGTATAATCGAGTTCTCCGCAGTATTTCTCAATTCCGTCTTCACCGGTTAAATAAAGCTGATAATTTGCACCAGTTTCGGTTTTTCTTGACACAATTTTAACGGTGTACCATTTTCCCATTTTAAACTGCGCGAGTGTATTATTGTTAACACCGATATTTGTTCCAAAATCAGCACATACATCATATCCTGCTTTCAGCTTTGATGAGTCAGTTGTTATCATAAGGTCAATCTGTCTGTTACAGCAATAAATTCTGGCAAGATTTCTATTAGTCTGTAAATCTACAAATTTAATTTTATATGAATCTTCTCTTCTGTCAACAATTTCACCATATGTTTTTCCTCTTTTGTGAAGCGATTGTTCAGATGTCATTGTTCTGTCTATTTTCCATACATTATTAGTTCCTTCTTGAATTATAGACATGCTCCAACGTGCTCTTTCTTCATCACTAAACCAGTTAGCAAACACGTTGCCAGCATCATCGGTTGCCGCATCAATATTAGGCAAAAAATCACCCATACCACTGTCAAATGTAGTGATATAATCACGGTTTACTTTTCCTTCGGTTAAAACTGTAAGAACTTTTGTTGGAACTGTTTCGTTTGCAGCAGAAACCATGTATGTATCACCTGTTGAAATTTTTCCGCTTTCAGCAACAGTAATTGGAGTTACACTCGCCGGAGACTGCATGGTTTTTGTAAGTGTTCCCTCTGCAGCATTACCATCTGATGTAGGTACATAAATTATGTTTTTACCTGTATTTACCATACAAGCACTTTCTCCAAACAAAAGGTTTACATCAAGACTACGGCTTTTATCATTAAGTGTTTGCGCTGTAATTAAAGGCTCATAGTCTTTCCAGAGCATAACTTTAATTTCGCTGTTTTCGGCATCAGTTACCGAAACTTCTTTTGTTGCATCAACAGTTACACTACCATTTGCAATTGCCACATCACCCTCATAAGAAATATCTTTTAGACGTTTTCCTTCATAAACTACTGTGATAAGTGTTGCATCGGTAATTGCTTCGCCATTGTTTTGAAGTGTTAATGATGGTTTAAAATTACCTGCGCCAATTACATCAGCTCCAAAATCGGCACTGATAAGCTCAACGCTTGATGCCGCCCCTACCGAAAGCGCCATAAGCATTAACGCCATAACCACCAAACCCATTGTCATAAATTTTCTTTTCATAAATAAATCCCCTTTCATATTTAAAAAATACTAATTTTAGGTTTCTATTTTTCAATTGCTTCTGTTTCTCTTACCCAGTCCCAGAAATCTTCTTTATATTCTTTGCCAAGCTCTGTATTATAGCTTTGTCCGCAAAGGCGGTGAACATCTCTTATGATATCACATGTAATAACAACTGCATTACCATCGCTTTCAGCGCCGCCAAGACTTATCGGGGCTCCCTGGTAATTTACAACAGTGCTTCCCGGCATAATGGAAAAACCACCGTCATCGTGATGATACCACATTGTTTGCTCATAAGTTCTGTCAAGGAACGAAACAAGAGCATCATCGAGCATTTTCACTGTGTTTTCATCAAGATTATCACCATAGCTTTGCACCGCCGTTTGTACAAGGGCTACCCTGTTCCACACATTACAGTTTGCAACGTCACTTTCTTCGTTTTCAGAAATGTACAAAACGCTTTCAATCATCTTGTCTATATATGGATAAGGCTCAGTCGAGGTTGTAAACCAGTTACAAATTTTAAGTGCACCGTTTAGCGCATTGTTTGTAAGATCAGCTCCCCAAAGACCAGTTTCGGGATTTTGTGTTTCCTTAAGAAACTCAAATGTCATATCTCCGTAACCGAGAGCAAGTATCATAGACTTATTTGCACCGATTGTAGAACAGGAATAATATGGATCATAGTCCATATCAAGGTTTTCAAGATGCTCTGCATATGCCTCTTCGCTTTGCAGAAATTCAGGTAATGAGTCGGTGTTTATATCTGCAGAGCCTTCCTCGGAAATTTCTTCTCCGTCATCTACAAATCGCTCGCTCGGTGTAAGATAAAGCGTTTCCGCCTCAAGATACTGCAAAAGCTTAAGTGCCGCTGTAAGATCTCTTCCTCTTTTAAGCTCACCAACATTTTTGCCGTAGGCAACATCGTAGAAGTATCCGTCATCCTCATCCTGAAGCCCCTGAATATATTCCACAAGCTTATCTCGAATATCCTCCGGCACAGAACCTTCCCATGAGGTTTTATCAATAACGCCGGTAAATCTTAAAAAGTCAAATATAAAGTTTGTGCTTTCAATCGTTGTACGAAATTCATTGTTTACCCTTGAACTTTCGCAAAAGTAAAATCCGCCGGAAATTGGGTCATACATACTTGCGGCCCATTTATATGTGTCTTCAGTAAACAAATCATTGTACTTATCAAGTACTGCTGAAAGCTCGGGAGAAATCTTTTTGTCTGTTTCCACAGGAGCCATTTCGTCAAGCCCTTTGTCCTCCACAGGCATACTGCCGTCTTCTCTCGGAGGATAGAATTTAACCTCGCATATGGAGTTCCAAAGATTTGCCGATGAGCCCATGCCGATATATCTTATATACTTTGCCTTTTCACCTTTAAGGTCAAAGGGCTGCATATCAAGCTGCATAATACTTTTACCATTATATACTTCTTCCCAGTTTTCTCCGTCTTCGGATACTTCAAGAGAAAAGATGGCAAATCTTTCATTTCCACAGTAAAACGCCATGCCTGCATAGCCTACTTCTACCGCTTCTTCAAGTTCAAATTTTATCCATTGCTTTTTGCCCTCAGCAGACCATCTTGACTCGTAATCGCCATCAACCGTGTTGCCTGGCACGTTACCATCGTTTGAAGATGCAATAACTTCTTTAACCTTAAGATACGGAATTTCTTCTTTTTCATTTTCCTCTTTTTTTGCAGTCCTGTTAATAATTACTTTTCTGTTTTCCCCATCCCAGTCAACCGTTGCACCAAGTGCCTCAGAAACAAATCTTACAGGAACAAGTGTTCTTCCGTTGATTATTAAAGGTTCACTGTCAAGCACTTTTACTTCTTCGCCAATTTTGGCATTAACGCTTCCAATAACCAACTCAACGGAAACTCCATCTTTCACGGCTGTTACCTTTTTGAGTTCATCATCCCAGTCCACCTCTGCGCCGAAAGCCTCAAAAATGCCTCTCATGGGTACCATGGTTCTATCTTTGATAATCTGCGGAGGAACATCATATTCCTGCAAAACCCCATCAATTTCAACAGATATTTCACCATCTGCCAAAACCGTTAGGTTCATAACACCCAAAAGAAAAAACAGCGAAAGTAAAATGCATAAATTTTTCTTCATCCAATTCTCCTTTCTTTATTAATATCCGCCTATCCATTTTGCATTTACAGGTTCTTTCCAGTTATAAATAAATACTTCAAAAGCACTGTTATACTGAATTCTTACCACAACTGACTGATTTGGATTATCAGGGTCTATGTCAGTTGCACTACCTTTAACTATAGTATCTCTTGCTTCATCATACACATAGTATCTTGAATAGTTAGCAGTAACAGGAAAAATTCTTTCAAGATACCCCTTTGTGTTAGTGGTATATCCCATTGTAAATCCGTTTGTAGTAACACCCTTTACATCTGCATGCATACATACACCCATTTCATCATACCATGGAGAATTAAGTTTATAGTATACATCCTGTCCTTTTCTCATTACCCAATCTCCAAATGTGTCTTTATATAAAAGCCACTGCGGAGATGTAGATGTATATGGTGGTGTTTCGGATGTAGGCTGTTTTTTATGAGGAGTAAACAACTTGACAATTCTTATTACATCGGGCGATGTTGCAACTCTTATCACGTCACCCTTTTCAAGTTTTAAATCTTCATCTTTGATTTGAGTAGATGTTGTATCTACTTCATACTCAACCTTTCCATTTTGCGAAAATCCGTAAATTTTGATTGTAGGATAGCCCTCGTCATCGAGCGTTTGTGCCACATAATCAACCATTATATGCTGAACTGCAGGGATAGAACCGCTGCCACCGCTATGTGGGTCTGAAAAAACAATTACTGATGCTTCTCTTCCGCCGTTCATATCGTAAGCACGCAGATTATACACATGTCGGTAATCTGTTCCTGAAGTTCTGTTAAAATATGCCACGTTGTTTACGACCTGCATTTCTTTTTCATAGTCAATAAGATTTGCCCCTGCAGGTATCTCAGGAATTTTAATACAAATTGTTCCTTTCAATGACACAATATTGGAAAATGTACCATAACTGTCATCAACCTTAGCCCAAAGCAAAGATTTATTTGCTGTATTAGGTGTGTTTGTACCGTGGTTTATGCCTGTATCCACGTCGTAATTATAATAGTAGTCAAGCGTAAATTCAGTTTCCTTCTCGTCAAAAGGTTCTGCAGTATTATTTCCTGCTGTGAAAATTTTTGTTATCTTTCCATCAGCATTTGAAACAAAACGAATGAGCTGATGTTCAAATATTCCGCCGGATGTGAAGTGTCTCATTATTTCATCTGCCGTTTTTACAGGATTGTCATTTATAAATAATTTATCATCATTTACATAACTTTTAGCTTTACCGTCTGTTCCGAAAATTCTGAAGGTTACACTTTTTGCTGCAGCCAAACCATTACCCTCAGGTGCCGCCGCAATAAGATAACCATATTTTCCTTCACCGCTTGAAATTTCAACTCCGCCAATTTTACCATCGTACGTGAGATAATATTTCTTTTCCTCACCAAGAACTACATGTCCCGTGTCATTCATAATTGCTTGTGCCATCGGGAAAGTGGTGCCATCGGAAAACTTAATATCTTTGTCATCAACCTCAACAGCAGTTGCTTTCATGCTTTTATTTGCAATATAAACGGTTACAACAGACGAGTCTTCGCTTTTCTGAACAGTTAAAACATTTTTAGCCTTTATTTTCTTAAACTCTACAGGCTCACCATCGTAGTAAAATGTTATATCATTTTTACTGTCCGAAACATCAAAGACATATTTTTTGTCGGTAAATGCATCATACACAGCATAGGTTGATGTATTTGTTCTGTCAACAAATATTGTTTCATTCTCATCTATTATAACTACATCAGCAATACTGTTTAAGTCGTTGTCTATCAATGTTATTTTTCCGTCTTTAATATTAAGCTTTTGGGTTGAAGGAGCAGCATACTTTTTGTTATAAATAAAAGGTGCGCCGCTTATATTAATCTCTTCGTTTGATTCGCCCTTGGCATACACTATTTTTTTCAAGTCCGTGCCGCCCAAAATATCCTCGGCCAAAATTTCATATGTCTTAATATTTTTGTCTATTGAATAGCTTACAACCTCTTTTTGACCCGATACGTTTGTTTTATAATACACATTTACTTTATATCCCAACATGCCGGAAATGTTACTGTTTCCAACCGCAAAGCTTTCGCCGTCAATCATAACATAACCATCTGCGCTTTTTCCTCCATCAAGCGCTGTATGGCGATTAGCTGTGATAACGCCAGTTGCTTTGTCCATCTTATGCCATTTAGTCAAAGGATTGTCTCCCTCAAAGCTTTTATATGTGCCGCTCATGTCTACATTATAAAGTATATCGGTATCGAGTGCATTATAAATAATTTGTGCCCCATCACCCCAGGTACATGCGGTTCCATCGCCCAAAATAACATTTGTCAAAAGTCCAAGAGTGTAGCCTACCGTAATATAGCCCACTGAATATCCGCCGGCAGCTTCTGCATGTACGTTATAACCCAGTGCAGATACAATAATCTTTATAGCCTGCTCCGATGCCACTGTGTCGTCAGGGCGAAATGTTCCGTCGCCAAAGCCATTTATTATTCCCATATCAACCGCAGCTTTTATTGCTCCGCTGTGTGGGTTTTCGGCTGCTACATCCGAAAAAGATGTATCGCATGGCGAAAGCATGTCACCAACTCCACACATTTTCATTACCGCACTTACAAATTCCCCTCGTTTTACTGGAGCAGAGACATCAAATTCTTCACCGGTTACTATTCCCATTGCCGAAAGGGTATTAACTGCTTCCATGTACTTACCAAGGGGCGGTAGCGTCTTTACTTCTTCGCTTTCCTCCGCAGCGCTTACAAAAGTAAACATTGAAGAAAGCAATGCAAGCAGAAGCAACAAAGAAATAATTTTTCTTTTCATCATTACACTTCCTTCCTTAAGATTTATTTTTTGAGCTTTTGTATGCTATAATCCGGTTCTTCCGCCTTTCCTGTTTCGCAGGATTTTACAATCGCACAACAAACCGCAACTGTTTTTCCACCCTCAATACCATTTACCTCTGGATATGTATCATTTAAAATACATTCAACAAAATCCTTCACTTCTTCACCAACATTGTGATTGTTTATTATAACAGGAATTCTGCATTCAATTGTTTGTGTTTCAATTTCATCGGTATAATTCTCGCTACCTTCATTTTCTTTTTTGAAGAGACTTAACGTTTCGGAGTTGTTGTCAACAATTATTGTGCCTTCTGAACCATATATAACTGTACGCATTGTATATTTTCTCTTACAACCGATTGATGTAAACACCTTACCAACCACGTCATTTGGAAATTTCATAATTGCAACAGTACAATCATCTGTAGGCCATGTTGTAAGTATCTTGTGGTTTCCGTAAGCAAAAACCTCGTACGGGTCACCGCAAAGCCAACGCATAAGGTCAACCGCATGACATCCGCCTCCTATCATGGGATGACGGGGTGATGCGGGGTCAAAACGCCATGTTGCATCCGTCTTTTTGGAATAATCGTGTGCATATTCAGATTCAACAAAATATACTTCTCCGATTTCTCCTCTTTCTATCATCTGCTTTGCCAAAACAAAGCTTGGTGTTTTTCTGCAAATTTGTCCAACCATTAACTTTCTGCCTGTTTTGTTTGATGCCTCAACCATTGCCTTGCAATCTTCAAGATTAAGTGCCATAGGCTTTTCGCACAAAACGTCTTTTCCTGCCTCCATAGCAGCTATAGCAACCTCTCTGTGAATTTGGTCCGGAAGCGCGAGGGTTACGGCATCTATATCATCATTTTTCAAAAGTTCTTTATAGTCAAGATAATAAGGCACACCATAATTTTCCGATGCCTTTTTTGCCACATCCTCCAAAACATCGCACACTGCTACAAGCTCCGCGTTGTCATTTGCCTTAATTCCTCTTATATGCGCATTACCAAAGCTCCTTACGCCGATAACGCCTATTCTTACCTTTTTCATAGTTTTTTTCCTTTCTGTATAACTTTAATTTCATTATAGCATAACGTATTTATAAACTTCCACAAATATAATGAAACAAAACAACATTATTTTGAACTTGCAGATAAATATGGAAAAACTACTGTTTTTTGTAATTTTTATAGTGTTTTTAAGTTTTTTATTGACATTGAAATCATTTTTGATATAATAAAATTAAGATTATTTGAACTTTCGAGGTGTATTTATGCGTTTTACGGGATACGATTTTTATAACAAATCTGACATCGCTTCAAGCGTTTCCAGAGCACTTATATATTCCTATGCAAAAAATGTTGATACCCCCATTGCTTTTCGCCACTACAAATACAAACGCGTAGGTGATATTGGCTTTGGTCATATTGACGGGAGGGCAAACTGTTGTATTTTTGTGTATATGTCTGGTGAATTTGGATATATTACCGATAAAAGTATCTATAACTTATCCTACGGAGATGTTTTTATTGCAAGAGAATCAGAAACCTTTTTCTTTAAATGCAACACAATTACAAATCTTGATTTTTATCAGATTGACATTCCTTGCTGCTTTTTTGACATGGTTTCAAACTCAGATTATTTTAAAAAAATTTTTTATGACCGTCCCAAAGGTCAAAAAAATGTTATTTCACTCTCTCCTGACAGAAAACGTTCCTTTATTGACAGACTTAAAAAAATAGAGCATATCATTGAACGAAACTCCGTTTCGGTAGATATGCTTGCATATTCTTATATTCTTCAAATAATTGATATTCTCTACCATGGCTTTGACAGAAATGACCAGGATACACTGGATCATTCTGCTCCTCCATGTGTTATTTCTGCAGTTAATTATATAAAACAAAATTATCTTTATATTACCAATATTGACGAAATTTCAACGCACACCGGCACAAGCACCTCTTACCTTTGCAGAACATTTAAAAAAATTCTCAACTGCACAGTAAACGGATATATCCAACAACTTCGCATTTCTCACGCAAAATATCTCCTTGACAGTGGTAGCGACGTAACAGATGCCTGCTTTAACTCGGGCTTTAATAACTACTCATATTTTATAAAGGTTTTCAGAGAATCGGTTGGTTTAACGCCATATAAATATAGTAAAACGCAAAGTCTTGACACCAGTAATGACATACAAAAAATATTAGATGAAGAGTGAAAATATATAGTATATATGCACTTTAGAGTAGATTGTGTAGATTGTGTATATTGCACATCTCGCCCCTTCTCCGCCAAGGGGGGTGTAAAATACCTCCCTTCTTTACACCTACTATAATTATTAAAAAGGAAATATTTCTTTATCAAAACCCTCTTGCAACTTCATTCTATTCGTGCTATAATTTATATAATGATACAACGAACTTTTGAGGTGAAATACTTTGAATATACATCAGATCAGAGAACAACTTAAATTTAAGACTATATACGAAATCCCTATGAGGGTTACTTTTTATGCCCGTGTATCTTCCGAAAAGGACGAGCAGCTTAATTCTCTCGACAACCAGATTACTTATTACACTGACCTTATCAAAAAAAATCCTCAATGGGATTATGTGCCGGGGTACATTGACGAAGGTATATCGGGCATATCCACTCAAAAGCGCGAGAATTTTAATCAGATGATTGAAGATGCAAAAAGTGATATGTTTGATTTTGTTATTACAAAGGAAATTTCTCGTTTTGCAAGAAACACCCTTGACAGTATAGGGTTTACCCGTGAACTTTTAAAAAACGGTGTTGGAGTTTTCTTTCAAAACGATAACATCAATACACTTGACGAGGACTCGGAGCTTCGCCTTTCCATTATGTCATCCATTGCACAGGATGAGCTTAGAAAATTGTCCTCTCGTATCAAGTTCGGTCATCAGCAGGCAATAAAAAACCATGTTGTGCTTGGCAACAGCAGAATTTTCGGTTATGACAAAAAGGATAAGAAACTTGTTATAAACGAAGAAGAGGCAAAGATGGTTCGCGAGCTTTTTGAGCTTTACTCAACCGACCAATACAGTATGAAGCAGATTGAGGACATTTTCTGGAACAGAGGATATCGAAATCGCAACGGCAACAAAATTGCTCATTCTACAATGGCGAATACTATTTCCAATCCCAAATACAAGGGCTATTATGTTGGCAACAAGGTTAAAATAGTCGATATGTTTACAAAGAAACAGCATTTTCTTCCACCAGAAGAATGGGTTATGTTTAAGGACGAAACCGGCGAGATTGTACCTGCCATTGTAAGTGAGGAGCTATGGGATGCAGCAAATACTGTGCTTGAAAGACGCAGTAAAGATGTAAAAAACAGACAAAATATATGTAACCACGCAAATCTTTTAACGGGTAAGCTTTTCTGCACTCATTGCGGTAAAGCATATTATCGCCGTGACAGTGTAGATAAACAAGGTAACAAAAACAGCAAGTGGGTTTGCAGCGGCAAAATAAATAATGGCGCAGACTCTTGCCCATCTTTTGCAATTTATGAAGAAGAAATAAAGCCCATTCTTTTTGATGTGTTCAATGAAACATCTCCTGTGGCGGAGGATTTGGTTGAGTCCTACATTGAAATGTATAAAACCATAGATGCAAACGGTGAAATGCTCAAGGATATAGAAAAATTAAAAGTACAAATTGAACATGAGCAGAAAAAGAAACGGAAAATTCTTGATTACAACTTAAACGGTGATTTGGACGATAAAGAATATATTCAGATGAACAAAGAATGTAATGCCGCAATTGCCGAGCTTGAAAAAGAACTTTTCGATTTGCAGGAACAGCAAAATTCCAAGGATGATTTTAAAAAATATATTGATGAAATCAGAAGTGTTTTAACCGCAGCTCAAAAGGATGCGGTTAACGGAATTATATCAAAAGAGTTTGTAAACAAGTATATTGATAAAATTTTTGTCACTCCCGAAGGTGACACCATGAAGCTTGAAATCAAGATTTTCACAGGCAAAATGTGCGAAAAACATCTTTCAAAAATCAAAAGTCGCACGGGACACACTTTTAAGAAAATGATTCAGTCTTACGAGAATAACTTGAAATAAGTTTTCTAAAATTATTTAATTTGAAATTTCCCCGTACGAAGGTACGGCAATTTTCAACACCAAAAGAGGATGTTAAAAAGTTTTCTTTTTAGCACCCTCTTTTATATTAATTTTTTTTGCACTTTACAATTGTATAATTTTATGATAAAATTTCCTTGTCAGTAAATTTTAAAAAAGAGGGCAATTATTATGGAAAACAAATTATTTGCTAAAAAAATTATTTGGAACGGGGATTCAATTTGTGCAGGAAATGAAAATACTGGTTGCTGGGCAAACAGAATTGCCAAAAACAATGAAATGGCCTACGCAAATTATGCTGTAGGCGGAGGTACTATTGCGGAAGGATTTCCGGTTTTACAGAGCGGACTTAATCGACATTCAGTTTCAAAAACAATAGAAAAAATGTATAACGAACATCCAGATGCGGACTACGTAGTATTTGAAGGCGGAACAAACGATGCAGACCTTTTTGAAGACAGTGACGGTCCATCCGGTCTTGGAAATTTTGACGCAGAAAACTTTAGCGGAAATTACGATGTCAGCACATTCTGCGGTGCACTCGAAAGTGTTTTCTATCGTGCTTTAAAACTTTGGAACGGCAAGAAAATATGTTTTATTGTTGCACATAAAATGGGCGAACTCACTCGCTCCAGAAGAAAAAGACGTCTCTATTTTGATAAAGCAGTTGAAATTTGCAAAAAATGGGGTATTCCATATATCGACCTTTGGGAAGGATGCTACTTAAACCCGTGTCTCCCATGGATGTACAATCAGGAAAAAACTCCAACAGAAAACAGAGAAGAAAATGTTTGTTACTACATAGACGGTCAGCATTTAACATCAAAAGGATATGATTTTACTGCAGAAATAATTGAAGGATGGCTTAAAAGTTTATAAAACAAAGAGGGATGTAAAAACAATTTTTTACATCGCATTTATTTTAATTCAAAGTTATTTTTATAGCAATAGGCCTATATTGTCCCTGTTCGCAGTACCAATGTGTTGCAAGCACCGTATTTTCATCAAGCAAAATTGCACTTGGCTGACCAAATTTAAGAAATGCAAATATCTCAGCCATATTTTTATCCCTTACTACGGGTGTCTGTGGTTCCCAGATAATGCACTCGTCAACTATTTTCCACGTTTTTTCGGAGAAATCAATAACATATGCATATACACCGGGTCTGTCAGTATCTCGTCTCATTGCATGAAGTGCCAGAAGTTTTTCTCCACCAATGGCACAAACTGATGAAGCCTGTCCCATAACATTAGTACTTTCGGGTTTTGACCATGTTTTTCCGTTATCCGAAGAATATGTATAATGATTACAAAGTCTCTCACCTGTATCTACATTTTCACACCATGCTATATTTACTATTGTACCACTTTCAAGCTGGCACATTCGCTGCTCGTAGCAAGTTACTTTTTCATCAAATTTCATGCATGTTACATCATCACTCCAACTTTTTCCGCCGTCTTCGGAACGAAGAGCCTTTCCGCACCAGTCACCATGCATTTTTCCTTCCCAATCAGGAAATCCTGTGATGGGTGTAATTAGTGTTCCGTCATTAAGAACGGTTACAGGGGCCGACGCTTCAACATGAGGTCCCCATGAGCATTTAATTTCTGAAAGCTGGTTCCATGTCCTGCCACAGTCTTTTGAAAGTGAAGAGAACACAAAATCGTCTATAAGACCACCTGTTTCGGGATTACCAAGCGGAAGGTCGGGATTATCTCTCCAAAAACCATATCCCAAAGCCAAAAGTGTTCCGTCTGGAAGTGAAACTACCTTACTGCAATCAGAAAACGGACGGTCAAATTTTGACTTATCATACATTTTCTCGGGAGATGTCCAAGTTTTACCATCGTCAGCGCTAAATGAAATATAAGATGTTTTATCTGCACTTTCAAATGCTTCTCCTATTACGAAAACTGATGCAATCCTTCCGTCTTCGCATTTGAAAAGGCACGGAAACATTCCCTGACGACTTCTAAGCTGTGGTATGGGATTGTCGTAAATAATACTCTGTGATATAACTTTCATTTTGCTACCTCCTGTAATTTTTATTTTTTAATTTTCTGTATTCATTAGGTGTAATATCGGCATGTTTTTTAAACTTTGTTCTCATGGCATTCGCACTTTTAAAACCTGAATCCTGCGCTATCTGTTCGATTGTTGCATCAGTATTTTCCAGAAGTTCCATGGCAGTTTTTACACAACCGCGGTCTCTCAAATAAGAAAGCGGCATCCCATAATATTTTTGTAGTTTACGGGAAAGATTTCGTCTGGGATACGCAGTAACATTAGCAATTTCATTCATATTCATATCCGGAATCGTAAGGCAAACATCAAGCAAGGTTTCAAAATCTGTAGTTTCAACAAAAAAATCTTTGACCGAATGTCCTTTTACACATTCGTCAAAAAGTTCTGAAAAAACCCCTGTCAGAAGTGTCACACATTTTAAATATTCACCAATAGTATCGACGCTTAAATTTTCAAATTTTTTAATATTTTCTATAAGATTTGAAGAAACATTCATAGGTTTTAAAACTGCATTATCAAAAACCTTTTTCATGTAGGAAAAAACGCCTTTTGGCTGACTTTCAATCCTGTTCATTGAAAACTCAAAAGATGCATGTTTTTCTCCTGAGCACCCTTTCAGAGAAAAATGACTAAAAGACGGCGGTATAATGAGCATCTGTGAGTCCGATATAGTTATAGACTTCTCAGCAGTACGAAAAACGGCCTCACCCTTTTTTATAAAATGACATTCATAATACATGTGTGAATGAAACTGTGAAACATACGATGTTGCGTTTTCGTAATTTAATATTTTATGGCATTTTACAACGCAATCTCCATACTGCAATGGTATCGATTTGACGTTTAACATATTACTCATAAAACCACAACCTTTTCTGCAAATTGTTGATTCATTATATTATAACATTTGCCCCTGTTATTAGCAAGTGATTTTATCATAATTTACAACATAACTATAACAGAAATTAAATATTATTACCATATAAAAGATGCCATTTTTTGAAAAAATGGCATCTTTTAAGTGTTACATTTAACACATGCAATCAATTCACTTATTGACTTTCTGTCAGAAAAATCACCGTCTGCATCACAAAGCTCTATTAAAAGTTTTTCCATTTCAGTTGGCTTTTCTTTAGATGACATAATTTTTTTCAATGCCTTAAGCGCCGTTCGGTGAGGCACAGAAAGTTCTGAAAGCACCATTTTGCCAAGAAAATTATATACCTTGATTTTCTCAAGCATATAAGGTTTAAAATTCTTTTCAACAACAAGTTTATCATAGTATTCTTTGCAATCAAGAGGAGTTATTCCGGTTGAAAAAACAATTATCTTTTTATCTTTTAATTTTTCAAAGTTTTTTGTAATAAGACTTACTCCGTTTATCACTTCCGCATAAAGCCCACCGCCGTAAATTATCACGTCATATTGTTCCAAGTCTTTTAAATATACTTCCTTTGCTTCTCTTAAAGGACAAGAAATCTCTTCCGAAATCCATTCGGCATATTTTTTTGTTGAACCATATTTCGATTTATAAATCACTATTGTTTTCATATAGACTCCTTTTAAATATCAGGCAGACTGTAAACTGCCGACATAAATTCTGAAAGCTTTGCAGATTTTTTAATCATCTTTGCAATTTTCTTTTCATCAGGAAAGTTTTGAATCATATAGAGCCACACTTCTTTTAATTTATGAAGAGTAAACACGTCTGATGTCAAAATTTTATTATAATTTTCCAGAAGTTTTTCAGTAAACTCAACAAGCTCATGTTTTTTTAGTTTTTCACCACCGCAAATTTCTCTGAAAATGGCAGGATTTTTTATTGCACCTCTTCCAATCATAACGCTATGTAAATCAGGATAAGTCTCCGTTATGTTTTTGAAATCTTTAGCAGAATAAATATCTCCGTTATATGAAACTTTATTCTTACTTAGATTATATGATTTTTCAAACACATTCATGTCAGGCATTCCGCCATATAACTGATTACGGACTCTAGGATGAATTATAAGAAAAGATGCAGGATACTTATTATAAATTCCCAAAAGTTCATCCATTTCTTCACCATCAAAATAGCCAATTCTTGTTTTAAGAGAAATCTCAATTTCTGATTTTGAAAAAATTTTGTCAAGAAATTGGTCAAGGGCATAAGTATCCCGAAGAAATCCTGCACCCCTTCCCTTTTTAACAACCGTACCCGCAGGACAACCTAAATTAATATTAACTTTGTCATAGCCAAGTTCTTTTATTTGCCCACAAAATTTCAAAAATAAATCTGCATTGTTTGTAAGCACCTGAACATAAGGTTTTTGAAAGCAGTTGTTTTCAGGCAAAATATCACGCATACCTTTTTTACTTACTCTCTCATGGTCACTTGGACTTATAAACGGTGCAAAATATGTGGAGCGAACACCAAACATTTTTGCATGTGTTTCTCTGTATGTATATGTAGTGATACCCTCCATCGGGGCAAAGTATAAGTTCATTTTGTTCTCCTTGTAAGCAACACACAGCACTCAACATGCGCAGTTTGCGGAAACATATCAAACGGATACACTTCTGTAGCATAATACTCATGTTCTTTGAAAATTTTCATATCTCTTGCAAGGGTTGCGCAGTCACATGAAACATAGACTATCTTTTCGGGCGAAAGCGCAGCAACAGTTTCCAAAACCTCTTTGTCACACCCTTTTCTGGGTGGGTCAAGTACAATATAGTCAGGCTTGATACCCTCATTATGGAGTTTTGTAATTTCTTCTGCAGCATCACCTGCAAAAAAGTGAGCATTCTGAATGTTATTTATTTCAGCATTGAAAAATGCATCTTTTATAGCCTCAGGCACATATTCTATTCCAATTACAAATTTTGCTTCTTTTGCCATAATCAAAGAAATAGTACCAATTCCACAATACAAATCAAGCACAGTTTTTCCCTCTAAATCACCAAGAAGGGAAATCGCTTTTTGATATAAAAGCGAGGCAGTATATGAATTTATCTGATAGAAGGAATTATGGTGAATTTTAAATTTTGTGTCAAGCAAAGTATCATATATATATTCGTTACCATAAATTGCCCTGTTCTTTTCGCCTAAAATTACATTTGTTTTATGGGTATTTACATTTATAATTATTGATTTAATATCTTTTGAAACTTCAAGTAGCATTCTAACTAGTAGTTCTTCGTTTTTTAAAGCAGGTTTTCTCGACACAACAGAAACCATAATTTCACCACTTGAAGGTGCTTTTCTTATATAAATATGACGAACAGTTCCGCTATTAGTTTCTTCACAATATGGAGATATCCCCTGACACTCCATGTATTTAATTATCGTTTCAATAATTTTATTATTAATTTCATCATGTAAAAAGCACTCATTACAAGAGACAACGTTATGAGAATGAACTGCATAAAATCCCCATGAAATCCCCATATCATTCTTTGCAAGAGGAACAGAAACTTTATTTCTGTAATTTAAAACATATGGCGAAGGTGTGGTGTCACAAATTTTTAAATCAGAAAAGGAGCCAATTTTTCTCATACTGTCATCAACTTTAATTTTTTTAAAACGAAGTTGCTCCTCATAGCTCATGTGCATAAGTGTGCATCCGCCACATTTATTTGAAATCGGACATTTAGGTGAAACCCTTTCAGAAGAAGGAGAAATAATATCACATATTTTTCCGAAAGCATAATTTTTAAGGCATTTCAAAATTTTAATCCTTACTTCTTCTCCCATAATAGCACCCTGCACAAAAACAGGGAACCCTTCGTGGCGCAAAACCCCTTCTCCACCACTTGAATATCCTGAAATCTTGCCGATAATCTCGTCATTTTTTTTAAGCATAATTTTTTCCTCTACTTGTTTTTAAAGGATGTGGGTGTAACCCCATAGAAATTTTTAAAAGTTTTTGTAAAATATGAAGGACTCTCAAAACCGCAAATACCTGAAATCTCCGCGACTGAATATTCGCCTGCTAAAAGCAAATCCCTCGCTCTTGTGCAACGCACAGAATTTATAAATTTAACTGGAGTAATGCCTGTAACTTCCTTAAAAGTACGACAAAAATAAAACTTACTTATATGACAGTGAGCGGAAATATCTTCAATTGTAATTTCCTTATGAAAATTGTCCTGTATAAATGTGATAGCCTTTTTTGTAATTTCTATTTTATCTTTGCTTCCGTTTTGCGCAATGCT
Organism: Clostridia bacterium; assembly: GCA_045656005.1. Classification (GTDB taxonomy): domain Bacteria; phylum Bacillota; class Clostridia; order UMGS1883; family UMGS1540; genus JAZNQN01. The sequence continues at coordinate 38,974 of JAZOQG010000050.1, forward strand.
TACATTATCATCAGTATACTTTGCAAAAAGTACTGACAAAAGCAGATATAGATACCCCGTTGCCTCTTGAACATAATATTCTTCATGATTTTCAAGACATCGACAGAAATTTGCATAAATGTCAGTAACTTCTTTATCGCAAATCTTTGTATGTAATTGTCTATGCGAAATAGGAAACTCATTCTTTTCAATAAACTTTTTATCTATAATCAGGCAATAATATTCACATGAGTCGTGTTCTGGTGTTATTGTGTGAACTACATTTGAGTTTATAACCACAATATCCTCAGGAAATGCTGAAAACTTTTCCCCGTTTAAAGATAAATTTCCTATGCCCTTTTTAAAATATAAAACTTCGATTGCACCATGCCAATTTGGAAAAAACTCATATGTATTTTCATTTACAAAACGAGTGTCATAATGAAAAATCACGGGCAAGCGTTCATTATAATCATGGTGTTCATAAATAGGATAATTCATACTGCCTCCAATAAAGTTTATTGCTTTATTTTTTAGTAAAAAAGTTGACAAGCCTTTATTGTAACCCTCTTTTGAGAAACCCCGAAAGCCTTAATTGCTAGGCTTTCGGGGGCATTATTTTATTCCCATTCTATGGTTCCAACAGGCTTTGGCGTAAGGTCAAGAAGCACTCTGTTTATACCTTCAACCTCAGCTGTGATACGATTTGTAATCTTATGAAGAACATCATAAGGGATTTCTTCAATTGTTGCGGTCATAGCATCCGTAGTATTAACGGCACGAATAATTGCAGGCCACCCCTCATATCTCTTATCGTTTCTTACACCTACGCTTTTAAAATCAGGTACTGCAATAAAATATTGCCAAACAGTTTTTGAAAGTCCGCAGTTATCAAATTCTTCACGAAGTATTGCATCCGCCTCACGAAGTGCATGAAGTCTGTCACGGGTAATAGCACCGAGGCATCTTACACCAAGACCGGGTCCCGGGAATGGCTGACGGTCAACCATTTCAGACGGAAGCCCAAGAGCCTTACCTACAACACGAACTTCATCTTTGTAAAGAAGTTTGATAGGCTCACAAAGCTCAAATTTCATATCTTCCGGAAGACCTCCAACATTATGATGAGCCTTTACACCGTCACTTTCAAGAATATCAGGATAAATGGTACCCTGTGCAAGAAATTCAACATCAGTAAGTTTTCGTGCTTCTTCATCAAACACAACAATAAATTCCCCACCAATAATTTTACGTTTTGTTTCTGGGTCAGCAACATTTTTGAGTTTATCCAAAAAACGGTCTGTTGCATCTATATATATAAGATTTGCGTCAAGTTGATTTTGGAAAACTTCAACAACCTGCTCACTCTCACCTTTACGCATAAGACCATGATTTACATGCACGCAAATGAGTTGTTTTCCGATTGCTTTAATCAAAAGTGCTGCAACAACCGAAGAGTCAACACCGCCAGAAAGTGCAAGCAAAACTTTTTTATCGCCAACCTGCTCTCTTATAAGTGCAATTTGCTCCTCAATAAAAGCATCAGCCAATGCTTTTGTAATTATTCTTTCCATAGATTCAGGACGAACATTGTTATTCATATTCTTTTACCTCCGTAAGTTAATTCTATTCAAACAGCGGCGTTGAAAAATATCTTTCCGCTGTGTCAGGCAGTACTGTAACAACCCTTTTACCCTTCCCTAGTTTTTTAGCAAGTTTTAAAGCTGCCGCAACATTAGTGCCACTGCTTATTCCACACATAATTCCTTCTTTAGAGGCAAGCTCTTTGGAAATATGTATTGCTTCTTCATCTTTTACTATACAAATATCGTCATATATATCACAGTTGAGAATTTCGGGAATGAGACCATCACCTATACCCATCTGAATATGAGTTCCTATCGAACCTCCTGACAAGATTGCTGCGTGTTCAGGCTCTACCGCCCATATCGTCATATCAGGATTTTTCTCTTTAAGCGCCTCTCCTATTCCTGTAATTGTTCCGCCTGTTCCTATGCCCGAACAAAACCCGTGAATTTCTCCGTCAACCTGACGAAGTATTTCCTGTCCTGTCTGATTTCTCTGAATTGCAGGATTTGCAGGATTTTCAAACTGTTGCGGCACAAAAACATTTGGATTTTCTGCCTTCATTTTAAGCGCAAGTTGTAAACATTCTTCAATACACGCACCAATATTTCCTGCATCATGCACCAAAATAACATCTGCCCCATAGTGATTTACAAGTTTTCGTCTTTCTTCACTCACAGAATCGGGCATAATAATTTTTGTTTTATAACCTTTTACTGCACCCACAAGCGCAAGACCTATACCTTGATTTCCACTTGTAGGCTCTACGATAATTGTGTTTTCGTTTAAAAGTCCCTTCTTTTCGGCATCTTTAATCATATTGAAAGCCGTTCTTGTTTTTATCGAACCGCCAACGTTGAGCCCTTCAAACTTTACCAAAATTTCTGCACTGTCAGGTTCTGATAAATGTTGAAGCTTTATAATAGGTGTATCCCCTATTGCTTCAAGAATATTATTATATACCATTATACCATTCCTCATTACTTTTATATCATATTATTATATGCCAAAAGCGAAATAAAAGCAATACTTATCTTCTAAAAAATGTATTTTTTTAGAAATTATTTTTAATCTCTTAAAAATTCCATTAAGTCTTTCATTTTCTTTTCGGCAACATTTCTACCGATGTCGTAAACTCTTTGTAATATTTCAGGATTATGTTCAACATGACCTATATCAAGTGCCCATTCAGGTCGAAGAACAAAAATCTTTCCCTCATTTTCTAGACCTTTAATGTATGTTAATGTTTCATTGTAAACTTTATGCCTGTTTTCCATAATTTTAACAAGTTTCGGATATTTCTTAAAAACAACTCTTATAAGAGGTAAACTTGAATTTTTCTTTTTTATATAACTCTCAGGCTGTGTTAATATGACAACATTTTTATCATAGCCAATACTTTCAAAAAACCTTATTGGAACCGAGTCAGCCATTCCACCATCAAGCAATTTTCTTCCATTAATTTCCACAATTCGCGAAACCAAAGGCATAGAAGCTGATGCCCTAAACCAAAGCAGGTCTTCTCCAATGCCCGTATCACACTTTTTATATACAGCCTCACCGCTCTCCACGTCTGTACAGACGACATAAAAATCCATGGGATTTAACGTAAAAGCCTCATTGTCAAAAACATCAAGTTCCATTGGCAACGTATTGTAGCAAAAATCAGCTCCGTATAAGTCTCCTGTTGTTAAGAGTGAGTGAAAGCTACAGTATCTTTTATCACGGCAATATTTTTTGTTATATCTTAGAGTTCGTCCGATTTGCCCTGATTTAAAATTACACCCAAATGCCGCACCTGCTGATACTCCAACCGCACCATCAAAAACTAACCCTTTTTCCATAAAGACATCCAATATTCCTGCAGTAAATAATCCTCGCATTGCGCCGCCTTCAAGAATTAGCCCTTTTTTCATAACATTAGCCTCTCACTTAGTTTTTTAATTATTTTATCATAAATTTAACCCTAAATCAATTAAATAATGTAATTTTATAATTAATATTTTATATTTTTATAAAAATATGTTGACATTTTCAATTAATAGGTGTATAATATAACAGTCGTTTGAATTTAGGGGTATAGCTCAGTTGGTAGAGCATCGGTCTCCAAAACCGAGTGCCGAGGGTTCAAGTCCTTCTGCCCCTGCCAGAGGATAAGGACTTAGGTCCTTTACATATTTACAAATGGCGCGGTAGTTCAGTTGGTTAGAACGCCGGCCTGTCACGCCGGAGGTCGAGGGTTCAAGTCCCTTCCGCGTCGCCATTTGCTGCTGTAGCTCAGTAGGTAGAGCGCATCCTTGGTAAGGATGAGGTCGGCGGTTCGAATCCGCCCAGCAGCTCCAAAAGTCCTGAATCCCTTGGGGTTCAGGACTTTTTGTTGTTTTAAGAAAATAAGTTTGACCTCATCCCTCTTTAAAATTCCGGAGAGAGATGAGGTCAATTTTTATAAGAAATGATATTAAGAGGAAGACTTCTTTAATGTAATAATTTGTACGCCTTCATAAATGGTGGTTGTATTTACATCTTTGTTGGAAAAAGCGAGGTTGTGATCTCTGTCCCAAGTTCCGGCCTCCTTGGCGGGAGAGAGAATGGCGGCAGGAGTGCCGTCTTTAGGGGCATAACTATATCGGGCAACCTCAACCCGATCCGGATAAATTGCAAAAACGGTGGAACTGATGCCGCTGCCGGCACAATTGCCATCGTAATATCCAAGGTATCCGGCATTCAAGTAAGTAAAATTCAAGGTGTGTTCGCTGAAGCTGCGGGAATCTCCACCGTCATCAATCAGAATAGTATCTCCTGCCGGCAGATAGACTGAGCCGCCACCAAGATAGTCATCATGGGTATCAGAATGGTTATGTCCGAAGAGAAAGATAATGTTCAGTTCCTTCCCGTACTTGTTCAGAACGTCGAAAATGAGTTTGGCATGGATATTATCCAAAGAAGCGCTAATAAAGGTACGGTAGGAATAGTGCAAGGGTATATGAGAACAGATGAAGATGGGCTTCTCATATTTTTCATCTGTTTTGGTGCGAAGGTAGGTTTCAAGCTCCTTGGCAGTAGCAGCGGCAAACTCGGCGGCATCGGTGTTTTCATTGCCCGTTTTGTTTCCGGAACCCTGTTTCCACTGATAGTTGTCCTCATGGATGACGAAAATACCATAGTGATCGGTGTCATTAGCACCGAAAGGATCCAAGCCTTCGGTGTTTGCCGGGTCATGGTTTCCTTGAACAAAGACGGTATTTTCATGGTTCAAGCCTAACTCGCTCTCCAAAACTTCTGTGATAGCAGCAACGCCGGAGTTGTTCAGATCCGGATTTACATTGGCCCATGTGTTGCCCACTTTGCTGTAGTCACCGCAGAGAAGAGCGCTCTCAATGTTATAGCCATCTTTTTTCATTTGGTGAATGATGGTCTGCATATAAAGTTGACCTTGCTCGGGATCGTCCTTACTTCCTTTATAGGGTTGGAAGTCGGATGCCGCAAAAACGGTGGTAAGCGGTTTTCCCTTTCCACAGGCGGTTAACGTAGGGACTAAAAGTATAACAATTAGCGCAAGGCAGATGAATCTTCTGGAGAGGTACCTGAAATCATTCTTTTTCAATACGATTCCCCCAAACAGTGTTTGTGCAGAGCGCTCGGCAAGTTCGGTTGTTATTGTCATTATACAATATTTCCACCTCTTTGCAAGGTCCCTCGCATCTTACTTACATCTCGAATTCTTAGTAAGGATAATGTCGGTGGCCTAATTGAATCATCATTGACAAACTATCGTTACAACGATACATTTAAAGAAAATATAAACTTTTGTTATTCATTTGTTTTGTGTCATAATTCGTTTGAAATATGGAAGAATGAACTGGTTAAAAGGAGATAATCATGGGCAATACAAAAATTATTTACAATAAACTTGTCAGAGATCGTATTCCTGAAATTATTGAGGAGTCCGGCAAGGAATGTAAAATTCGAATTCTTAATGAAGAAGAATATATACAAATGCTTGATGTAAAACTAGATGAAGAACTCGCGGAGTATCATAAGGACCAAAATGTTGAGGAATTGGCGGATCTGCTGGAAGTGATTTATGCTGCAGCAATGGCCCGTGGATACAGTATTGAACAACTGGAACAGATACGTGCCGCGAAAGCGGAGAAAAGAGGCGCATTTCAGGAGCGCATATTTTTGATAGAAGTTAAGGAAAGGTAATTATATATCAGATAAAGGAAATTGGAGTTTGATGAAAAGTATGGCCGGCCGCACATCATGTGTAGGCCGGTCGGGTTTTACAAGAGGACCTTTCTCGTCACCTGTGAGGTGTTGTCAGTATCGTCGCGCGATTAATTATTACAAAAATTGGAAATATAGTGCGGTGCAAAACTTGCCCACCAAAATGAAGTGTGATACTATAATAACAAATTCAGCAAAAATCGGAGGAAAACATAATGGCGCGAGGCCGGACATTAGATATGACGCAGGGACGGATTTTACCCGTGATGCTGCAGTATATGGTGCCGATGATGCTGGGCAGTTTGTTTCAGCATTTATATAATTTAGTGGATATGACCATTGCGGGATATGCCATTGGCGACCATGCCTTGGCTGCTATCTCGTCCACCACCGCACTGGTTACTTTAATTAACGCTACCGCTATGGGATTTAACACAGGAAATTCTATCTTGATGGCCCAAGCGTTTGGCGCAGGAGATTGGGAACGAACACGGCGAAATTTTGCAGGAGTAGTGGAACTTTGCTTGGCGCTGATTGCATTGGCTACAGTGAGCCTTCTTTTGTTGATTGATCCCCTATTGAAATTGATTCGCACGCCGCCGGAGTTGTTGTCGGATGCCAAAGGCTATGTAGTAATACTGATTGTCGGACTGTGTGCCACTATGCTGTATAACATGTTGGCGGGAGCGTTCCGAGCGCTTGGCAATTCCCGTGTGCCGTTGGTTTTCTTAATTTGCTCTTCTTTGTTGAATGTGGGGCTGGACTTGCTGTTTATCGTACCATTGAACATGGGTGTACGCGGTGCGGCGCTTGCTACAGTAATCGCGCAAGGCATATCTGCCGTGCTGTCCGGACTTTATCTGTATATCAACTACCCCCAATTGAGACTGAAATGGGACGATTTCCGACAGAACAATGGAATTTTGAAGGAAATGTTGCCTATGGGATTGTCAGCGGCTTTGACCAATTCCTTGTTTGCCATTGGAGACATCGCCATACAGGGAGCATTGAATTCCCTTGGACAGAATGCCATCATTGCACAGGCGTCTGCCCGAAAGATCACCAGTTTTTGTATTATTCCGTCCATTGGTGTGGCCAATACCTGCACTACGTTTGCGGCACAGAATTACGGGGCCGGACAACTGAAGCGCATTACACAGGGCATTAAGGTCGCTAATTTGTTTAGCCTGTGCTGCAATGTGGTGACATATCTGTTGGTGTTTTTCCTGGGGGGAACCCTCATCCAGCTAATCACCAATACAGATAGTGCAGTTTTGGTGCAGGATGGTGTACGGATGCTGCGCATTGTGGTACCTTTTATTATCACACAGACCATTGTTATGACATTCCGCATGTCAGTCCAAAGTATGAACCGAAAACTGATTCCTATGGTGGGAACCGGAATTGAGTTATTGACCCGCTGTTTCTGCGCGCTGGTACTGGCTCCGTCCATTGGTTTTTTAGGCATCTGTTTTGCGGAACCCCTTTCTTGGGTTGTCAGTGGCGCGGTTATGGTTATTTGCTATTTTTGCGTGATGCGGCGGGAACACCGCATCAGAGAAGCGCAACCGGAGATGTAAAAACAGTTGGTGCGAGACAAACTAAGATATATATTCACACATTCAGGACAGAGGACAAATGGAGCTGGATAGGAGGAACAAGTTTGATTTCCTGCAGAATATTTGGGACCCTTCCCAGTGGTGAGATTGTTCACCTATATCGCATAGATAATTGCAAAGGAGAATATGTGGAGTTGTTGGACTACGGTGCAACAATACATGCTATTTGCGTGGCCGACAGGGATGGGAATATTGATGATGTTGTTTTGGGAGCACCTGAGGGAAGCGATTTGACGAAGTGCAATGTTTTGGGCAGTACGATCGGTCGATGCGCAAACAGAATTGCTCACGGAAGGTACGAGGCCGACGGAAAAGTCCATCAACTGGAGCAAAACGCGAGAGGACATTTCCTTCATGGTGCGAGTGGAAATTATGCAAAAAAGCTGTTTACAGCTGAGGTAGATGAAGAAGGCAATGCCGTTACCTTTTCGCTCGTAGATGATGGTGCAGGAGGATTTGACTGTACTGTGCATGCAGAGGTTTCATATTCTTTCGGCAATGACAGTATTCTGACCATGACAACACATATGGTGCCGGACGGAACTACAGTCTTAAACCCAACCAACCACACTTATTTTAATCTTGGTGTTTCGGATATTCGCTGCCTGCATCTGAAACTGCGCGCAAACTATCGGGCAAGCAGAGATGCAAATGGGTTGCCTGATGGGGGACGGATCGCAGTGCGCGATACATCA
>JAZOQG010000051.1:0-45190 GCA_045656005.1 Clostridia bacterium
GTGTTACAATGAAAAGCGAAGCTTTAAAAGCTGCTAAAGATGCGTACAAAATCGAGGCTGATTGCATAAATGAAATGCTCGCATATTTTGATGATGATGCGTTTTCAAAAGCAGTAGAGTTACTTAAAAATGCAGAGAGAATTGGCGCTAGCGGTTGCGGACATAGCGGAATAATCTGTCAGCACTTTGCACATTTAATGTGTTGCATCGAAAGACCTGCAAGATTTATTTCGCCTGCCGAAGCGGTTCATGGTGCAACTGGTTTTCTGCAGGAAGGCGATGTATGCGTGTTTGCTTCCCGCGGTGGAAAGACCGCAGAACTTTTGCCGATAATTGATATTTGTAAGAAAAAAGGTGTAAAAATTATTTCTGTAACAGAAAATTTGGAATCACCTCTTGCAAAAAGTGCAGATGTTGTATTAAAACAGTATGTAAACCGTGAAACGGACAAGTATAATTCTCAGGGAACAACATCAACTACTGCCCTTTGCATGATTTTTCATGCACTTCAGGCGGCCCTTATAGAAGAAACAGACTATAAGAATGAACAGTTTGCTCTAATCCATCCCGGCGGTGCAGTCGGCGAGAGATTAAACAATAAAAAATAATTTATAAAGGAGAATTTATTATGGAATTTAAAGTTTATCAGAAGGAACTCGAACTTCAGTCAAGAGGCTGGATACCAACATTTCACGATGTATCCAAAGAGGTAATGGAGATTGTAAAGGCTTCCGGAATTAAAAACGGAACATGCACAATCGCTTCTCATCACACAACATGCTCTGTTATGATTCAGGAATGCTCACACGATATTGATTCGTTTGACCTTGAATATCTCCAGCATGATCTTCTCGACATCATGAGAAAAATGATTCCTGATTTTGCAGAAGAGCATCAGTATCGTCATCCAGGACCAATCCATTCACAGTTTGGCAGATACGTTAACGAACCAGGTGATTACACAAGCATGAATACTGACGGTCACCTCAGAAGTGTATTCTTTGGAAGAAGCGAAAACATGACAATTAAAGACGGTGTTCTTGATGGTGGAGAATTTGCTCACATTTACTTTATCGACTGGGATCACGTTCGTGCTCGCCGTCGTCAGCTCAATGTAACGGTTATGGGTACAACAGAGGACGTTGAAGACAGAAAATGGAATAACGGTGAAGTTATCAACACACTCAGAAAGTACACAGACGAAGAAAAAGCATATGATGTTCATTACGACCTCCAGCAGAAAAGATAAGTGAGGTAGCATAAATGGCTAATTTACTTGGAGTTGATGTGGGAACTACATCAATGAAAATGGTTTTGTTTGACGAAAATGCAAACATACTTAAATCTGTTACAAAAGATTATACCCTCAAAACAGTTGGCGATACAGTTGAGTTTGAGGCAGAAAAATATTGGGAAATGTTCTCATCGGCTTACAGTGAAATTAAATCTGAGTATAAGGTTGACGCATTGTCGATTGATACCCAGTGCGAAACCTTAATTGTTACCGATGAAAACGGCAAACCTCTTTATAATGCGATTGTATGGCTTGATAACAGAGCAGTTTCGCAGGCTGAAGCTATTGAGAAAAAGTTTGGCGTAAAAAAGGTTTTTGAGGTTACAGGTCAGCCCGAAATCACAGCTACATGGCCTGCAAGCAAAATTATGTGGCTCCGCGAAAACGAACCAGATATTTTTAAAAATATCAAAAAGATTTTCTTACTTGAAGACTATCTTTTATATAAGCTCACAGGTGAATTTGTAACCGAAAAAACTCTCCAGTCATCAAGTTTGTATCTTGATATTAAAAACGGGTGCTGGTGGGGCGAAATGCTTTCATTTATTGGTATTTCGGAGGATATGCTTCCAAAACTTTTAGGAAGTTGTGAAGTTATTTCTGATGTAGACGGTACCACTGTTGTTTCCGGTGTTATGGACCAGATTGCAGGTTCTATAGGTGCGGGCGTTATTGATAATACCGTAGTAAGTGAAATGACAGGTACAACTATGGCTATTGTTGTACCCACAGACAAATTTCCTGAATACAAAGAGGGAAGTAAGGTTCCGTGCCATGTAAATTATGACGACAATTATTGTCTTCTTACATGGACACCAACCGCAGGTATTGCACTTAAATGGTTTAAACAGAATTTCTGCGAAAACTTAAGTTTCAGAGAGCTTGATGAAATTGCTGAAAAGGTTGCACCGGGTTGTAATGGTCTTACTTTCATGCCATATCTTTGCGGAAGTATTATTCCTAAATATAATCCTGATGCAAGAGGGGCTTTCCTTGGTCTTACCATGGAGCACGGAAGAGGTCATGCAGTTCGTTCAATTTTAGAAGCTGTTGCATTTATGCTCAGGGAAAATCTTGAGTATCTTGACGTTGACTGCGACCAGATAAGGTCAATGGGCGGCGGTGCTTCAAGCCCTCTTTGGTGTCAGATAAAAGCTGACGTTACCGGCAAGAAGATTGTAACACTTGAAAGTGCAGAATCTGCATGTCTTGGCAGTGCAATTGTTGCAGGTGTTGGTGTAGGAACTTATAAAAGCGTTAAAGAGGCTTGTGAAAAACTTATTAAAACTGCTAAAGAGTATTTTCCAAGTGGAGCAGATTACACCGAGGCTTATGAAAGATATCTTAAGTTTGAGGAGGCAAATGTATGATAAAAACTGCATTTATCGGTTTTGGTGAGGTTAACACACCAAAAGACGTTTTGGTTAAAAAATGTAAAAAAGCTGAAGAAGACCTCAAAGCACAAGGTTTAAACCTTGTAGCAAGTATTTACCCTGTAACTGATGACTATGAAGAAAAAGATGTAAATGCAGCTATTTCCGCTTTGAAGGGAAAAGACTTTGACTGCATGGTTATCTGCATTGCAGGTTGGATTCCTACACATGCCGTTGTAAAGGTTTGTGAGCACTTCAAGGAAAAACCCATGGTTTTATGGGGACTTTGTGGCTGGATTGAAGATGATGGGCGTCTTGTTACAACTGCTGACCAGGCAGGTACAAGCGCACTTCGAAAAGTTTTCTATGACCTTGGATATACATTTAAGTATGTTTATGATATCATTGGCATGGAAAGTAAAGCTGGAGTTGTTGCAGATTACTGTCAAGCAGCTTCTGCGGCTAAAAAACTACGTAGCGCAAAGGTGGGTATGGCAGGCTACAGAGATATGAATCTCTACGGCACACTTTATGACGGAACTTCACTTAAGAGAGTTGTAGGTCCCGAAATTGAAACTTTTGAAATGCTTGAAATGCAACAGCGTTATGAAAAGATTTCAAAAGAAGCTAAAGAAGAAGTGATAAACGGACCTATGTCCAAATGGAACTTCCTTAAAGAACCAAAGCGTGAAGGACTTGAGATGGCGGCAGGTTATTACCTTGCTGTTAAAGAGATTATTGACGAGCGTGGTTACGATGCTATATCCCTTAAAGACGTTGACGGAATGAAAAAGCTCTGTGGATTTCCGCCTGCACCGATATTTATGCTTTTGTCTGATGAGGCGGGTGTTTCTACAATACCCGAAAACGACTCTCTCGGAAATGTTACTCAGCTTATGGTGAAATATCTCACAGGACAGTGTGGTGCATATCTTGAGTTTTATGAATTCTTTGAGGACAGAGTAATTGCGGGTGTTCCCGATTATGTTCCTGCTGAAATTACCGACGGTCAAACTCAGGTGCTTCCTGCAGCTTTTGGTGAACTCAGTGAAGGAATTTTAAACGTTTCCAAAGTGAAACAGGGTACACTTACTATGTGCCGCCTGTTTACTGACAATGGTAAATACTATATGCACATGGTTAAAGGTGAAGGTATCACCCCAAGAAAGTGGGAGGAATGTGGTTGGACACAGCCTGCTCCTCAGCTTCCCGGACTTGAAATTTTACTTGAAGACACAGAAAAGTTCTGTCAGAATGTTATGTGTCAGCACTATATCATTTCCTATGGTGACAATACTGAAAAAATTAAAAATCTTTGCAGTATTTTGGGAATTGAGATAATATAATCTATGAAATACCGCCATGCCTTTCGGGGTGTGGCGGTATAGGTGTTTAGGAGATTAAAATGGAAATTCAAAATTTTGCAAGTGATAATATAGATGATTTTTATAGAATATTAAAAGAACTTTGTCTTATACCTGCACCTTCGCATCACGAGGAGAAAAGGGCCGAGTATTGTAAAAAACTGTTAGAGAGTTTTGGGGCGAAGGGTGTTTATATTGACGAGGCAAAGAATGTAATATATCCCTTAAATGCTGATAACAGTAATGAGCTTTCAGTTTTTGTTGCTCATACTGACACAGTTTTTCCTGATACGAAACCTTTGCCCTATAAAGAGGAAGACGGAAAAATATTTTGTCCCGGAGTTGGAGATGATACTGCAAGTGCCGTCGCACTTATGTTTGCAGCAAAGTACTTTATAGAAAAGAACATCAAGCCCGAAAAAGGTGTGCTTTTTGTTTGCAACAGCTGTGAAGAAGGTCTTGGAAATCTTAAAGGTACAAGACAAATTTTTAAAGATTTTGAAGGAAGAATTAAAGAGTTTATAAGTTTTGACAGTGCCTCTCTTTGTAGAATTGCTGCAGAATGCGTTGGCTCACATAGATATGAAGTAACAGTTAAAACAAAGGGTGGACATTCCTTCGGTGCATTTGGAAACAAGAATGCACTTGCAGAACTTTCGAAAATAATTACAAAAATATACGAAATTGACGTTCCTGAAAAAGAAGGAAGTAAAACTACATATAATGTTGGTGAAGTTTCGGGTGGAACCAGTGTTAACACCATTGCACAGGAAGCTAAAATGCTTTGCGAGTACCGTTCTAACGATGCAAATTGTCTTGAAATTATGAGAAGAAAGTTTGATAAAATTTTCTCAGAAGCAAAAACAGATGAAGTAACAGTTTTGGTAGATCTGATTGGAGAAAGACCATGTTCGAAAATTAACACTTCTCTGCAAGAAGATTTAATAACACGTTGCGAAAAAATCATGCTTTCAGATGGTGAAAGCCAAGTTATAAGATGTCTTTCTTCAACTGATTGCAATATTCCGCTTTCTATAGGAATACCTGCAGTTGCAGTAGGTACATATATTGGCGGTGGTGCACACACAAGAGAAGAATATGTTGAAAAAAGCTCTCTTGCACCCGGGCTTTCAAGGGCTATTAAATTTATTTTGAAACTTACAAAGGAGTAAAGATTATGAAATTTACCGCTGTTGGAGATATTATAATTCAAAGAAGAATTCAAAATAATTACAAGGGTTTTGAGGAACTCCGTCCCTTTATCGAAAGAGGAGATGCAAGATTTTTTAATCTTGAAACAACTTTAAATGAACCGGGAGAATGTCCTGCATCTCAGTTTAGCGGTGGAACATATATAAGAATGACAAAAAAGGTTTTACCCGATATTAAGAATTTTGGTTTTAACATGACGAGTTTCAATAATAACCATGCACTTGATTTTTCATATGAAGGTTTTGTTAAAACTTTAGAAGCTGTTGAAGAAAGCGGTCTTGTCAATGCTGGGTGCGGAAGAAATCTTTCAGATGCTGCAGCACCTAAATTTCTTGAGACAGAGAATGGAAGAGTTGCGCTTATTGCAGTAAACTCAACCTTTAATCCCGCAATGATGGCAGGGGAGCAAACCAGAAGAGTGAAGGGTAGACCGGGTATAAACGGGTTGAGACTTTCTTCTAAATTTGAAGTGAACGAAGAAGAATTTGAATTTGTTAAAAAGCTTGCAAAATCCACAGGGGTTAATGTTTCCAGAGAAATAATTATAAAAGAAGGTTATTATGCTCCTCCTGCAGAAAATGAAGCAAATTTTGGTCAGCTTACTTTTATTAAAAGTGACAGAACAAAATGGGTAAGAAAAGTTTTGCAGTCAGATTTAGATAGAGTTGAAAAAGCTATAGAAGAAGCGAGATGGCAGGCTGATGCGGTGCTGGTTTCTGTTCATTCTCACGAGCTTGATGGTACCTGCAAAGAAGATATATCAGACTTTTTGCGTGAGTTTGCTCACTTTTGTATTGATACGGGTGCGGATGCAATAATAGGGCACGGGCCTCATCTTTTAAGACCAATTGAGGTTTATAATGATAAGCCTATTTTCTATTCTCTTGGTGATTTTGTTCTTCAGCTTTACAACGTTGAACTTGCACCAAAAGAATTTTATGACCAGTTTTCGTTATCACCTGATGATACAGTTTATAAACTTCTTAAAACGCGTTCAAAGAACTTTTCTGTTGGTCTTATGACTGATAAGAAAATGTTTGAAAGCGTAATCCCGTATTGGGAAATGGAAAACGGAAAACTTACAAGACTTGAACTTTTACCTGTTATGGCTTCTATGGATGGAAATCAAAGCGAAATAGGACTTCCGAGAAAGGCAACTGACACATCATTTATGCAAAGACTTGCTGACATTTGTGTGCCTTTTGGTATTAAAATGCATAAAGAGGACGATGTTTTCGTTTGTGAGTGGTAAAAATACAACTATTTGTTGACAAAAATTGTCGCGTTTTCGTGTTGACATTTATATTAATTGTGTTAAAATGACTTTGTGATTATTCTGAAGGAGTTGACTTATTTTTAAACAGAGAAAATATATTGATTTTTACGCTTCTGTTGGCAGAAAGTGTGCCCCAGTCAAAGACCATCCATATTCTCATGAGGCTTTGCTTGATGATATGAAATATGCGAGAGTTCATGGTGCACTTATAGTCCCCAATACTGCTCTGGAATATTCCTTCGTATATGGAAACAAAGAGGGAATTGAGCTTTCTGAGAACAACAAAAGATTTAATTTAATTGCTCCTGTACCTACTACGGCAGTATTTGAAACCGAAGATAAAAATTATTATGACAATCTTTTGAAAAATGGTGCCGTGGCGCTTGCGACATCTTCCATGATGCGTTGTGCGTACACGCCAAAGAGTATTGAGCCTATTGTACAGGCACTCACAAAACACAAAAAACCTCTTGTATATATTGGTCCTGTAAACGAAAATTCTCTAAAAGAAGTTGAAGATATTGCATGTGCGTATAAAAAACTACCTGTTATTATGCACGGAGGAACATGGGATTCAGGCAGAAGTATAATTTCTATGCTTTCGAGATGTGATAATGTTTTTCTGGAAATCAGCTCATTTCATCTGAACAATCTTTTCCAGATTGCTAAAGATAATTTTGGGATTAAAAAATTGTTGTTTGGTTCATCGTGGCCCATAAAATCCATGGGTGCGATGAAAGCGTATGTAGAATATGCTGATATCAGCGAAGAAGAGAAAGATTTGGTAGCTCATGGTAATGCCTGCAGGCTTTTTGGACTTGATATCAACGATTTTCAGCTTTATGATGATAAGGAATGTCGGCTTGATGAAATAGCTCTTGAAGCTGACAGCGGAAAACCGATTTCTGTTCCCGTGTTTGACGCACATACACATATGGTTTGTGCTGATGATATGGCGGTAAATAACTCAATCATGAAATACTCCGATTGCGATAATATCGCTAAAAAATGGATGCACTCGGTGTAGATTCAATAATTACCGCTCCATGGTCTGGTATTTCGTTTGATGGAATAAAAGGAAATGAAGAAACACTTGAAGCTGCAAGAAAGCATCCAGGAAAATTTTATGGTTATTTAACCTGCAATGTTAATTATGAGGAAGATTTAAACAAGGTTTTAGAATATCACAAGGAATATCCCGATATCTTTAAAGGAATAAAACCATATCCGCCATACCAGCAATTTAATTTCTCTGATGAGGCTTGCAGAGAATGGTTTGAGTATGCCAACGAACATCATCTCCCCGCACTTATTCATGCTGATGCTGTAAGTTATATTGACATGGTTGAAAAAGTAGTTGGAATGTATCCAAATATAACGTTTATAATTGCTCATTCAGGTGCAAGTTATGCACTTGCTCGCAGAGTAATTAAACTTGCCAAAGAGTTTGACAATATTGTTTTGGAAATTACATACACAACAACCGGAAGGGGTATGGTAGAGTTTTTGGTTAGTGAGATTGGTGCAGACAGAGTACTTTACGGTTCTGACTTGCCTATGCGTGACCCAACACCACAGCTTGCCTGGGTATGCTATGCCAAAATTTCTGTCACGGATAAGAAAAAAATTCTAGCAGGAAATTTCAACAGAATTTTGAGTGAAATTGTATAAAAATCAAGAGCCAAATTTTTTCGTTTTGGCTCTTTTTCTTTTGAAACTTTTTAAAGCAAATTAACTTAAACACTTGACTTTAAGCATAATTTTTGGTATTATTTATATGTTATAACTTAATAAGCCTCCTTAGTTAAATGGATATAACAAGCCCCTCCTAAGGGCTAGTTGTGAGTTCGATTCTCGCAGGGGGTGCCAAATAATAAGCAAGCCTGGTGCTTGCTTATTTAATTAATTCTTTACCAAATCTTTGCTTACAATTTGTTAGAATAGAAGAAAGGTGATTTAATATGAATAAAAGAATTAAAAATATTTTAAAATATTTCTTTTTGACTGTGTTAATTTTGCTGATTTTCTTTTTGGTAAGTTTACTGCTTGACAATGTTTTGGGTTCAAAAGAGCTTCTGCCTTCAATTTTTGTTTTAGGTGTTTTTGTAGTTTCAACTTTGACACCAGGATATTATTACGGATTGTTTTCTGCTCTTTTAAGTGTTCTTGCGGTAAACTATGCATTTACTTTCCCGTATTTTGCGTTTAATTTTCAAATACATGAAAACATTATATCTGCCATTATACTTATTTGCGTAACAACGGCAACCAGCGCTCTTTCAACAAAAATCAGAGAATATGAAAAGTCAAAACTTTTTGCTGAAAAAGAAAAAATGCGAGCCGATTTACTTAGGGCTATTTCACATGATTTGAGGACTCCTTTAACCACGATTTACGGGTCTACATCTACGATGTTAGAAAATTACGAAGTGTTGCCCGAAGATAGAAAATTGGATATTTTAAACGGTATAAAAAATGATTGTAGATGGCTTGTACGAATGGTGGAAAATTTGTTGACCATTACCAGAATAGATAATCCTAATATTAAACTCTTAAAATCATCTGTTGTTCTTGAAGAATTAGTAGCTTCTGTTATCGAAAAGTTTAATAAAAATTATTCACATCAAAATGTTCAAGTTGAGATACCACCTCAGTTTATAACTATCATGGCAGATGCAATATTGGTTGAACAAGTGCTTCTGAATCTACTTGAAAATTCAGTATTACATGCCGATGGCATGACAGAACTTATTCTTTCTGCACACATCAAAGAAAATAAAGTGATTTTTGAAGTTTCTGATAATGGCTGCGGGATTGAAAAAGATAAACTTAAAAATATTTTTTCAGGAAGGAATATGCCTGAAAGCAATGATTTACAAGACAATCGTAAAAAATGCATGGGAATAGGACTTTCTACATGTGAGGCGATAATTCGTGCACATGGTGGCAAAATTTCTGCTGAAAGCAGAAAAGGCGGCGGTGTAACCTTTAAATTTGATTTGGAATTGGAGGATGTTTTTTATGAACAACAAGTATAAAATTTTACTTATTGAAGATGAAAAAAACATTGTCAGGTTCATTACTGCGTTATTTGAAGCAAACGAATATATGGTTCTTTCAGCTGCGACTGCCGAAAACGGAATTTCCGTTTTTAAATCCCATAATCCAGACTTAGTCATTTTGGATTTAGGACTTCCGGGGATGGATGGGATGGAGTTTCTTAAAATAATTCGAAAAGAACTTATAACTCCCATAATTGTTCTTTCTGCGAGAAGTACAGAAGAGGATAAAGTTAAGGCTCTTGATCTGGGTGCAAACGACTATATAACAAAACCATTTGGGTCTGCAGAGCTACTTGCAAGAGTAAGAAGTATCTTAAGATTTAGCAGACATAGTAGTGTTGAGGGGAAATTACCGGGCGGAAAATTTTCGGCAAGCGGAATGGTTATTGACTATGACACCAGAAAGTTCTACCTTGACAACGAAGAAATCAAGCTTACGCAAACCGAATACAATATTATTGCACTTTTATCAGAACATTTTGGAAAAGTTTTAACGTATTCTTCAATTATCAAAGAAATTTGGGGATATTCTGATAGCGGAAGTGTTAAAAAGCTACAGGTAAATATGGCAAATATCAGGCGAAAACTTTCGCTAAAACCCGGTGACAACAAATATATATCCAACGAACTTGGTGTTGGGTACAGAATGCATAATGATTTTGAATAGGTTTAAAAAGATGAGGTGTGGTCAATTTTCCACATCTTTTTCTTTGCCGCATCTTTGCCAAATTTAATGTATAATTTTGTTGAAATCATTTTTGAAAGGATAAATTATATGAGTTTTTTTGACGTTTTGACACTTGTTGGAGGACTTTGTCTGTTCTTGTTTGGAATGAGTATTATGGGGGATTCGCTTGAAAGAAGGGCGGGGGACAAACTTTCCGCCATTATTGGCAAACTGACTACAAATAAATTTGCCGGTTTTCTTACGGGACTTGGAGTTACGGCTATTATACAAAGTTCATCTGCTACTACAGTCATGGTAGTAGGTTTTGTAAATTCCGGACTTATGACTTTAAGTCAGTCAATCGGTGTAATCATGGGCGCTAACATTGGTACAACAGTTACCGCATGGATATTAAGTCTTGGCGGAATTGAAAGCAGTAATTTTTTTGTTCAGCTTTTTAAACCTACATCCTTTACTCCTGTTCTTGCTCTTATAGGTTTAATTTTATTTATGTTCGGAAAGACCAACAGGAAAAAGGATACAGGATCAATTTTTCTTGGTTTTGCAGTCTTGATGTTTGGCATGGAAATTATGTCGGGAGCTGTTTCTCCTCTTCGTGATGTACCTGAGTTCCAGAAACTCTTTATATTATTTAAAAATCCGATTTTAGGTGTTTTGGTCGGTACAGTTCTGACAGCTATTATTCAGTCAAGCTCAGCATCTGTCGGAATTTTACAGGCACTTACTGTTACAGGACAAATTTCATATGGGGCTGCATTTCCAATAATCATGGGTCAAAACATCGGTACATGTGTTACAGCGATTTTATCATCATTTGGAACTAACAGAAATGCAAAACGTGTTGCACTTGCGCACTTGCTTTTCAACGTATTGGGAACAACAGTCCTTTTGGTTGCACTTTATATTGTAAATACGTTTTTTGCTCCTGAGATTTTAGATGTTAGTGCGACACATTTCGGGATTGCGGTAGCTCATTCAGCATTTAATGTTATATGTACCTTGTTGTTATTCCCGATTTCCAAAGTTTTAGAAAATCTTGTTTGTAAATTAGTTCCTGATGCACAGGGAACTGAAAAGAAAACTGAACTTGACGAGAGACTTTTGTCAACTCCGGCAATTGCTCTCGATGCCTGCAGAAAATGTGCATTTGATATGGCTGATTCTGCGTTTAGTGCCCTGAAAGACAGCACATATATGCTATTTGATTATAAAAGTGCACTTGCAGAGGAAATAAGAGAAAAAGAAGAACTTTCAGATTATTACGAAGACATAATAGGTAATTATCTTGTAAAACTTTCTTCGCATCAACTTAACGAGGAAGAAAGTGCTGAAGTGGCAATGATTTTAAGGATTATCGGGGATGTTGAGAGAATTTCCGACCACGCTGTTAATGTATTGGAGTCTGCCGAAGAACTTTATAAAAAGGAAATTATATTCACACCTGCGGCTACCGAAGAATTGAAAGTTTTAACATCAGCAGTTGACGAAATTGCCTCACTTGCAATCTCTGCGTTCAAATCCTCTGATTTAGATGCTGCATTTAGCATTGAACCTCTTGAAGAAGTAATCGATAGCTTAAAAGAACGTTTGCGTGCTAGCCACATATTGCGCCTCCAAAAAGGTGAATGTACGATTGACGCGGGTTTTATTTGGTCAGATTTGTTGACTAATCTTGAAAGAACATCTGACCATTGCTCCAATATCGGCGGATGTGTTATCGAAACTTCACATAACAATTTAAATATTCACAAAGGTCTTCGCATGCTTAAATCTGATAGCGAAGAATATAAAAATATGCTTGAGGCTTATTCAAAAAAATTTACAATTTAAATAATTAAACTAACCTCCCATAAACTCTTGATAAAATTCTTAAACTGTGATAAAATTGTTTTAGTTTGTTTTATGGGAGTGTGATTTATATGGGCATTGTCTTACTAACAGCACTTGGGGTAGGTTGTGCAACTATAATAGGTTCGTTCATTGGGTTTGCTTTTAAAAATATTTCTCATAAGTTCAGCGATATAATTTTAGCATTTGCTTCAGGCGTAATGCTTTGTGCGGCTGTATGTGGCTTGGTCTTGCCATCTATGGAGTACGGAGGCACTTTTCCTTTGCTTGTAACAACTATTGGAATTTTTGTTGGTGCTCTGGTTTTAAGTTTGCTTGATAAGATTGTGCCACATTTACATGGAATTTCAGGTACAGAAGTTGAATTGCATTCTGAAAATAACGAAAAATTAAGCAAAGTTATTCTTTTTGTGATGGCAATTGCAATTCATAACCTTCCCGAAGGAATTGCAGCAGGTGTTGGTTTTGGAACAGGTAACGTGGCAGAAGCTTTAACTATAGCAGGGGGAATTGCGCTTCAAAACATACCTGAAGGAATTGTAATAATTTCACCAATGCTTGCAGCAGGTATGAGCAAAAGAAGAACTTTAATAATTGCTTCGCTGACAGGTGTTGTTGAAATTTTAGGAACTTTAATCGGTTATTTTGCAATCACAATTTCTGGCGCAATTTTGCCTTTTGCTCTGGCATTTGCTGGTGGTACAATGCTCTATGTAATCAGCGATGAGATGATTCCTGAAACTCATGCACATGGAAGCCAGAGAGGTGCAACTTACGCACTTTTGGCAGGATTTTGCCTTATGCTCTTTATAGATTTTTATATAGGATAGCCTATAAACTTTTTTGCACTGCAATATTGTAGTGCAATTTTTTTGTTTTATTGTCATATTTCCCTAAAAAAATAATATTTGATTTTCCTATTGAAATTTTATTTTCTTTGTGCTATAATGTATAATGCCGATTTTTGGAAATTGTGGTGATAACTTGAAAAGGGAAAATTTTAAAATTATTATGGCACTTACTACTGTTACACAAGCAGGTCTTTCAGTTTTTACACCTGCAGTTATTTTAGGACTTTTTGCAAAATTTTTAATTTCAAAATTTGGTGCGCCCGATTATTTTTTTCTTATCGCAATTATAGTCGGTGTTTTTAGCGGTTTTTATAATATGATTAAATTTTTATATATTACAATGAAAAAGGACGGTGAGGAATAAGTGCTTTCAAAAGAACTTTGCCTTGAAGTTAAAAAAATGGCTATATATATAAGTGTTATGGTTCTTGTAATGCTCATTGTTTTCGCTTTGTTTGGCTATTTTTCTCTTCCTGTAATCATTGGCGGACTTCTTGGAGGAATTGTTGCTTTTTTGAACTTTTTATTACTAGCCGTTGCAATAGAAAAGTCTGTTAGCGGACATAATAGTCCAAAAGGAACACTTGCTTCATCTTATTCCATCAGACTTATATTTATCGGTGCAGTTATTGTTTTTGCAATCAAGTCACAGTATATAAATTATTTAGCCGTTGTTATTCCGTTGTTGTTCCCAAGAATTGCAATTATGGTTAAAAACTTATTGAAAATGAGGACTGAAAAATGAACGGACCTAAAATTATATTCAGAATTCCCATTTTAGGTGGAATTCCTGTTACAGAAACAATTGTTAATATGTGGGTTATAATGGCTATTATTGTTGCTATATGCATTTATCTTACAAGAGGAATGAAGGTAAAACCTACCTGTAAAAAACAAATTATAGCAGAAGAGCTGGTTAAAATGTTAAATGGTTTCGTTAAAGGAACCATGGGTGAGAAGCATTTAAAATTTGCGCCATACATCGGAACACTTTTTATTATGTCAATGGCAGGAAGTATTTCCTCCCTTTTTGGTGTAAGACCATATACCGCGGATTTAAGCGTTACGCTTGGTTGGGCTCTTGTTACATTTGTAATGGTTCAGTATTTTAAAATCAGAACAAATGGCTTTATAGGTTATATAAAGGGATTTTTTGACCCTGTGCCTTTTATGCTTCCTATGAATGTCATTGGAGAAATTGCAAATCCTATTTCTATGTCTTTCCGTCACTTTGGAAACATTGCAGCAGGTATGGTTATTACATCTCTTCTTTATGGTGCCTTAGCTTCGCTCAGTGCCGTGATTTTACAGTTTATACCCAATGCGTTTTTGAGTTCTATTCCTGTTTTTCAACTTGGTTTACCTGCGATTTTGTCAGTATACTTTGACCTTTTTTCGAGTTTTTTGCAAGCATATATTATAACAATGTTAACTATGGTTTTCGTTGCAAGTGCAAACGAAGCCTAAAAAATAAATTTTATGGAGGAATTTTATTATGTTAGAAAAAGCTATTGTTTTAGCAGCATCAGCCATTGGTGCAGGTATCGCTATGATTGCAGGTCTTGGTCCTGGTATTGGTCAGGGGTTTGCAGCAGGTAAGGCTGCGGAAGCAGTTGGAAGACAGCCAGAGGCTAAAGGAGAAATTACAACAACTATGCTTTTTGGTTGTGCGGTTGCAGAATCAACAGGTATTTATAGCCTTGTTATTGCACTTATTCTTCTCTTTGCAAATCCGCTTATTAACATGCTCTAATAGATGCTAAAAAGTTTAGGAGGAAAAGGAATTGGATGAGTTTTTGGCCTTTGTGACCATTGATGTGTGGACAATGTTGTTTACATGGGGAAACCTTTTAATATTGTTTTTTTTGATGAAAAAATTTCTTTTCAAGCCCGTTAACAACATATTGCAGAAAAGGCAGGATGAAGTTGACACGATGTATAGCGAAGCATCTAAAAATAGTGAAGAAGCAAAAAAGATGCGAGAAGAATATACGAAAAAGTTAACTGATTCAAAAAATGAAGCTGAAGAAATTATTAAAACTGCCACAAGAAAAGCTGTTTTTAAAGAAGAAGAGATAATTTCAGCAGCTCATGGTGAGGCAAATAAAATTGTTGAAAGAGCAAAGGCGCAGATTGAAAACGAGAAACAAAGTGCTTTTGCCGAGCTTCGCAGCAATGTTTCGGAACTTTCTGTTATGATTGCATCAAAGGTTTTAGAAAAAGATATAAAAGAAAGCGACCACAAAGCGATTATCGACAAATTAATTGAAGATATGGGTGAAGCGAAATGACGACAAATTATAAAGATTATGCCCTGGCACTTTTTGAAATTTCTGTCGAAGAGGATTGTCTCAAGGAATGTTTTGATGATCTTACTTCTATTTGTGATGCTCTGAAATTAAATGAAAATTACTTAAATGTATTGTCCTCAAATATACTTTCTTTAACTGAAAAATATGAGTTGGTTGAGAAGGCTTTCAAAGGGTGCAATTACACATTGTTAAAATTTTTAAAGCTTTTGATTTCCAAAGGCATTATTTCTTCACTTTTAAAGTGTTCTGAAGAATTTTTTTCAATGTATTACAAAGAGGCAGGTATTTTAACTGCCAAAGTGATTTCTGCTGTACCATTTTCTGAAGAACAGAAAAGTCAGTTGGAAAAGAAACTTTGTGAAAAATCAGAAAAAAACAGTGCCATAGTAAAATATGTTGTAGACCCTTCGCTTATCGGAGGTGCAATTTTACGTTTTGATGGAGAAGAAATTGACTATTCAATCAAAAGAAAACTAAGCGATTTAAAGATTAGTCTTATCGAAAAATAGAGAGTTGGTGTTTTATGCAGCTTAAATCTGATGAAATCAGCAAAATAATTAAAGACCAGATTAAAAACTTTGATAACAAAATCAAGCAGGAAGAAACGGGTTATGTTATTCAGATAGGCGATGGTATCGCAAGAGTGCATGGTCTTGATAATTGTATGTCTAACGAGCTTTTAACATTTTCCGGTGGGGAAATGGGAATGGCGCTTAATCTCGAAGAAGATTTTGTCAGCGTTGTTTTGCTTGGTGACGACAGTAAAATATTAGAGGGCGACACAGTAAAAAGAACAGGCAAGGTTGTATCTGTGCCTGTAGGTGATGCTCTTTTGGGAAGGGTGTTAAATGCCCTTGGTGAACCCATCGACGGAAAAGGCCCAATAAATTCCGATGAGTATCTTCCAATAGAATCCGATGCACCAGGAATTATAGAAAGAAAAAGCGTTAACACTCCTTTGCAGACAGGGATTTTAGCAATCGACTCCATGATTCCTATCGGCAGAGGTCAGCGTGAACTTATTATAGGAGATAAACAGACAGGTAAAACAGTAATTGCTCTTGATACAATTTTAAACCAGAAAGATACAGGAGTTATTTGTATTTATGTAGCTATCGGTCAGAAACGTTCGACTGTTGCAGGACTTGTTGAAACACTTTCTGCAAACGGAGCTATGGATTATACTATTGTAGTTTCAGCAACTGCATCTGAATCTGCACCTCTCCAGTATATAGCTCCATATGCAGGTTGTGCTATGGGTGAATACTTTATGAAGCAGGGGAAGGATGTATTGATAGTTTATGATGACCTGTCAAAGCATGCCGTTGCATATCGTGCATTATCACTTCTTATCCGTCGTCCTCCGGGACGTGAGGCATATCCGGGTGATGTTTTCTATCTCCATTCAAGACTTTTGGAACGTGCTGCAAATATTGCGCCTGAATTTGGTGGCGGTTCACTTACTGCACTTCCTATTATTGAAACACAAGCCGGTGACGTTTCTGCATATATTCCAACAAACGTTATATCTATTACTGATGGTCAGATATTTCTTGAAACAGAGCTTTTCCATAGCGGTATAAGACCTGCGGTAAACCCGGGTATTTCAGTATCACGTGTTGGTGGTAATGCGCAGATTAAAGCCATGAAAAAGGTTTCAGGTCAGCTTAAACTTTTGTATTCGCAGTATAGAGAGCTTCAGTCTTTCGCACAGTTTGGCTCTGACCTTGATAAAGATACAAGAGACAGATTAAGTCTTGGCGAGCGTATTGTTGAAGTTTTGAAGCAGGATAGAAACAAGCCTATTTCAGTTACTAATCAGATTGCAATAATTTACGCAGTAACTAACAATATGCTTTCTGATATTGCTGTGGAGAAAATCGAAAGTTTCAGAGAAGGTCTTTTCGAATATCTTGACATAAACCATTTTGAACTCCTTTCAAAAATTGAAAGCACAGGTCAGCTTTCAGCAGAAAGCGAAGAAGGACTCAAAAATGCAATTTTAGATTTTAAAGCAAAGTTTATTAACTGATTTTAAGGAGTAGCATTATGGCAACTTCCATGAAGGATATTAAAAATCGAATAAAAAGTGTCGAAAGTACTATGCAGATTACAAAAGCTATGGAACTTGTGGCTACATCAAAGCTTCGTCACGCAAAAGCTGAAATTGAGAAAAGCAGGCCATATTTTAATTTGCTTTCCGATACTTTAAGCGATATTAAGGTCGGACTTAGAAATGTGAGCAGTGTTTTTATAAAAAAAGATAAACCAATGAAGCATTGTTTTATTGTCATTGCAGGCGACAGAGGCCTTGCCGGAGGGTTTAACCAAAATCTCTTCAAATCTGTACTTTCGGCTATTCCTGACGATGGTGAGATTTCAATTCTGCCAATTGGGAAAAAAGTTTCAGAGTTTTTCTTAAGACGAAATATAAATGTACTTAAAAATAATTATGAAGTTGCGGCATCTGTCAATATTGGGGATTGCCTTGATATGGGTAAAATTCTTTACAAAGCTTTTGAAAGTGGTGAATATGACAGTATAAGTGTATTTTACACCAAGTTTAATTCCATGCTCAGTCAGACACCGATAACTGAATGTATTCTGCCGTTTGACCCGCCTGAAAAAACAGAGAGAAACCATCTTACAATTTACGAACCATCTCTTGACGGCGTGCTTTCCCATATAGTTCCAATTTATCTTTCCGGTATTATTTATGGTGCGGTTTCTGAATCAAAAGCATCTGAATATGCCGCCAGAAGAACAGCAATGAATAACGCAAACAAAAATGCTGAAGAAATGATTGGAGAATTAACACTTAAATATAACCGTGCAAGACAGGCTGCCATAACCCAGGAAATTACTGAAATCGTAGCCGGTGCCGGTGAACAATAAATCTCTTAATGATTTAACAAGGAGAAAATTATGAGTGAAAAAAATTACGGTCGCGTGTTGCAGGTAATAGGACCTGTACTCGACATAAAGTTTGAAGAAGGAAAACTCCCTCAACTTTTAACCGCTATTGAAGTTGAAAATGGTGATAAAAAGCTCGTTTGCGAGGTGGCACTCCTTATGGGTGATGATATTGCCAGGTGTATTGCGATGAGCTCCACAGACGGACTCGTAAGAGGTGCCCGTGCTCTTGACACAGGCTCTCCAATAAAAGTTCCTGTGGGAAAAGAAACCCTAGGCAGAATATTTAATCTTCTTGGTGAGCCTGTTGATAATCTTGAGGCACCTGAAACAGAAGAAAAATGGTCCATTCACCGTAGTGCGCCAAAATACGAAGAAATTGAAAGTACAACCGAAATTCTTGAAACCGGTATTAAGGTTATTGACCTTATTGCACCTTATGCAAAAGGTGGTAAAATCGGTCTTTTTGGTGGTGCAGGTGTTGGTAAAACAGTTCTTATTATGGAACTTATCAATAACGTTGCAAAAGAGCATGGCGGTATCTCGGTATTCACCGGTGTAGGAGAGAGAACAAGAGAAGGAAACGACCTTTATAATGAAATGAAGGAATCGGGTGTACTTAATAAAACTGCACTTGTTTATGGTCAGATGAACGAGCCTCCCGGAGCAAGAATGAGAGTTGGTCTTTCTGGACTTACAATGGCTGAATATTTTCGTGACAAAGAAGGTCAGGACGTTCTATTCTTTATTGATAACATTTTCCGTTTTACTCAGGCAGGAAGCGAAGTTTCGGCACTTTTGGGACGTATGCCATCAGCCGTTGGTTATCAGCCGACACTTGCAACGGAAATGGGTGCTCTTCAGGAAAGAATTACATCCACAAAGAAAGGTTCAATTACATCTGTTCAGGCAGTTTATGTTCCCGCAGATGACCTTACTGACCCTGCTCCCGCAACTACTTTTGCCCACCTTGATGCGACAACGGTTTTATCACGTTCTATAGCATCACTCGGTATTTATCCTGCGGTTGACCCTCTTGAATCAACTTCAAGAGTGCTCTCGCCCGAAGTTGTAGGAATAGAACACTATGAAGTTGCCCGTGAAGTTCAGAGAATTTTGCAAAGATACAAGGAACTTCAGGATATTATCGCAATCATGGGTATGGATGAACTTTCGGAAGACGACAAACTCATTGTAAATCGTGCCAGAAAAATTCAGCGCTTTCTTTCTCAGCCGTTTTCTGTTGCAGAGCAGTTTACAGGTATGGAAGGTAAATATGTTCCTGTTAAAGAAACAGTTCGTGGCTTTAAAGAAATTATTGAAGGCAAGCATGATGATATACCTGAATCTGCATTCTTATTTGCAGGAACAATAGATGATGTTTTAGAAAAAGCCAACAGTTTGAAATAACGGAGGGTAATTATGAGAGAATTTTCGCTTGATATAATCACTCCGGATGGTATTGAGTTTTCAGACAAGGTTTTGAGTGTCGTGGCAAGAACTACATCAGGTGATGTTTGTATTTTGGCTGGGCATGCTGATTATGTTGGCAATATTGATATGGGAACAGTTAAGATTAAAACTGAGCAATTTGAAAAATATGCTTCATGTATAGGTGGCTTTATTACTGTAAGCAATTCATCTGCAAAAATCGTTGCGACAACCTTTGAATTTGCAGATGAGATTGATGTTGAAAGGGCTAAAATTGCTAAAGAAAAAGCTGAAAATATCATTCAAAATGCAAACGACGAGCATCAACTTAAAATTGCTGAATTAAAACTTAAAAGGGCACTCAACAGATTATCTGTTTCTCAAAGAAAGTAATTAAAAGGGAATGTAAAAACTCATTTTTTACATTCCCTATATTTATTCATGTCTGAAAATCAACTAAAACTATATCCTGACCTATTTTTTTGATGTTATCCCAAGGTATAACATGCTCACTGTCTTTTCCAAAAACTCCGAGCACCTTTCCGCTTATAGGAATTATTACAGCTGAAATTTTTCCACTCTCTGTGTCAATTTCCACATCTTCGATAAATCCAAGCCTTTTTCCATCCGAAATATTTATAACCTCTTTATGTCTGAAATCAAAAATTCTTGACAAAAAATCACCCCACACTTCATAATATGAGGCATTT
Source organism: Clostridia bacterium (assembly GCA_045656005.1). GTDB lineage: Bacteria > Bacillota > Clostridia > UMGS1883 > UMGS1540 > JAZNQN01. Next base: position 20,335 of record JAZOQG010000051.1, read on the forward strand.
TTTTTAATATTCCAGTATTTTTTTCAAAGCAAGTGAAGCTTTGTCAATATCGTTTTTTGTATTAAAAAAGCCAACAGAAAATCGAAGTGAGCCCATTTGCTCAACTCCAAAAACTTTTGCAGCAAGCGGAGCACAATGAAAACCTGCCCTGACTGCTATATTGTAGTCTTTGTCAAGAAGGTATGCAACCTCCGCAGGAGGTTTTGAGGTTATTTTCAAACCGACAATTCCTGTGTTTTTCCCACCATTTCTTCCCAGTACGGAAACATTTTTTAAATTTTTAATGTTGTTTGAAAGGATTTCTGCCAGAAAATTTTCGCTTTCTGAAATTTCTGTCTTGTGTGCGGAAACAAATTTAACACCTTCTAAAAGAGCCGAAATGCCGAGAACGTTCTGTGTTCCGCTCTCAAGTAAATCAGGCATTTGCATCGGTTGTTCCCGACTTTCACTCATGCTGCCTGTTCCGCCTCTTAAAAGAGGGGAAATATGCACTCTTTCCGAAACAAAAATTCCTCCTGTTCCGGTAGGCCCCATAAGTCCTTTATGCCCTGGAAAACACAAAATATCAATATTTGATGTGTTAACATCTATAGGTGAAACCCCGGCAGATTGTGCTGCATCCACTAAAAACAAAATATTTCTTTTTCTAAGTTCTTTTCCGATTTCGCTAATATTATTAAGCCTTCCTGTTACATTAGAAGCGTGCGTAATTGCTACCATTTTTGTATTATTTCTGATTAGAGGCTTTATGGCAGAAAAACTTATTTCACCATTTTTGTCAGCCTTAGCAAATGAACAAAAAACCCCGTTTTTTGAAAGATAGTTTGCCGGACGCAAAATACTGTTGTGCTCCATGTTGCTGATTATCAGGTGGTCTCCTTTTTTTAAAGTACCTAATAGACCTGTGTTTAAGCTTTGTGTTGTGTTTTGTGTAAACGCAATTCTTTCTGGGTTTGATATTCCAAAAAGTCCTGCAATAGATTCCCTTGCTGAAAAAATCCTTTCGTTTACATATGAACTTTTTTTATGAGCGCTTCTTCCTGCATTTACGCAGTAGTTAGTTATGCATCTCTGACATTCCTTTATAACACTTTCTGGTTTTGGAAAAGAGGTTGCAGCATTGTCAAGATATATTACATTATTCATAATACACACCTTTAATCTTGACATTTAAAACCGCTGCTGCTTCTTTAATATCTTCATAATATTTTTTGTCAAGCTTCAAACCATGACCACAATCGGGTGTTTTAGGATTTTTTGTGGTTTGAATTTGTGTCGCAGATATACCTTTGCCTGTAAGAAGTTTTTTTATTCTCATGGTAGTGGTTATATTACCAAATATTACAATCATAAATTATCACCCGATTTTATTTTATTCAAAAGTATATGTTTTGCTACAAATAATTACATTATTTAGCATTTTTTTCAAAAAAATTAAGTATAAATTTAGTAAAATGTTGACTTTGTCTTCAAAAAAGTATATAATAAATAAATAATAATTTTGTTTAAATTGTGCTGATTTTCAGCGGAACGGAGATAGTAAACATGAAAAAATTGGGAGTAAATGAACTTAGGGAAAAATATTTAAGTTTTTTTGAGAGCAAAGGCCACTTGAGACTTAAAAGTTTTCCTCTTGTACCTCAGGGAGATAACAGTCTTTTGCTTATAAATGCGGGCATGGCTCCTCTTAAGCCTTATTTTACGGGTAAAGAAGTTCCACCTCGCAAGAGAGTTACAACATGTCAAAAGTGTATAAGAACACCTGATATTGAGCGTGTTGGCAAAACCGCAAGACACGGCACATTCTTTGAAATGCTCGGAAATTTTTCATTTGGTGATTATTTTAAAAATGAGGCCACTGCGTGGGCATGGGAGTTTATAACAAAAGAACTCGAAATTCCTGAAGAAAAGCTTTGGGTTACAATTTACGAAGACGATGATGAAGCGTTTAAAATCTGGACCGAACAGGTTGGTGTAAAACCTGAAAGAATAGTAAGACTCGGAAAAGAAGACAATTTCTGGGAAATTGGTCAGGGACCATGTGGCCCTTGTTCCGAAATTCATTATGACAGAGGCGAAGAATTTGGTTGTGGCAAACCAGACTGTGCAATCGGATGTGACTGTGACCGCTATCTGGAATTTTGGAACCTTGTGTTCACACAGTTTGATAAAGATGAAAACGGAAACTATAACCGCCTTGCAAACCCAAATATCGACACGGGCATGGGTCTTGAACGTATTGCGGTAATCATGCAGGGTGTTAACAACCTTTTTGAAGTTGACACAGTTACAAATATCATGAAGGACATCGTTAAGATGGCAGGCGTTAAATATGGTGACAATGACAGTACAGACGTTTCGCTTCGTGTTATTACTGACCATATCAGAAGCACAACCTTTATGATTTCTGATAACATTTCTCCTTCAAACGAAGGTAGGGGATATGTACTTCGCCGTCTTTTAAGACGTGCCGCAAGACACGGAAAACTTCTTGGTATTAACGAGCCATTCCTTTACAAAATTGCTGATACTGTAATCAAAGAGTCAGGTGAGGCTTATCCTGAACTTCGTGAAAAGTGTGACTACATCAAGAAAATAATTAAAACTGAAGAAGAACGTTTCAATGAAACAATTGACACCGGCCTCTCCATGCTTTCGGAATATATTGAAAACTTAAAAAAAGAAAGCAAAACAGAACTCTCAGGTGAAACTGCGTTTAAACTTTATGACACTTATGGTTTCCCAATTGACTTAACTATTGAAATTTTGAGCGAAAATGGTTTTACCGTTGATGTTGATACTTTCAACAAAGAAATGGACGCACAGCGTAAACGTGCAAGGGATGCAAGAAATGTTGGTGATGATGCAGGCTGGAGTGAAGATGTTTTCACTACGATGGACAAGTCAATTACAACCGAATTTATTGGATATGATAGTTTCGTTTGTGATGCAAAGATTTTGTCAATCGTATCAAAAGGTGCTATTTGCGATAGTGTTTCCGATGGTGATGATGCAGTAATTATTACGGACAAATCTGTATTCTATGGTGAAAGCGGCGGACAGACGGGTGATACGGGTAAAATATCAGGCAAAGGTTTTGCCGGAGAAGTTTATGATTGTAAAAAACTTGCTGACGGAAAAATATTACACTGCGTAAGTGTAACCGAAGGAACAATAAACTCGGGTGACAGTATTCATCTTGAAATTGATACCCAAAAACGTCTTTCAACACAGAGAAACCACAGTGCAACACATCTTTTGCAAAAAGCATTACAGGAAGTTTTGGGCAGTCACATAGCTCAGGCTGGTTCATATGTAAACGCTGATAGATTAAGATTTGATTTTTCACATTTTGAAGCAATGACACCTCATCAGATTAAAGAAGTTGAAACTAAAGTAAATAATGCAATTTACGATGCACTCCAAGTTTCCAAAACCCTTATGAGGCAGGATGAAGCAAAGAAATTAGGAGCAATGGCTCTGTTTGGCGAGAAATATGGAGAAGTTGTAAGAGTTGTTAAAATGGGTGACTACAGTACTGAACTTTGTGGTGGATGCCATGTTGATAATACAAGTATGATAGGTGCATTTAAAATTTTATCTGAAAGCAGTGCTGCAGCAGGTGTAAGAAGAATTGAAGCAATTACCGGCAAAAATGTGTTAACATATCTTGCAGGAATAGAAAAAATTGTTGCTACAGCGGCAGAACTTTTAAAAGGTACGCCAGATGACATTGAAAGCAAAATCAAAGCACAGATTGAAAATTACAAAACTGCACAGCGTACAATTGCAGAAATTAACTCAAAACTTGCAAGCGGAATGATTTCTGACCTTATGGCAAATATCAAGACTGTTGGTGATGTTAAAGTTCTCTGTGCAGAATTTGAAAATATGTCAGTTGACGATATGAGAGGAATAGGTGACAAAATACGTGACAAATTCCCATGTTCTCTTGTAGTTTTGGCGAGTCGCGGCGAAGACAAAGTTACATTTGTTTCAATGGCTACAAAAGAAGCTGTTGCAAGAGGAATTCATGCAGGAAACATTGTTAAAGAAGTTGCAGCCGTTACCGGTGGCGGTGGTGGCGGAAGACCCGATAGTGCACAGGCTGGTGGTAAATTCCTTGATAAAATTGACAACGCACTTTCTATTGTTGACGAACTTGTTGCAAAAGCTATAAAATAGTCAGGAGTGATATTAATGAATGATTGCTTGTTTTGTAAGATAATAAACGGCGATATACCTTCAAACAAAATATATGAAGATGAATATGTCTATGCTTTTTATGACATTTCTCCCCAGGCACCTGTACACTTCCTTGTAATACCAAAGGAACATATCACATCTGCTAATGACATTTCAAATACCAATTCGGTTTTTGTTGCAAAATGTTTTGAAGCAACTTCAAAAATTGCAAAAGAACTTGGTATTTCTGAGGATGGTTACAGAATTGTAAATAATATTGGTGAAAATGGTCAGCAAACGGTAAAACACTTACATTTTCATGTTCTTGGCGGAAGGGGTCTTCAGTGGCCTCCGGGTTAATATTAAAACAAAAAAGGGGCAATGCCCCTTTTTATTTTAGTCTCTGAATTGACTTTTGTGTTTTATTCATAATACTAAGTGTTTCATAGAGCATCTGTGCAGCTTCTGCTCTTGAAACACTATTATAAAGCCGCAAAGTGTTGTCATCATATCCTTTTAAAATTCCTGCGTTTTTTAGAGCTCTTAAGATATCAAGGGACCATGACGGAAATGTTTCCTTGTCGGAAAAATCCAGTGTTGTCTCAGGAGAGTGAGATGGTTTAATTATATTATAAATTATTGTAAGAGCTTCTACTCTGGATAGGTTTTCATAAGGTTTAAAGTATAGTTTTTCGTCTTGCAAAGACCCCATGATTACTTTGTTCTGATAAGCAGCCGATGCAGCATTTACTATCCATTTTTCCGCATTTTTTGTATCTTCAAATGGAAGTGTGTTATCATTTTGAGAGCCTTCATATCCAAAAGCTGAATTTACCCAAACAATAAAATTTGCTCTGTTCATTGTGACATAGGGGTAAAAGTATTGATATCCGTCGACTTCTTCGCCGTTTAACACTTTTGTTTCTGTCAGATAATTTGCAGCATCTTCTGCCCAGTGCTCCCACAAATCAATATATTTTCCGTTCGAGGCAGTTTCGCCTTCTGTCACTTTTATTGTAACAGTTGCAACATTGGATTCGTCGTATAAGTCATTTGCATAATATGAAAAATAATCTTCACCGGAATTTGTTCCCGCAGTATATATAAAAGTTCCGCTCTCGTTATCAAGAGTTACTTGCCCGTATTTTGGTTCTTCAAGTATTGTAAAGGTTAATTTATCTCCTTCGTCACTGTCATTTGCTGTCAATTGACTTTCAACTGTAGTTCCTGCATAAGTTTCAATAAAAACATTCATAACAGTCGGTGGTGTGTTGTTTCCTTTAATTTTAAGCGGAGAATCTGAAGATGATGGCGAGAGCCATACACTTTCACCGTCAAATGTACCTCCAGAGTAGCTTTCATCACCCTTTTCTAAAGTTAAAGTTTCATATTTGTTTCTAAGAGTATCAAATTTGATAACTGTGCTGCCTGAAAGTGGAGCAAGCCACAGAAATCTCCCGTCATAACCTCCTCCTGAGAATTCTCTTACAATGTTTGTTTCTGGCAATTTAATTGTTTTGTTTTCGTTGGTTTTTGTATCAAAACACATAACAGAATCGCTTTTTCCGGGAATAAACCAAATCGAATTTCCATCTGTTACTGCTCCACTATACGATGAAGTATCAAGAGATATTTTTTCAAAATTTCCGCTTGTCAAATCAAGAATAACTAATTCATTAAAGTTATCGGGTACAAGGTATAGTTTTCGTTGAACAATTATTCCGCCAGAAAAAGCATTTTCGGTTGGGATATCATATGGAATTTCATATTTTACTATTTCACCGACAGAACTTAGTTTTAATATTTCTTTGCCGTTTGATGGAAAAAACCATGTATTTTCGCCATCAAATTGTGCTCCTTTGTATTTAGTCTGAGTGTTATCCAGTTTTATTTTTTCTATTTGTTTTGTTTCAGCGTCTATTTGTAATATTCCGTCAGCACCAAATGGTGCAAAATATATACTCTTTCCATCAAACGCACCGCCCCAGTAGAGTGCAGTTCCTTTTTGGAAATCAGAGATATCAAGGGAATTTGATTCGCCGCTTTTTGAATAATAAATCACTTTGCCATATGAATAGGGGACCAACCATGTTTTTTCGCCATCAAAAACACATCCGCGGAACATGTTGTCTCCTTTGCTAAGTGAAACAAATTTGCCAAAAGATATTTGCCCGCCTATCGGTGAAGACAGTTCGGATTTTGACGAAGATGTGCCGTCCGAATTTATAATTGAACTTGAAGATTTTGTGTGATAGGTTGATGACATAATGACCGTTGGAATAAAAATCATAAAAGCAAGAATAATAATCAGTACCTTGTTTTTCATAGTTACCTCCATGCGTTTTTATTTATTATTTGTTAAAATTATTAAACATATCCAAAAATAATAAGAAATTATCAAAAAAATATTGTTTTTTCAACAAATAAATGTAAAATTTTCTTGACAAGACAAGTTTTAATGTGTATAATGATTATAGTTGCGAGTTCGAGAGGAGTAACTTTTTATGAAAAATGATACAAGCAAAAAGTTATTAGATTTTAAAGAACTCAGCGATGAAGAATTGGTTTCATTGTCTCAAAACGGTGATGATGCAGCACTTGATTTTTTGCTCAAAAAGTATCGTACTGCTGTTTTAAAACGTGCCAGAACTTATTTTTTAATTGGTGCAGACCATGAAGATATAGTTCAGGAAGGCATGATTGGTCTTTTTAAAGCCGTGAGAGACTATGATGTTAAAAAAGAGGCAGGTTTTCGTGGTTTTGCAGAGCTTTGTATTACAAGACAGATGATTACTGCGATTAAAACTGCTACAAGGCAAAAACATTTACCTCTTAATACTTATATTTCATTGAACCGTCCGCTTTATGATGAAGAGTATGAGATTACTTTAATGGATGTTTTAGGTGAGGAAGCAAAAGTGGTAAATCCTGAAGAAATAATGATAAACAGAGAACAGTTTGAGGATCTTGAAAAAAGACTCCAGAAAATTCTAAGTAGTTTTGAACGCAGTGTTTTAAGTTCTTATCTTCAAGGAAAATCTTATCAGGAGATTGGTCAGCATCTCGGAAAAGATGCAAAATCTATTGATAATGCCTTACAACGTATTAAAAAGAAGATTGACAAAACACGCTGATTTTCTGTTTTCATTAATGCCACAAGGTTTATATGCCTGTAAGCTCATGGAGAGCATCCATATGGAAGGTTCGGTTCAATTCCGATGTAGGTTAACAATATTCAAAGTGAGGGGATACTATTATGTACGAAGACAAGACATTGGTTTGTAAGGATTGCGGTAATGAGTTTATCTTTACAGCTGGCGAACAGGAGTTCTATGCTGAAAAAGGTTTTCAGAATGAACCGCTCCGTTGCAAAGAATGCCGCGTAGCTAAAAAGCAGGCACTTCGCGAAAATCGTGAAATGCACACTGCTGTATGCGCAAACTGCGGTAAAGAAGCAAAGGTTCCTTTCGTTCCTAAAAACGACAGACCTATCTACTGCAGTGAATGCTTCGCTAACCAGAAATAATCTCTCGCTTTGAGGTTATAAAAGTTACGAACACAAAGGATGCCTTATGGCATCCTTTTTCACGTTCATGTATATTTTTTCAAAAATTGTAAATCATAACCATATATTACATGAAAGGTTGTGATTTTTTGAAAGGTTATGCTATGCTTAAAATTGGTGAAACGGGTTGGATTGAAAAAGAAAGGCCTGCCTGCGGACCTCTTGATGCTATCGTTAAGCCTATTTGTATTGCTCCATGTACATCTGATATTCATACTGTTTGGTCTGGTGCAATAGGTGAGAGAAATAACATGATTTTAGGTCATGAAGCAGTAGGTGAAGTTGACGAGGTAGGTGAGCTTGTAACTGATTTTAAGAAGGGAGACAAAGTAATTATTCCTGCAATTACGCCTGACTGGGGAAAAGTAAATTCGCAGGCGGGTTACCCGATGCATTCTGATGGGATGCTTGCAGGATGGAAGTTTTCAAACTACAAAGATGGTGTATTTGCAGAATATTTTCATGTAAACGAAGCTGATGCAAATCTTGCGCATTTACCGGAAGGAGTTGACCCTGTTGCGGCCTGTATGCTTCCTGATATGGTAGTTACTGGTTTTCATGGAGTAGAACTTGCAGAAGTTGAGTTTGGCGATACTGTGTGCGTAATCGGTATAGGACCGGTAGGTCTTATGAGCGTTGCAGGTTGTGCACTAAGCGGTGCAGGTGAAATATTTGCTGTAGGGTCAAGAGAAAAATGTGTTGAGGTTGCAAAAAAATATGGTGCAACAGAAATAATTAACTACAAAAACGGTGACATTGTTGAGCAGGTGCTTGAAAAAACATGTGGTAAAGGTGTTGACAAGGTTGTAATTGCAGGCGGTGATGTTGATACATTTGGTCAGGCAATTAAAATGCTTAAACCAGGCGGCGCTATTGGAAATGTTAACTATCTCGGAGAAGGTGATAATATAAAAATTCCAAGAGTCGAGTGGGGAGTAGGAATGGGACACAAAAGAATAAGCGGCGGTCTAACTCCGGGCGGCAGACTCAAAATGGAAAAAATGGCGTCACTTTTAAAAACAAAGAGACTTGACACTATGCCTCTTGTAACACATGTATTTGAAGGTTTTGACAAAATTGAAGAAGCATTGATGCTTATGAAAAATAAGCCTTCTGATTTAATAAAACCGGTTGTTAAAATTATGTAATTCAATTTGGAGAAGAATTTTACTTCTCCTTTTTATTTTTAGTTTACATTACTTCTATGATGTGTTATAATTAATATATATTACAAATATTGGGAGTAGTTTTATGAGAATTAACAAATATATTGCAACATGCGGAATTTGTTCAAGAAGAAAAGCCGATGAACTTATCGAAAGCGGAAAGGTTACGTTAAATGGTGAGGTTATTTATGATTTTCCTGACGTAAATCCTGATTATGATGTAGTTGAAGTTTGTGGAAAAGTGATAAATGTTGAAGAAACGAAATATTATATTGCGCTTCACAAGCCAAAAGGATTTATAACATCGGTTTCTGATGACAGAGACAGACGATGTGTTACTGAACTTGTAAGTGACATAAATGCACGTCTTTTTCCTGTTGGAAGACTTGATTTTAACACAAGCGGTCTGCTGATTTTAACAAACGATGGTGAATTTGCAAATAGCGTTATGCACCCCAGAAAAGAGGTTTACAAAACATATCTTGCGCATATTTCAGGGAAATTACATTCATTTTCGCTTGAAACGTTGAAAAAAGGAGTTATAATTGAAGAAGGAGTTAAAACGGCTCCTGCAAAGGTTCAGGTAATAAAAGAATATCCTGCAAGCTGTGATGTTGAAATTTCAATAAGAGAAGGTAAAAACCGTCAAGTCAGAAGAATGTTTGAGGCCCTCGGTCATGAAGTACTTGAACTTAAACGCGTTTCGGTGGGATGTGTAAATATTGGAAATATTCCTCTTGGAAAATGGAGACATCTGACCAAGCAAGAAATTAGATTTTTTAAATAATGAGGTGTGATATGATAAATATTGCAGGAAACGAAAAGCAGTTTCATATTAATGTTTCAGAAAAAGATGTAGGAAAATATGTTATACTTTGCGGTGACCCTGGACGCGTCCCGAAAATAGCCCAGTATCTTGATAATGCGACAGAGGTTTCTTTTAATCGCGAATTCAGAATATATACAGGATTCTTAAACGGAGAAAAGGTTTCCGTGGCTTCTACGGGGATAGGTGGACCATCTGCTGCAATTTGTGTTGAGGAGCTTATTATGTGCGGTTGTCACACATTTATCAGAGTTGGAACCAGCGGAGGTATGGGAGAAAGGGTTGCGGCAGGTGATTTACTTATCGCAACATCTGCCATAAGAGATGACGGTACAAGTCGTGAATATATGCCAATCTCCATTCCTGCTACTGCTGATTTTCACGTAACTTCAGCGCTTGTTAATGCGGCAAAAAACTTCTCAGATAATGGTTTTCATGTAGGTGTGGTTCAAAGTAAGGATTCGTTTTATGGCGAAACAAACCCCGAAACTATGCCAGCCAGAGAAATGCTTTTTGAAAAGTGGAATGCGTATCTCGGAGTTTCTTGCCTTTGCTCTGAAATGGAATGCGCTTCTATATTTTCTGTTGCAATGTCAAGAGGTGTTCGTGCAGGTGCAATTTTGCTTGCAATCTGGAACGTTACAAGACCTGATACAGGCAGAGTTTTTGACACGAGCCGTGCAATAAAAACTGCAGTTGAGGCAATGAAAACATTAATTTCAGAGGATAAGGAAAATGTATGATATTGTTATTTGTTCGTTAAGTGCCAAGTATCCTCACATGTCGCTTGCGCCTTGGTGTCTTTTTAGTTCAATTAAACAAAATGTTACAAATTGTAATGCTTTTGTTTACGAGAACACAATTAATTCAAATTTTGATAAAACATTAGAAGAATTAATTTCTTATAATTCTCATATATACGCTTTTTCGTGCTATATCTGGAACATAAGTATAGTTTTAAAGTTATGTAATGCAATTAAAAAACAGTTGCCGAATGTTACTATTCTCCTTGGCGGACCCGAAGTAAGCTACAATGCAAATGAAGTTTTGGCTGAAAATAACTTTGTTGATTTTGTGATAAGCGGGGAAGGGGAGAGACCTATATGCGAATTTTTAAATCAGCACTTTGGCGAAAAAAAATATATTAACGTTTCAGGACTTTGCTTCAGGGGACGAATTGAAAAACCATTTATATGTGATATTGAACCGTTGTCACCATATGGTGAAGAGTTTTTTGAAAAAGTTTCAGGCAGAATTTTATATATCGAAACAACACGTGGTTGCCCATATTCATGCGCGTTTTGTCTTTCGGGCAGATGTGGCGGTGTTCGTTATTTTTCGCTCGACAGAGTTTTTTCTGAAATTAAAGTCCTTGCAAATTCTGGCACTAAAACAATTAAATTTGTTGACAGAACATTTAACGCAAACACGGAAAGAGCAAATAAAATTTTATCGTTTATTATAGAAAACAGCGGTAAAACCTTTAAAAGTGATGTTTGTTTTCATTTTGAAATTGCAGGCGACATTCTGCGTGAAAGTACTTTTGAAATTTTAAATTCGGCACCCTACGGACTTTTTCAGCTTGAAATAGGTATGCAGACATTCAATGAAAAAACGCTGAAACACATTAACAGAAAAACAAACACCAAGAAACTTATTGATAACATAAAAAGACTTATATCTTTTGGGAACATACACATACATGTTGATTTGATTGCAGGGCTTCCGTTTGAAGGAATAACATCCTTTGAAGAAACTTTTCTAAAGGCTTACTCTTTGGGTGCTGATATGCTGCAGCTAGGCTTTCTGAAATTACTTCACGGTTCTCCAATGAGAGAAGAAAGCAAAAAATTTCCATGTGAATATTCAAAAATTCCTCCATACGAGGTTACAAGTACCCCTTGGCTTTCTAAGGAGGATTTAATGCTACTCAAAAAATGCGAAGACGCTTTGGAAAGGCTTTACAACAGCGGAAGATTTTTAAGTGTTTTAGATTACTTGGTTAATGAACTTAACGCAAATTCCTTTAAACTGTTTTGTGAGTTCGGCACGTTTGTTGATACAGATTTATCGCTTGATGATTATTCAAAAGCATTTTATGAATGGATACTACATAAATTTGATATCGAACCAGGAAAATTGAGAGATTTATTTGTAATTGACAGACTTTCATCAAATTCTTCAGGAAAACTACCTGCCTTTTTAAAAAATGACTGCAAACTTTATAAAAAAATTAAGAAGTTTTTAAAATCCAATATGCATTTAACCGGTTTTGCAGTATTAAGTGACGGAAAAACCGCAGTTTTTCAAGATAAAAAAGCACCCCGCAAGCGGGGTGGACGTTTTAATCTTATTTACAAGGAATTATCCGATAATATGTTTTAACATTTCTTCTGCACTATCTGCAATAAAATCAGGATTTTCGGATTCAAGTATTTCTCTGCTGCGAAATCCCCATGTGACACCAATTGTTATTAAACCAGCATTTTTTCCGGTTTTAATATCAACATCAGAGTCACCGATAAAAAAACTTTCCTTTTTATCAAAACCTTCTGCAATATAATTTACCGCTTCAGGGTCAGGTTTTACTTTAAATTTATCGCTTTTTCCCAAGTACATATAAAATGTGTCCTTCGGAAAAAGCTTTTCTACTATAAGAGAGGTTGAAGAATGCGGTTTATTGGATAAAACTGCAAGTTCAAACCCATTTTGTTTAAGAGAAACGAGCACTTTTTCAATACCATCATATATTCTGACTAAATGACATGGGTCGCTATCGTAGTGCGACATATATGTTTTCAAAACTTTATCACAAGGCAGGTCGGATTTCACATATTCAAGTGCTCTTTCTATTAGTTTTGCAGCGCCGTTTCCCACAAAAGAATTTACAATTTTAGTTTCAATTGATGGCAGGTTATATTCGTTCAAAGTTTTGTTCACAAAAAAAGCAATATTTTCCATTGTATCTGCTAAAGTTCCGTCAAAATCAAATATACAAATTTTTTTCATAATTAATTCATTCCTTTGCTTATGTGCTTTATTAATTATACCTTTAAAGTGAATGAGTGTCAATACATTTTTAAAATCATATACTGTCTTTGAAATATGTTTTTTGGAGGGAAAAATGAACAGTTTTGATTTAAAAATTGGTATGAGTGCTCCACAGTTTACTGCAGAGTCGACTTTCGGAAAAATTCGTCTGTCTGATTTTTTGGGAAATTGGGTTGTTTTGTTTTCGCACCCAGGTGATTTTACACCTGTATGCACTTCGGAGATTATAGAATTTGCAAAATCTTCGGAAAAGTTTAAAAATGCAGGTGCACAGCTTATAGGTTTAAGCACAGACAGTAACAAATCGCATTTAGCATGGGTTTACGCAATTGAAACTTCAAGCGGTGTAAGTGTGCCCTTTCCATTGATTTCTGATAAAATGGGAGAAATTGCATCCCTTTATGGAATGATTTCTCCATATGTTAATCACACAGAAACCGTACGAAGTGTTTATATAATTGACCCTGAAGGGATTATCCGTGCAATACTTACTTATCCGGGTAGTGCAGGAAGAAACATAGCTGAAATTTACAGACTTTTAATGTCACTTCAGGTAACTGACAACCAGGGAGTTATGACACCTGCAAACTGGAAACCAAATGAAGCAGCACTTCTGCCTGCACCTGATACCTATGATGAACTTATATGGAGAGAAGATAATATAGATGACAACTATTGTGATGACTGGTATTTGTGCTACAAATAAAAGAGCTTTTAAAAGCTCTTTTATTATACATTATTCTATTGCAAGTGTTTGAGAGGTTGAAACAACTTCTATCCATGTTTGTCCGTGGTTTAATTTAATTTCGTTGCCTTCTTTATCTTTGAATACCGTTTTTGCAGTACGTGATGATTTTGACCATGTAATCGGAATATATTCACCTGCTGTTATAAAATACCCTTCACAGCTGCCAACATCACTTATGTTAATTCGTGCACTTCCGTCACCTAAGGATGCGTGAGGCATTTTTATGATGATTATATTAGTAGCAGAAATTTTTCCTCCGTTTTGGATCGGGTGAAGGCTGCCGTTTAAATATCTTTCATATGTACCGTTCTCTGCATCATATTCAAATTTCACACCATAGAAACCTGCATAGGGAATAGAAACTGTCTGTGCTCCTTCGCCATCAAGTGTGTAGTTCTTGTCGGCATAGGAGAGAGGGGTACTTTTAAGCTCTGTGCGATATCCTTTTTTGTTTATTTGCTCATTAATTTTCTCAATTGAAGTAAATGCACTGTGATAATCACCTACATATTTGTTTTCTCTCCAGAAAGCATTATCATAAAGACCGTTAATGTTGTTTACTCCTAAAGAAGGAATATCACTTTGTGCTCTTGGGCTCCATCCAAAATGGGTGTAAATTGCATCGTGCTCAAGTGCATAATCAAGGAAATAATGTCTTGAAGAACGTACAGGACCAATTTTTTGGGTATTACTGTCTGCAAAAAGTGCCATAAGTCTTGTAGCACCGCCTTCAACGGTTACTTCATAAATAAGATATGCATCCTCAATTCCTGCATGTGGCCATGCATCGCTGTTGTCGTTATCAATCATAACAGCTATAGGTCTTGTTTTCATATCTTTATATTTGGTATAGAAATTCTCTACAATTTCATTTTGTTTCTGGATTTCAGGAGATGGAGTGGGAGTAGGGCTAACTACTTTATTTGCACATCCCGTTAAAAGTGAAACTAATAATAGAAATACTGCTAATTTTTTAGTGTGTCTGAACATAATGACCCTCCTTGTAATTAATACCTTTATTATACTATAAACATAGAATTATGTCAATCTAATTATAAATTATCAATTGTCTCATCTGCAAGCGGATTGCTATGTATTGCGTCTTTCAGCTGGTCGTTTGAAACGTGAGTGTATATCTGTGTAGTTGACAAATGCTTGTGACCTAAAATTTCCTGCAGAGCACGAACGTCAACATGTCCATGCTTGTAAAGCAAAGTTGCCGCAGTATGCCGAAGTTTATGCGCAGAATAAAGTTTAGTGTCAAGTCCTGCATTTTCAAGCGCATTTTTAACGACAACCTGTACCATTTTAACACTAATTCTAGTCCTTCTTTTACTCAAAAACAACGCATCGCGGTCAATCACACCTTCGTGTGGACGAACTCTAAGATAGGCATCAATGGCAGCTTTGCAGGCAGAATTTAAATAAATAGTTCTTTCTTTATTTCCTTTACCAATTACTGTAAATTTATCATCGGTTATAGATGAAATGTTTATTCCTGTAAGCTCTGATACTCTCAACCCACAGTTGAGAAACAAAGTTAATATACAATAGTTGCGAATTTCAAATTCACCATTTACTCCTGACAAGAGTCTACGGCTTTCATCTAATGTAAGGTACTTAGGGAGCTGTGCAGGGATTTTGGGAGCATCAAGGTTTTTTGCAGGGTTATCAGTTAAAATATTTGCTTTGCTCGTAAGATACTTAAAGAAAGATTTTAATGAAGAAACTTTTCGTGCACGTGCGTTAGCAGAATTTTTGCGTTCAGTAGAAACATAGTACATATATTCGTAGAGAAAGCTTAAATCAATTTTACGTAGCATATCAATTGTAACATCGTCAATAGTGATATTTTCGAACTCATCAAATGATGACAGATTGTTTTTACATTTCAAGTATCTGAAAAATGTACGAAGGTCACGAAGATATTCTGCAGAAGTAGCTTTTGATTTTCCTTGAATAACTTCAATATAAATAAGAAAGTCTTTTAAAAATACTGGCAGACCCTCAAAACTATGCACTTTTTCTCCTCCTCTCAATTAGACAAAATTTTTATTTTGTCTAATTGGCAATTGATTTTAAAGTAACAGTATACTTATATTCCCTTTTTAAATCAGCACCGCCAAAACCATTGACGGTGCCACTTGTTATAATTTACCCATTTGTTTTAAAGCCTTCAAAACTCCACTTGCTATTCCTTCTGCAAGCTTTTGTCTGAATTCTTCTGAATTTAGAAGTTCGCGTTCTTCATCATTTGACAAAAATGCACACTCTGTTAAAATTGCAGGCATATTTGTTGAATATAAAACTACAAATTTTGAGCCATCCGCAATTTTTCTATCGTACCTCTCTCCTTGTTTCAAAATTCCTTCGTGGATAAGTTTTGCAAGGTCTTTGCTTGTGATTCCATATGCTTTTTCGGTTATATGGTCTGTTGTGCCTGTATAGTAGTAAACCATGCTGCCGTGAGCTGCAGGTGTTGTTGCAGAGTTATTGTGAACGCATATAAAGAGTGATGCGTCAAGATTATTTGCGTATTCCGCTCTTTCTTTAAGTCCTACATATACATCTGTTGTTCGTGTCATGGCAACATTTACGCCCTGACTTTTCAAAAGATCGTATAACCTTAGTGATATATCAAGATTTGCAAAGCTTTCGGTAAGATAAATCTCACCATCTTTATAACCAATTGCGCCTGGGTCACTTCCGCCGTGTCCCGGGTCAATTACTACAAGTCCGTTACCTGCCGGCTCAACTTCTGTTAAGTCTGATTCGGGTGACGGAGTTGGAGTATATACTGGTTTTGTAGTTTCAACTGGCTTTGGAGAAGCAGTCGGAGTTGGTGTTGGCGATGTGCCTTTATCCCCCATTATATTTATAGTACATACTGAACCCGAAACCTTTAATTCATAAGTATAATCATTTTTTATGTCGATAACAACTCTTGCATAATTATCATGATTTGCATATCTTACGTTAGAAACAGAAACGCCATCTTTCCCTACCGAACCATCACCTGATTTTAACTGAAAATCGTAAAAATCAAGGATTAGTCGCTCTGGGTTTGAAATTTTTGTTACAACAGGTTTTGTTGGAGCCGTACTTGTAATTTTAATAGTATCTATACCGTTTATTTTAGAAGATGAAACAGAAGTAATGTACTCCTTTTCGGCTGGTGTGCTTACATAAACTGAATAAGTTTTTTGGTCCCACTCAACTTTGAAACCCAATTTCTCTGAAATAAATCTTACAGGAACAAGTGTTCTCCCAATGTTTTCTGAATCTGCAACAATTTTTGCAGGAACATCTAAAACTGAAGATTCGTCGTTAATATAAGCCACATAACTATCAATTCCAAGCAAAATATTATGTTTTTCACTATTTACTGAAACTTCATGTTTTTTTTCATTCCAGGAAACCTCTGCTCCCGTCTTTTCAAAAAAAGCTCTCACCGGGACCAGTGTTCTGTCATTTATTATAAGTGAAGGTACATCTGTTTCTATATAATCACCTTCAAAATATAGTTTAATATTTTCATCATGGTTATGCCACGCATTGTCATAAAAGAATTCTTCTGCACTTGCCAATAGGCTCACGGAATTAAAAACCGCAATTATGCACAAAAGAAAAGCTAAAAGTCTCTTTCTCATGCAATTACCTCCTACTTCTAACTTCGACAGTAACCGACATGTTCCTCTCTGATAATATAGCTTTAAACTTTTGTTAATATTACTGTAACAAAGCTATATATCCATTGTTTGTTGTCTGCAGTTGTTCTCTGCAATCTTTATCCCAAAATGTTCATAGCAAGAACTTGTCAAAACCCTTCCTCTCGGAGTTCTGTTTAAAAATCCGATTTGCATAAGATATGGTTCATAAACATCTTCAATGGTAGAAACATCTTCGCCGATAGTTGCCGCCAGTGTTTCAAGTCCAACAGGTCCGCCACCAAAGTTTTCTATAATGCTCATTATCATACGTTTGTCAACATTATCAAGACCTATCTTGTCAATTTCGAGCATGTTGAGCGCTTTGTCAGCTACTTCACTTGTAATCATGCCGTCAGCTTTTACCTGGGCATAGTCTCGAAGTCTTCTCAAAAGTCTATTGGCAATTCGCGGTGTTCCTCTTGAACGCGAAGCAATTTCGAGGGCGCCATCATCAGAAATACCTATATTTAATATATCTGCGCTTCTTTTAACAATTTGAGAAAGTTCTTCATTATTATAAAGCTCAAGTCTCGAAACAATTCCAAATCTGTCACGTAGCGGGCTTGAAATGAGGCCCGCTCTTGTAGTGGCTCCTACTAAAGTAAACGGTGGCACTTCAAGCCTTATAGACCTAGCACTTGGTCCTTTGCCTAGAATAATATCAATAGCAAAATCCTCCATTGCAGGATACAAAACCTCTTCAACAACCTTGCTCAGTCGATGGATTTCGTCAATAAACAAAACATCGTACGGAGAAAGATTTGTTAAAATAGCGGCTAAATCTCCTGATTTTTCAATAGACGGGCCACTTGTAACCCTTAAATTTGCTCCCATTTCATTGGCAATTATACCTGCCATGGTGGTTTTTCCAAGTCCCGGAGGCCCGTAAAGGAGACAATGGTCAAGTGCCTCTCCCCTCATCTTTGCCGCTTCTATATAGATTTTTAAATTTTCTTTTAGTTTTTTCTGACCAATATATTCATCCATCGCACGGGGCCTTATCGCTCTGTCAACATCATTATCCCCTTCAAGCGGCATAGTGGTTATAAGTCTTTCATCATAATCCATATTTATTTCCTCGCGTTACATTAAATTTTTAAGAGCTATTTTAATGGTTTCTTCAACACTTTTTGCACCATCAACTGAAATTACCGCTCTTTTTGCATCAGTTGCACTATATCCAAGTGCCATAAGTGCCGCAACCGCCTCGTTTGACGTGTCGATAGAAAGGAAATTATCATCACTTTTTGGTGAAATTATGTCATTTTCAGAAACTTTGTTTTTAAGTTCCAGGATAATTCTCTGCGCGATTTTACTACCAATGCCGGGCGCTCTTGAAATCGCCTTTGAGTCACCCATAATAATTGCAGAAACTATATCAGACGGCGAAAGAATCGAAAGAATTGAAAGGGCCGCCTTGGGACCAACACCAGATACCGATATGAGCATCTCGAAAAACGAAAGTTCTTCTTCGGTCAAAAAGCCATATATGTCAAAAATATCCTCTCTTACATGTGTATAAGTGTAAAATTTACATTCAGTTTCAGTATTCACTTTGGAAAGATTGTTAATTGAAGTAAAAATCTTGTAACCCGCCCCACTAACATCTAAAGCTACAAAATTTTCACCTTTGTGTGCTAAAGTACCTTTTAAATAATAAAACACTTAATATGTACCTCCGATAACTTTTTTGGGTTTATATGAATGTGCATGGCATATCGCTACTGCAAGAGCATCAGCAGTATCATCAGGTTTTGGAACCTTTGGAAGCCCCAAAAACATTTTAACCATTTGCTGGACTTGATTTTTGTCTGCTCTGCCATACCCTGTTACAGCCTGCTTTATTTGAAGAGGGGTATATTCAAAAATAGGAACTCCAAGATTCTCTGCTGCAAGCATCAAAACTCCCCTTGCGTGTCCAACTGCAATAGCTGTTTTAACATTAGTATTAAAAAACAATTCTTCTATTGATAAATATTCAGGTTTATGTATATTTATAATATTTTCGAGTAAATTATAAATATGCTTTAATCTTTTTGAAAAATCAGTTGTACTTTCAGTGGTGATTGCACCAAATTCAACAGGTTTAAAGGTATTTCCAATATAATCTATAACACCATATCCAACAATGGCATACCCTGGGTCAATTCCTAAAATTCTCATTTTACACTCCGTATAATTATAAGCACAAAATACACATTAATGTACTTTGGAACTGTGCTTTTTTTAATTAAATTGCATAAATTTACAAAAAAATAAAAAAAACTCTTTACATTTTATTATTATAGCATTAAAATAGTAAATAAGCAATAAAAAAATTAAATTTGGAGGTTTTTTAGATATGGCAAAGGAAAAAGTTGTTTTGGCATATTCCGGCGGACTTGATACATCTATCATAATTCCGTGGCTTAAAGAAAATTACGATTGTGAGGTAATTGCTGTTTGTGGTGATGTTGGTCAGGGTAAAGAAACAGATGGTCTTGACGAGCGTGCAAAAAAAGCAGGCGCTTCTAAACTTTATATTGAAGATTTGCGTGACGAATACGTTAAAGAATACATATTCCCTACTTTAAAAGCTGGTGCAGTTTACGAAGGCAAATACCTTCTCGGAACTTCGCATGCAAGACCTATTATTGCAAAACGTCTTGTTGAAATTGCTCAGAAAGAAGGAGCAACTGCTATCTGCCATGGAGCAACAGGTAAAGGTAATGACCAGGTTCGTTTTGAGCTTACAATCAAAGCACTTGACCCTTCTCTTAAAATAATTGCTCCATGGAGAATTTGGGATATTAAATCAAGAGAAGATGCGGTAGACTATGCAGAAGCTCATAACATTGAAATCCCTGTAACAAAGAAGGATTTGTATTCGAGAGACAGAAATATCTGGCACATCAGCCACGAGGGTATGGATTTGGAAGACCCTGCAAACGAACCACAGCTTGACTCACTTCTCAAACTTGGTGTTTCTCCTGAAAAGGCTCCTGATGAAGCAAAATATATTACCATTGGTTTCGAAAGCGGCGAACCTGTATCTCTTGACGGAGAAAAATTAGGTGCTCGTCAGCTCGTTGAAAAACTCAACGAAATTGGCGGTGCATACGGCGTTGGTATTGCGGATATCGTTGAAGACAGACTTGTTGGAATGAAGAGCCGTGGCGTTTACGAAACTCCGGGTGGAACAATTCTTTACACAGCTATTCAGGAACTTGAATACCTCTGTCTCGACCGTGACACACAGGCATTCAAACGTCAGTCCGCTATCAAATTTGCAGAACTTGTTTACGATGGCAAATGGTTTACACCTCTTCGTACCTCTCTTTCTGCTATGTTTGATGAAATGGATAAAACTGTAACAGGTGAAGTAAGACTTAAACTTTACAAAGGCAGTGTTACTCCTGCGGGTGCAAAATCACCATATTCTCTCTACAATGAGGATATCGCATCATTTGGTGACAGTAAAGAACTTTACAGCCACAAAGATAGCGAAGGCTTTATCAATCTCTTTGGACTCCCGCTCAAGGTTAGAGCATTAATGGAAAAGAAAAACGGACTTAATAAATAATAAACATTTGAGGGTGCCTCGGCGCCCTCTTAAACTGTTATGAAAGGAACTGTTTTATGGCAAAATTATGGGGCGGTCGCTTTCAGAAAAGCACCGATAAAAGTGTTGATGATTTCAATTCATCAATAAGATTTGACCAAAGACTTTATAAGCAGGATATTTTAGGCTCGATTGCTCATGCCGAAATGCTTGGAAAGCAGGAAATTATTCCTGTTTGTGATAGCGAAAAAATTGTTTCGGAGCTTAAAAACATTCTTGCGGATATTGAAAATGGAAAAATTGAATTTGAAATTGATGCTGAAGACATTCATATGAATATCGAAAAAATTCTTACTGAAAGAATTGGCGATGCAGGCAAAAAACTTCACACAGGCAGGAGCCGTAACGATCAGGTTGCACTTGATATAAAAATGTATGTCAGGGATACAGAAGACGAAATTTGTAAAATGCTTAAAAATCTTATTCAAGTTCTTTTACGGATTTCAAGTGAAAATCTTAATACAATTATGCCTGGCTATACCCATTTGCAAAAAGCTCAGCCTATCACTCTCTCCCATCACCTTATGGCTTATGTACAAATGTTTTTAAGGGATATCGAGAGAATAAATGAATATAGGGAACGTGTAAATATTATGCCTCTTGGCAGCGGTGCCCTCGCAGGAACAACATATAATCTCGACCGAGATTTTGTTAAAGAAAAACTTTTATTTAACAAAATTACCCAAAACTCATTAGATGGTGTAAGTGACAGAGATTTCGCAATTGAACTTTGCTTTGGTATTTCCCTTATTATGATGCATTTGAGCCGATTTTGCGAAGAACTAATTCTTTGGAGTAGCCATGAATTTTCTTTCATCGAAATGGATGATGCGTATTCTACAGGAAGCAGCATAATGCCTCAAAAGAAAAATCCTGATGTCGCCGAACTTATAAGAGGTAAAACTGGGCGCGTATATGGCTCGTTAATGGGGCTTTTAACTGTTATGAAAGGTATCCCTCTCGCCTACAATAAGGACATGCAGGAAGATAAAGAACAACTTTTCGATGCAGTTGACACTCTTTTTATGTGTCTTCCTGTGTTTACAAAAATGATTGATACAATGAAAATCAACAAAAAAGCAATGCTTAAAGGTGCAAAAGGTGGATTTACAAATGCAACTGATGCAGCAGATTATCTTGTAAAAAAAGGAATGCCTTTCAGAAATGCACATGAAGTTATCGGGAAACTCGTTTTTTACGCAATAAGTCAGGAAAAATCTCTTGATGAATTGAGTTTAAATGAATATAAACAATTTTCAGATATTTTTGAAGAAGATATATACGATGCAATCAGCATGGAAACATGTGTTTCTCAAAGAAAGATTCCCGGCTCACCATCACCTGATGCGGTGCTTAACGCAATTAAAAATGCCGAAAATATTATTAAAAACATGTAATTTTAAACTGCAGATTTTCTGCAGTTTATTTTTTGGGGTTTTGGGAACAATAATAAAAAACAAAAGGAGTTTTTTATGGATTATATTAAAGCATTTGTTATTGGCGGATTAATATGTGTTATAGGTCAGATTTTAATTGATAAAACAAAACTTACACCTGCAAGGATATTGGTATCGTTTGTGTGCCTCGGTGTTTTCCTGTCATTAATCGGCGTTTATAAACCTTTGGTAGAATTCGCAGGTGCAGGAGCCACTGTACCGATAACGGGTTTTGGCTATTCTCTTTATAATGGAGTTGTAAAGTCAATTAACACCGATGGTATTATAGGCATTCTTAAAGGCGGTCTTACCGCAACATCCGCAGGTATTACAACCGCAATTGTATTTAGTTTTATTTCAGCATTAATTTTCAAACCACATGCTAAATAGTTTGTGGTTTATACATATCCACCTGTCTTATTTACACTCTCTGCTTATCTGCTAGGTGGGTGTTAGAGTTTTTAACATCTCCTTAAAATATACTGTTGTCAATTCTTTTGTCTGAATTATTACAATAGGTAACATTTTTTCGACAAAAACATACAATGTTATTGTGACGTCACAAATATTAAGGAGTGATTTTATGGATTATATGGAAAACATGTGCTGCAATGCCCGTGTAGGATATTCCTGTGTTCCTATTCAAAAATTCGGAGAAGTTTATTGTTACGAAGATGCTTTAAAATATGGAACGCTTTTCCCTGAACTAAATCTCCCTCTTGGAGTTTATGGAAAGAAAGCTTTTGGAGGTGCGAAATATGAAACAGATTGACAAATGCCAAGCCATGAAAAAGGTAATGGAAGCTGACTTTGTTGCCTATGAACTTCAGCTGTTTCTTGACACACACCCAGAAGATAGTGAAGCAATGGAGAAATACACCGAGGCTGTAAAACGCGCTGCTGCTGCCCGCAGAGATTATGAAGAAAATTTTGCACCTATAACAGCAGCATCAGCTGCAGGAAAGCTTCCATGGCAATGGATTTCTTCACCATGTAATTGGCAGTAAGGAGGTTAGTTTATGTGGAGTTATGAGAAAAAATTACAGTACCCTGTCAAAATTAAAAATCAAAACTCGCAACTGGCAAAATTTATCATGAGCCAGTATGGCGGAGCGTACCAAAATGTTAGAGTAGCCTTACTAACGCCTCCAAAATACACATTTTAGGGACTTTCCATCTTTTCCTCCTTTTATGATTTCTTTAAAAATTGTCCTTGCCATGTTGTTCTTTTCTAAATTACTTACATCAGCATCTTTCAAAACCTCGGTCAATCTGCGAAGCTCTTTCTTGTCAATTGGGGCTTCCTCTTCAGGCTCATCCTCTCCGGTTGTTTCAAGCATTTCTTTTAACTTTTCTATCTCATCAAGAATAGATTTTTTATTTTCCTTATATTCGTCCAAAGTGTCAACACCGTCTTCATAAGCTAATTTAACTCTTTCTAAACGTATCTCAAGTCTTTGAATCTGTGTTGAGATTATTTTGCTATCATCTGTATAAGTCGATTGCTCCAAAACTTCAGATTCAGCAAAATCAAGCTCTACATTTGGAAGTTCCATCTCGGACAAGATGTCAAGGATTATTTTAGATATTTTTTCCGCTTTAATATATCCAACACCTTCGCATTTCCCTCTGCTTCTTTCTGAACAACCGAAGAATCCACCCTGATAAGACAAAACTTTGCCGCACTTTTCACATCTGAGGATTCCTGTCAACCAATGGGACAATCCCTTTCTGTCAGGATTAAAGTACTTCCGGAACCTTGCTTTTTGCTCTTGCATTCTTTTCTGAGCTTTCTCCCAGGTTTCCATATCTATAATAGGTTGGTGTGGACCATCGGTTATAATTGCAGTTTCTGCCATGTAATTTCGCGACAGCTTACCGTCAGGATTCCAACGGGTTTTACCTATGTACAAAGGATTATTAAGCCAATATTCAACAGTTCTGTTTTCGATTTTGTTTCCACGATGTGTTCTTACTCCCATAGCATTCAGAGCCTTTGCAATTGTTAAAAGGCCTTTACCATTTACATAATCATTGAAAACCTTTCGTATAATCTCTGCTTCTTCAGGAACAACAATATACTCGCCGTTTTCCACTTTGTAACCAAACCCGGGTATCGAAAGAACGCCGCCTCTTTTGGCTTTCTCTGTCATACCACGTTTTACTTCTTCTGCAAGATTGATGCTGTAAAACTCATCCATTGCTTCTATGATGGCTTCAATGAGTATGGATAATTTATCGTCACCGATGTCTTCAC
Source organism: Clostridia bacterium (assembly GCA_045656005.1). GTDB lineage: Bacteria > Bacillota > Clostridia > UMGS1883 > UMGS1540 > JAZNQN01. The sequence continues at coordinate 44,880 of JAZOQG010000051.1, forward strand.
TGACCGATACAACATCAATATTGTGCTCTTTTCGGAGCATAGATTTATAAACGATACTGTCTTCACGGTTTCGTGCAAATCGGCTGAATTTCCAAACCAATATAACATCAAAAGGCTTTGGTTTACGCTTTGCAAGACCTATCATTTCGTTAAATGCAGGTCTGTTTTTAGTTTTTCTTCCGCTGATGCCTTCATCTACAAATATAAATTCTTTTGGCAATAAAATTTGATTTCTTTCCGCATAGAGTCTTATTTTTTCTAACTGACTATCAGGACTGTACTCAAGCTGATCATCAGTAGAAACTCGTATG
>JAZOQG010000052.1:0-18519 GCA_045656005.1 Clostridia bacterium
GAGTGGGTAATCAACTATAAAATAATCTATTAATTCTGCAAAATTCATAAAAACAACTCCTCCGTGTTTTTATAATATTACAATATGAAGGAAATGTCAAGAAGGGAAGTGATTTCAGAATGGTATATAGACTAGTTGTAATTTTAACATAGTTTACAACATTAAGATAAAGGGAAAAAATATTTCTTTTATTTTTTACGGAAAAACCCCACAAATTTTTCACAAATAATTGAAATTTGGAAAAAAATGTGTTACAATTACAATGTAGTAATTTCGGCTATACATTACGGAGGTTAAAAATGGCGAATTTAGGAAATATATTTATACTTGGTGACAGCTATTCCACGTTTGAGGGGTACATACCGGAAGGGTTTGCTGCATATTATGCAGCTTCGGGTCCTGCCTACAAGTGTCACAAAGGTGAGCTTGACGAAGGCGATGTTTTTCATGTAAACGAGACGTGGTGGCATGATTTGTGTAATGAAAACGGAAAGCTTTTAAGAAATTGCAGCTGGTCAGGAACTACCATTTGCAACACAGGGTATAATCAGAGCGATAATAGTAAATGCTCATTTATTGCAAGATTTGACCGACTTGCCGAAGATGGGTATTTTAAGAAGAACAAGATTGATACTTTATTTCTTTTTGGCGGAACAAATGATTCGTGGGCTAATTCACCTATTGGTGAGCTTAAATATGATAATTTCACGAAAGAGGATTTATATAGTGCACTTCCTGCTTTCGGATATCTTATGGAAAGTTTTAAAAAGTATTTGAAAGGCACAAGAATTTATTGCATCTTAAATACTGAATTAAAAGAAGAATTAACCGAGGCTTATAAAGAAGCCTGCAAAAAGTATAGTGTTGATGTAATAGAACTTCAAAATATTGACAAGCAACACGGACATCCCACAATTTTAGGAATGAAGCAGATAAAAGAGCAGGTTTTAGGATATATTAATAAATAAAAACAAACGGAGGAAAAGAAATGGATATTTTTAGCATTTTAGCGCTGATAGGTGGACTTGCATTATTCCTTTACGGTATGGATTTGATGGGCGACAGCCTTAAAAAACTAGCTGGAGGAAAACTTGAGTCAATTCTTGCACGACTTACTTCAACGAGAATAAAAGGATTTTTACTCGGTCTTGTTGTAACGGCTATTATTCAGTCATCATCAGCTACAACTGTTATGCTTGTAGGTTTTGTAAACTCCGGTATTATGAAACTTGGACAAACCATCAGCATAATCATGGGTGCAAACATCGGTACTACAGTAACATCATGGCTTTTAAGTACTGCGGATATTAAAGGAACTGCTTTAATTATGAAACTTTTAAAGCCTGAGTCATTTACTCCTATACTTGCGGCTGTAGGTCTTATCATGACAATGGTGGCTAAGACCGACAAACGCAAAAACACAGGCTCTATGTTAATTGGTTTTGCAGTTTTAATGTTTGGTATGGATGCAATGAGCGGAGCTGTTGAAGGCCTTCGTGACAATGAAGCATTCACAAATATTCTCACAATGTTTTCAAATAATCCTGTTATGGGTATTTTGGTTGGTACTATTTTTACTGCAATTATTCAGTCGTCGTCGGCATCTGTTGGTGTACTTCAGGCGTTGGCGCTTACCTGCGTTATTCCTTATTCAACCGCTATACCTGTAATACTTGGACAAAATATAGGAACAACAATCACACCGATTATTTCTGCTATAAGCGGAAACACAGAGTCTAAAAGAGTTGCTTTTTCATGCCTATACATAAAGATGATAGGCGTTATAGTTGTTGCAGGTATATTCTATATACTTAATGGTGTTATGGGTTTTGCTTTTATGAGTACGCCTGCATCAGCCGTTAATATTGCACTTGTTCACACACTCTTTAATATTTTCTCAACCGTTATTTTAATGCCTTTCTGCTCATTTATTGAGAAACTGGCTGTTGCGTCCTTTAAGAGTAAAGATGGTGAAGAACACGATGTATTCAATACTCTCGATGAAAGATTTTTGGATGTACCTTCATTTGCGGTTGAAAAATGTCGGGAACTCGTTTGTGATATGGCAAAAATCTCAGCAGACTCATTTAAGATGGCAACAAAGCTTGTTGATAGTTTCAATAGTGAGGCATTTGATGAAATTGTAAAACTTGAAAAAATGGTTGACAAATATGAGGATAAAACAAGCACATACCTTATAAAAATTGCAGCAAACAATATGTCTGCAAATGACAGTAAAGTGGTTTCGGAGCTTTTGCATTGCGTAGGGGATATAGAAAGAATTTCTGACCATGCGTTAAACGTTGCCGAGGCGGCAAAAGAAATTTATGATAAGAAAATTACATTTTCTGAAAGAGCAACTGCAGATTTAAAGGTTATAACAAATGCGGTTTGTGAAACACTTGACCTTGCAATAAATGCACTTGTAAATGGCAATCTTGATGATGCAAAACGTGTTGAACCTTTGGAACAGGTTATTGATGTTTTAAAGAGAGTTATCAAAAACGGTCATATTTCACGTCTTCGTCAGGGCGATTGTACAATGGAACTCGGTTTTATTCTTTCAGACCTTCTGACAAACTACGAAAGAGTTTCCGACCATTGCTCAAATATTGCAGTATGCTTTATTGAAATTTCAAATGATTCGTTTGAAACACACAAATATTTAAGCAACCTTAAAGATGGTGACGAGACAGAATATAATAACATGTACGAGGATTATCTCAAAAAGTATAGTCTTGCGTAGGAGTGAAGTGTAATGTGCAACATTGCAGGATATGCCGGTAAAGAACAGGCGGCTCCCATATTAATTGAAATGATTAAAAAGCAAGAGGGCTTCGCAGGCGGTTTTTATACAGGGATTGCAACTATACATGAGGGAAAAATATATTATGCAAAGCTCACGGGAGATACTGATACTCTTTTAAAAGAAACAAATGCTTTGAAGTTACCCGGAACTATTGGAATAATTCATAGCCGTTCAAAATCAGGCGGCGGGGATAGTTGGGCACATCCGTTTATTGGTACTCGCATGGGAAAAGAATGCGAAGCGTATGTGGCAAATGGACAGGCGGCAAGATTTGCAATTTCTGATAAAGAGTATAACAGTCTTATTGAAAATCTTACAAAAGATGGATATAAATTTACTTCGGACATTCATATGAGTGACGTCATGTGTCAGCTTATAACCCGCAATATAGCAAATGGCGATGAGGCAGAAAGAGCAATAGAAAATGCTTTTTGTACTATGCCTAATAAAATTGTTGGTCTGCTTTTATCATTAACAAAGCCTGATAGAATTTTCTGGGGCAGGATAAACAGACCCATGATGCTCTCGTTTTCAGATAAGGGGGCATATCTCGCTACATCAGCTATGGCTTTTCCTGATAATTGTGGTGAAATTATAACACTTCCTCAGAATTCTTCGGGATATGTAAGGAATGACGTGTTTGACTTTAAGTCATTTAAAAACCCTCCTGCAAGAGTAGCAGAAATTAATGAAAGAATTTTTGAACAAGGAATAAAAGAAACAAGAAAAATTCTGAAAGATGGAGAAAAAACCTTTAAGCAGATAGAAAAACATATGGGAATTCTTTTTGAGGAAAGTGACTGTACGCCGAAAACACTTTTGGGATATGAGGTTTTGAGATATCTTGAAAATCTTGGCGAAATTAAAATTACAACAAGTATGGTAGAGGGTGCAAAAGAGGGACTTTTGGCACCGCAGTTTAAAATCAGTTTAAAGGAGTAAATGTATGAAAATAGAAAAATATTCTTTGTGGGAAGAAGTACCGGGTACTGCAAATTATGAGCCATGGATAGAGCATTATACTCCCAAAAATAAAAAGACAGATAGTGCACTTTTAATAATTCCCGGCAGTGGTTATTCAAATGACCCTTCAAGACCAAAGCAGGAAGGGGAAAGGGTTGCAAAATATTTTTGTGAAAAGGGAATAAATGTATTTGTTTTAAGGTACAGAGTTGCCCCTGACTATTTTCCATTACCTATTTTGGATGGTAGAAGGGCAATGAGATATATAAGATATTATAGTGAAAAGTTTGGCATTAACAAAAATAAGATTGCTGCTATGGGATATTCATCGGGCGGACATCTTACAGCTTCGCTTTTTACATATCATGACGAAATTGAGTTCGAAAACATTGATGATATTGATAAAGAGAGCTTTGTGCCTGATTTTCAGGTGCTTTGTTATCCTGTTATCGGTCTTAACAGAGAAGACTATTATATACATCAAGGTTCACCAACAAATCTTCTGGCAGATAAATATGAAGAATTTAAAGATGTTTTGAGTCTTGAGTATTCATGCGTCGAAGCCGTTGCTCCTACATTTATATGGCATTGTTTTGATGATGAGGCGGTATGTGTTGTAAATTCTTTAAGGTATGCTGAAAACCTTCGTAAAAAGGGTACAAGTGTTGAAATGCATATTTTCCCTGACGGCGGTCATGGAAAAGGATTGCCGATTGATGATGCAAAGGATTTAAACCATATAAAAACATGGATAGAACTTCTCGAAAATTGGCTTTCCTATCAGAATTTTTATGGTGAATAATTATGGAAGGTAAAATTTTCAAACATTATAAAGGAAACATATATAAGGTGCTATGCATTGCAAATCACTCTGAAACTCTCGAAAAAATGGTGGTCTATAAAGCACTTTACGGAGAAGGAGAAGTGTGGACAAGACCGCTTTCTATGTGGAATGAAACAGTTTTAGTAGATGGGAAACAAATGTTAAGATTTGAAGAAATTAAAGATTAAAAAAAGAGCCAATTGGCTCTTTTTTTAATCTTTAAATAAATCATTCATACTGTAATATCCCGAAGGTTTACCCTTCATAAATTTCGCAGCTTTAAGTGCACCAACTGCAAAAACCTCTTTACTGGTTGCAGTATGTTTAATTTCGATTATCTCGTCTGTACCTGCGAAGATAACGTCATGCTGACCTACGATTGTACCGCCTCTGACTGCGTGAATACCAATTTCATCTTTAGAGCGTTTACGTCTTACGCTGTGGCGGTCATAAACATAGTTTTTGCTGCCGATAGCAGTATCTGCAATAGCATCTGCAATAGCAAGTGCCGTTCCGCTTGGTGCATCAATTTTTTGATTGTGATGACGTTCTATAATTTCAATATCAAAATTATCCTCCAAAATTGCAGTTGCCTTTTTGGCAAGGTCAATGAGAAGGTTTACACCAAGTGACATGTTTGCAGAGAAGAAAACGGGTATTTTTGCCGCAGCATCTACAAGACGCTGACGGTTTTCAGGAGAAAGACCCGTTGTTGCCATAATAATAGGCACATTCTTTTCAACTGCATAGTCCATAAGCGTATCAAAAACACTTGGATGCGAAAAATCAATTATAACATCACATTCGCCGTCAAATTCAAACGGGGAGGAAAACACAGAAAAAGTATCGCTTTCAGTATTTATATCAACACCTGCCACAATATTTATATCTTCCATATCTGCGACAAGACGGGTTATTACCTTGCCCATTTTTCCGTTGGCGCCGCTAAGTAATATATTTATCATTTGCTACCTCTGAAATTAAAATTTAAATCCGTAGTCTACGAGAGCTGCTTTAAGTTTTGCAGCATTACACTCTTCCATTTCGCACATAGGCATGCGGAGAGGTCCTACTTCAAAACCAAGCATGTTCATAGCAGTTTTTACGGGGATTGGGTTTACTTCATAAAACATTGATTCCATAACATTGAGCATGCTAAGCTGAAGCTTTAATGCACCTTCAGTGTCACCGTTTGCATACTTTTCTGTAAGCTCGTGTGTTTCCTTTGGCAAAATGTTTGCAATAACTGAAATTACACCTTTTCCGCCAAGTGACATAACGGGAACGGTCATGTTATCGTCACCTGAATAAATCGCCATTTTGTCGCCGCAAAGAGCTGCAATTTTTGCAACCTGACTGATGTTTCCGCTGGCTTCCTTAACTGCAACAATGTTTGGGATTTCAGAAAGTTTCAAAAGTGTTTCAGGAGTAATATTTACACCTGTTCTTGAAGGAACAGAGTATAAAATTATTGGAATTGAAACTGCTTTTGCGATAGCTTCGTAATGGAGGATAAGCCCTTTTTGTGTAGCCTTATTATAATAAGGGGTTACAAGCAAAAGTCCATCTGCTCCAAGTCTTTCAGCTTCTTTTGAAAGGTTTATACCGTGAGCGGTATCATTTGAACCTGTGCCTGCAATAATCGGAACTCTTCCTGCAGCCTTTTTAACTGCATATTCAACAACGCTCAAATGCTCACTGTCAGGCATTGTTGCAGCTTCGCCTGTTGTTCCGCAAACAATTATAGCATCAGTTTTGTTTTCTATATGAAACTCTATAAGCTCACCAAGTTTGTCAAAATTAATACTGCCGTCAGCGTTAAAAGGTGTTACAAGTGCAACACCGGAACCGGTGAATGGGAGTTTTTTCATAAAAAGCCCTTCTTTCTGTTATTATAATCCATATTCCATAAATTTTCTGGCAATTTGAACTGCGTTTGATGCAGCACCTTTTCTAATGTTGTCTGCAACAACCCAGAGGTTTACACCTGATTCAACGCTTTCGTCACGACGGATTCTGCCTACGAAAGTTTCGTCATGTCCTGTAGCTGTGATAGCCATAGGATAGATGTTGTTTGCAGTATCATCCTGAACAATGATGCCTTCTGCATTTTTAAGAACATCACGAAGTTCATCAAGGTCAAACTGTTTTTCGAATTCAATATTTATGGATTCGCTATGACCGTTGTAAACGGGAACACGAACAGTTGTAGCTGTGATTTTAAGACTGTCGTCACCGAGGATTTTACGGGTTTCCAAAATCATTTTCATTTCTTCTTTGGTGTAACCATTTTCAAGAAATACATCGATGTGTGGGAGACAGTTTCCAGCGATGGGGTATGGAAATTTTTTGGGTGCTTCACCCTTCAAACCGTTTTCAAGGTCTTCCCACCCTGCTCTTCCTGCACCTGATACAGCCTGGTATGTAGAATATACAATTCTCTTTATTTTGTATTTATCATGGAGAGGTTTAATTGCAACAACCGCCTGAATTGTTGAACAGTTGGGGTTTGCAATAATGCCTTTGTGGTTTTTGATTTCTTCGGGGTTAACTTCCGGTACTACGAGAGGAACATTAGGATCCATTCTCCATGCACTTGAGTTATCAATTACAACGCAACCCTTCTCTGCTGCAATGGGAGCAAACTTTTCGCTTGTGGAACCGCCTGCGGAGAAGAGAGCAATGTCAAATCCTTCATCAAAGGAAGTTTCTGTAAGTTCGCGTACTGTGTATTCTTCACCCATGAATGAAACTTTGCTTCCCGCACTTCTTGCGGAAGAAAAGAGAGTGTAGCTTTCAGCGGGAAGTTTATATTCCTCCAAAACTTTAAGGAATGTTCTTCCAACCATACCTGTTGCGCCTACAACGGCAATTTTATATTTTTTCATCTAGAATTCCTCCAAACTTTATTATCACTATTAACAATTAATTTTAGCACTTTTTGCGAAATTTGTCAACGTTTTTTACTAATTTAACAAGGTTTTTTCGCCAGTAAAAGGATTAAATTTAAATATTTTTCCTTCAGGTGATTTAAGGTAGAGAGTTTTTTCATAACTGTTTATTGAAAATGACACATCATTTGTCATTTTAATATTGAATTTCCCACTTAAATCACATTTATAAATACCATCGTCAGTAGTATATGCTACTGCTTCCGTATAAAGACAATATTCATTTACTGGAATTGGTGTTACAAGTTTAAAGTTTTCACCTGAAAGAGATATTGAGCAAAGATAGTTTTCATCGTTCTTAAAATAGATGCTGCTATTTTTTATGGTTGCTTCTTTTGCTGTACCACTATATACATCAGCATATTCATGTTTAAGTATATTGTATGAACGTATGCCATTTGATGTTGCAAAATATACTGTGTTTGCACTTGGAAGAGGCATTGAGGTGATGCCGTCTGCTATCGGAGTGACGTTTCCTGTTTTGGTGGAAAGGGCAACGAGAGAGTTTTCCGCATTTTTAATATATATATATTCGCCGGCAGGGAAAAATGACACCGCATCTTCATAAAGAAGTGTTTCAGCTTTATTTTGTATGTCTGTTTTATACAAACCTTTGTCAGATTCATCTATAAAGTAAATATTCTCATTTGCAACGTACATAGAAGAAGGTTTGCGTTTTGTGATATAGTTTTTAGTGTCAATATTATAAATCCCGGTATCATCTGCAAGATACATCTCGCCGGAAAGTGCTTTTATTGCAAAACTGCCTCCAAGCATATTGGAAGTTCCGTTTCCTGATGTTGCAAGTCCATAGCTTTCCAATACAGAATTATCTGTTATTCTGAAACAGTTGTAAAGTCTTAGTGTCATTAAAATTGCCTGTTCTCTTGTAGTGTTGGATTTTGGATTTATCTTGGCTTGTTCATCACCTAAAATTGCCTGACACATATTCGCAAATTTTACTGCATCTATTGCCCAGTCTGAAATGTTTTCTTCGTCGGGAAATGTGTTTACAAGAGGTACAGAAATATTTTGTGTGGGTAATGCTGCCGAAACACAACGGCGAAACATTGTTGCAATTTCTTCTCTTGTAATGAGAGACGCGGGAGCAAAGAGTGTGTCGCTTATACCCTTTACAATTCCTAGTGTAAAAGCAGATGCAACGTCAGCATTTTGAGTATCGCTGAAAACATTCACACCTGCCGGTGCGTCTTTTGCTGAAAGTTTTTTGTAAAGACGTAGCACCATAGAACAAAATTCTTCTCTTGTTATTGGTGTTTGGTAATCCGACAAAAGATTTTCCGGAACAAGAGAGTTGGTTTTTGCAGTTTTAACTTCTGCTACTGCCCATGATGAGGGTGCGGCATAAGATGAAACGCATAAAACAGTGGCAGTAAGCATAAAAGCAATAAGTTTTTTCAACATATTTTTTCTCCTTAAAGTAAATTATCAGCAAACAAATAAATGTCTACTGATAATTATATCATACATATTTTTTTTTGACAAGAGGAAACATTTCTTATTTAATCACTTCAACCTTAATGGTGTTCGTATTGCCTACTGTTCCGTTAATCAGTCCGCCTGTCATTACAATGTTGTCGCCGGGCTTTAATGAAAAAAGATTTTTTGCCTGTTGTTCAGCCTGATAAAAAACAATGTCTAAAGTGGGATATTGGTCGCATAAAGCGGGAGTAACACCCCAACTCATATTAAGCTGTCTCCATGCTCTTACGTTGGTTGTTGTTCCTATGATGTCTGCGGGACATCTGAAACGGCTCACCATTCTTGCTGTCTTTCCTGTAATGGAGTTTACAACAATGCATTTTGCATTTACATCTATTGCCATAGAGCATACTGAATGTGAAATTGCATCTAGATTATTTTTTATTTTATATTCAGTTGACCTAAACCACTCTTTGTAATCAATATGCTTTTCAGTAAATTCGGCAATTTCAGCCATGTTTTTTACGGCTTCGGCAGGATATTTGCCTGCAGCGGTTTCTCCCGAAAGCATAATAGCCGAAGAACCATCATAAACTGCATTTGCAACATCCGAAATTTCAGCTCTTGTTGGTCTGGAATTGTATATCATGGATTCAAGCATTTCAGTTGCAGTAATTACCCTTTTACCAAGCAAACGACATTTTTTTATAAGGTATTTTTGAATTGAAGGAACTTCAACAAAGGGAATTTCAACACCCAAATCACCACGAGCCACCATTATTCCGTCGGCAAGTTCACATATTTCTTCAATGTTATCAACACCGGCACGATTTTCAATTTTGGCTATGATATCTATTTCTTCACCACCGTTTTTATTTAAAAATGTTCTGATTGCCTCAACATCTCCTTTGGATGAAACAAAGGAGGCGGCAACAAAATCAATTCCATTTTTTATGCCGAACAATAAATCCTCTTTGTCCTGTTCGCTTAAATAATCATGTGTCAGCACATTGTTTGGAAAATTCATGCTTTTTCGGTCAGAAATTTCGCCGCCTGCAATAACTGTGCATAGTATATCATTTGATTTGATTTCGTCCACCCTGAATTTTACAAGTCCGTTGTTTACCATTATAAGGTCGCCGATTTTCAATTCGTCTGTCAGGTTTTTATAATTGACGGATACTTTTTTCTGATTTCCCACAATATCATCGGTTGTAAATATAAATTTATCGCCGTCTGAAAGAGTGATTTTCTTGTTTTCAAAAGTTTTAATTCTATATTCAGGTCCTTTGGTATCAAGCATAATAGGAATTGGCAGATTAAGCTTTACACGAACTTTTTTTACCAAATCAATTTTGGTTTGATGTTCTTCGTGTGTTCCATGTGAAAAATTAAGTCTCGCAACATTCATGCCATTTAGACACATTTTTTCAAGAATGTCTGCGTTTTCACACGCAGGACCAATAGTACAAATAATTTTTGTTTTACGCATGTCTTTCTCATCCTTTTTAATCTATATTAAATTAAATTATATAATAAATCCGGTTAAGATTTGGTTAAGAGTTAAAAGATATCTTTTAACATAAAAAAATAACACCGCATAAAAATGCAATGCTATTTTTTGGTCTGAGTGGGGAGACTTGAACTCCCGGCCTCTTGAACCCCATTCAAGCACGCTACCAAACTGCGCCACACCCAGATCTGTTTGTTGAACAGATAATATTATAATTGATTTTTTCATAAAAGTCAATACCTTTTATGAATTTTATTTAACATTTTGAGCTCTCGTGCCCTCACAGGGTTCAAATCTCAAAATCTATGCACACAAAAAAACACCCATTGGGTGTTTCTTTGTATGGCGTGCCTAGAGGGATACATCCGCTTCGCGTCTTACTTGCTTGGCGACCCAAATGCCTTGCATTTCGGTACCCGCCTGCGCACCACTTGCCTAAAAACAATTATCAATTGTTTTCTTAACGGCTCGTGCCCTCTCAGGGTTCGAATCCTCAAAATCTATGCACACAAAAAAACACCCATTGGGTGTTTCTTTGTATGGCGTGCCTAGAGGGATTCGAACCCCCGACCTACTGGTCCGTAGCCAGTCACTCTATCCAGCTGAGCTACAGGCACACTTATTCACAACGTAAGCTATTATAACACACTTTAAACTAAAATGCAACGTTTTTTTTAACTTTTTTAAAATAAATTTATAATTTTTTCATTAAAATAAAAATTTAATTTCTTGTTCTTCTTTTTCTTTAGTGCATACGCAAATCATATATCCATCTTTTTCCCATGTTACAAAGTAACATTTTTCAAATGCATAAAAGGGTTTGGGGGTGAGGGGAAGACCTTCCCCCGTCATTTTAAAATAACTTTCTTTCATTGAAAAGAGACGGAAAAATTCATGTGTGTCAATTCCTGAAAGTTCAGATGGAGTTAAAATTTTTGTTGCGACAGATAAATTTTGTCCTTTGTTTATTTTTTGAATATCTGCACCTATCCGGCATGGAGCAATTGCGACTAAAACATGATTTTCACTATGGGATATACTGAAATGAATATTTTCTGCATAAGGTTTACCTTTTTCTTCAGTTTTTATGTCAAGAGGAAGAGAGTACCCCTCTTTTTCGGCTGCATAGCAAAGCAGTGCTTCGGCAGCTTCTGCCTGCAGGAAATGAACTTTATTTTTAATTTTTTTGAGCCTTATTTTTCTATATTCAGAGAAATAAGGTCTATATGAAGCAATAAGCGAAAAGTTTAAATCTGCAACATAAATCTTAACCATCAAAATCACCCCGCATTTGTATTATTTTATCATTATCTTATGTGTTTTGCAAGTAAAAGTAACATTTACATTATTTCAGAATAAAATAATGTATGGAAAGGGGGAATGGGTGTGTGCGGAAAAAGAAGGGCAATAGGTGTTATTATTTTGTCCTTTGCTGTGGGTGCGTTTATTTCGGCGGTGTTGCCGCTATGGGTTTTGGCAGTACTTGAAGCAGTTGTACTTATAATAATAGGCTGGTGTTTTTTCAGTGGAAGATAGAAAGGAATTTTGTGTATGAAAATTAAAGTTATGAAAGCTCCTAAATTTTTAAAAAATATTTTGAAGTTAGTATTTAAAATGGATAAAGGAGCATGAGATGGGTGTAGCAAAATGAAATCATTTTGCTACACCTCTTTAAATGAAAAACAGTAATTTTTCAATGATTATAGGTACATATTAAGGGTTTTGGTTGACAACAAAGCCGTGGTGTGATTTAATTACCATAAGCAGTTTTTATGTGGAGGTAATTAATATGAAAATAAAATTTAATGTAGATGATACATTTTTAAAAGGAGCTCTTCGTCTTTGTGAAATTTTCGGGTTTGAAGAGAGTGATGACGGAGTGCCGCTTTATGCAGTTTGCGGCGAAAAAACGGGTGCATCATTAAAAGACGGAGTGGGCACAATTTATTATGCAGAAAAACATCAGTTTTTCAGGGAACTTGGCATTTTTATACAAAATGCCAAAGAAAAAAGCAACTTTGAAATTTTTGAAGATACATATTTTAAAACAAAAGGTGTTATGATTGACGCATCAAGATGCGGTGTGCCTAACGTTAAAAGCATTAAGAAAATAATTGATTATCTTGCAGCTTTCGGTTACAATATGTTCATGCTTTACACAGAGGATACTGTAGAACTTGAAAGCCGTCCGTATTTTGGCTATATGAGAGGCAGATATACAAAAGAAGAACTCATGAGTGTTGATGATTATGCATTTGAATATGGAATTGAGGCAATTCCATGCATCGAGTGTTATGGACATATGGGTAAATATCTTCTATGGAATGAAGCGTTTGAAATTAAAGATACTGATGAGGTGCTTCTGGCAAGAGAGGAGAAAACTTTTGAATTTCTCGAAGACCTTATTAAAACTGTAAGCAGCTGCTATCGTTCAAACAAAATTCATGTGGGAATGGACGAAGCATTTACTATGGGAAGAGGCCGTTTTCTTGATAAGCACGGGTTGGTTCCCAGATTTGATGTTTTCAATGATTATATGGATCGCCTTATGGAAATCACGGATAAATTGGGACTTAAGCCAATGATGTGGAGCGATATGTATTTCAAAGGTTATTATAAAGAAGACGGTTATGTTCCTGAGGATACAAAAGAGCGTATTCCAAAGGATATCCAGCTTGTTTTCTGGCATTATGGCGAGATGCCTTACTGTGATGAATATGCTTTAAGAAAGCATTGCGACTTAAATAGAAGTGTAATTTTTGCAGGCGGACTTTGGAGTTGGATGGGTCATTTCCCTGAAAATTATTATGCTTTTGATATGACAAAATTTTCTCTTTCTGCCTGCCGTAAGACAGGTGTAAAAGAAATGATTATGACTGTCTGGACAAATGATAATGCAGAGTGTGACTATTTTGCAAATCTTATAGGTCTTTCATTTTCGGCGGAGCTTTGCTACAATGAAAATGCAACAGCGGATGAGCTTCGCAGACGTTTTGAATTTTGCACCGGCGGTAATTTTGATGCATTTATGGAAATGAGTCAGTATCAGAATATTTTTGACGAAGAACATAAATATGAAAGTTTCCATGACCGTTTTGCAGGAAAAGCACTTTTCTGGCAGGATATAATGGAAGGACTTTTTGATACTCATCTTTTTGAAAATCCAATGAGCGGTCACTACAGAGAATATGCTGAAAAAATGAAAAATTATAGCGGCAAGTGGGATTATCTTTACAAATTTGCACACGAGGTATTTGATTATCTTGCAATTAAGTGTGAAATTGCAGAGAAGGCAGTTCCTTCTTATTTGACAGGGGACAGAGAAACTCTTAAATATATAAGCGAAGCACTTTTACCTTCTCTTATGAAAGCTTGCGAAACTGTTCATAAGTCGCATAAGGCAATGTGGTTTGAAAACAACAAAATTGTCGGCTGGTCAAATCTTGATATAAGATATGGCGGTGTGAAGGCAAGATGTGAAACTGCAAAAATGCTTATAGACAGTTACCTTTCAGGAGAAAGCGATAAAATAGAGGAATTTGAGGTAAAACGTCTTGATAGACCTTATAACGGCTTTTTACCATATTGTAAGATGGCAACACCAATAGGAAGAATATAAGTTATAAAAATGTGCCTCCCTTTTTGGGAGGCACATTTTTATAACAGTTATATTGCACTTCGTGCAGCTATATTCACCTTCGGTGAACGATATTTTGCTTTGCAAAGTGAAATTGTTCCGTTGGAACAGTTAAGCTTAAAACGCTTTGCGTTTTTATAAAATTACCCTTACTCGGAGTACTCCTTCGATTGCCTTGAATTTTTCAATTATATCATCGCTTGGCGCCAAAGCAATATCAATTATTGTGTAAGCATAGTCCTTTTTGCTTTTGTTCACCATGTTTTCGATGTTAATGCCCTCATTTGCCAGAATAGTTGAGAAACCGCTCAAAGTATTGGGAATATTTCTGTGAGCAACACAAATTCTCACACCTTCTCTGGGACATTCACAATTTGGAAAGTTAACGCTGTTTGTAATGTTTCCGTCACGAAGGTAGTTTGTAATCTCTTTAACTGCCCATTTTGCACAGTTGTCCTCGGACTCAGGAGTTGATGCACCAAGATGGGGGATTGCAATAACGTTTTGGACTTCCAAAATCTTTTCATCGGGGAAGTCGGTTACATATTTTGCAATTTTTCCGCTTTCAAGTGCCCCTTTCACTGCATCAAAATCTACAAGCTCACCTCTTGAGAAGTTCAAAAGGCGTGCACCGTCTTTCATGTAGCCAATGGTTTCAGCATTTATCATGCCTTTTGTCTGCGGGATGAGGGGAACGTGAATGGAAATGTAGTCAGCATCTTCCAAAACGGATTTAAGGTCATCAGAAAACTCAACATGTCTTGAAAGACCGAGAGCGGATTTAACGGATATGTAAGGGTCATATCCTATAACTTTCATTCCAAGATGGAAAACTGTGTTTGCAACCATAACGCCTATGGCACCGAGACCGATTATTGCAATTTTTTTGCCTTCGATTTCAGGACCTGCAAAAGCGGACTTGCCCTTTTCAACCTGTTTTGCAACACCTTCTGTACCTCTAAGAGTTTTTGCCCATTCTATGCCGCCTGAAACATTTCTTGATGATAAAAGAAGTCCTAAAACGGTAAGCTCTTTAACTGCATTTGCGTTTGCACCGGGGGTATTGAATACAACAATACCTTCCTCGGAGCATTTGTCAATTGGGATATTATTTACACCTGCACCCGCTCTGCCTACTGCAAGAAGGTTTTTGGGAAGGTCCATTTCATGCATGGAAAAACTGCGGAGTACAATGGCATCGGGATTTTCTTCTGTGTCGCTTATCATGTAGTCCTTGGGAAAAAGTTTAAGACCACATTCTGCAATTTTATTTAAAGTTTTAATTTTATACATGACTTAGTTCTCCTTTTCAAATTTTGCCATAAAGTCAATAAGTGCCAAAACACCTTCTTCAGGCATTGCGTTATAAATGCTTGCACGCATACCGCCAACACTTCTGTGACCTTTGAGGTTTACAAAGCCTGCCTCGGTTGCTTCTTTTATAAATTTAGCATCAATGTCAGCATTTCCTGTTACAAACGGAACGTTCATAAGTGAGCGGTCTTCTTTTACTACTGTACCTTTAAACATTTTGCTTTCGTCGAGGAAATCATAAAGCTTCTGTGCTTTTCTTACATTGATTTTTTCCATTTCGGAAACGCCGCCGAGTGAGTCAATCCACTCGAGTACAAGCATGCAGATGTAAATGCAGTAGCATGGGGGAGTGTTGTACATTGAGCCGTTGTCAGCATGAATGCTATATTTAAGCATTGTAGGTGTGATGTCAGGAGTGTCACCTATAAGGTCGTCACGCATGATTGCGATTGTAAGACCTGCAGGAGCAATATTTTTCTGTGCACCTGCGTAAAGGAGACCGAATTTTTCCACGTCCATTTTCTGTGAAAGAATGTTTGAGGAAATATCAGCAACCAATGGAACATTGCCTGTGTCAGGAAGTTTTGAGTCAATATAACGTGTTCCATAGATTGTATTATTGTATGTGATGTGAAAATAATCTGCATCTTTGTCAAAAGTGTTTTTGTCAAGTTCGGGAATGTATGAGAAAGTTTTGTCAGCACTGGATGCTATGATGTTTGCCTTTCCGTACTTGTCGCATTCTGAAGCTGCTTTTTTGGACCATGTGCCTGTTAAAACATAATCAGCTTTCATGCTCTTTTTAAGAAGGTTTAAAGGAACCATTGCAAACTGGGTTGATGCACCGCCCTGCAAAAACATAACTTTATAGTTCTGCGGAATAGACATCAGCTTTCTGAAAAGTGCTTCTGCCTTTCCGATAATTTCTTCAAATGGTTTTGAGCGATGGCTCATTTCCATAACGCTCATGCCTGTTCCGTTATAATTTAGCATTTCTGCCTGTGCTTTTTTAAGAACTTCTAAAGGAAGCATAGAAGGTCCTGCCGAAAAATTGTAAACTCTGTCCATAATCAAAAATCCTCTCTTAATAAATACTATTCTACTATTATAGCACCAAGATATTACAAAGTTGTTACAAAATCTACTAAAGTTCGATAGAAAATTATGGTTTAAGACAAAAAACCGGCAGGAATTTTATCCTGCCGTAATGGGTATTTGGTTATTTTTGTTCGCTTTCCAAAAGGAATGTTGCTTCCATGTCTGCAACAGATAGCGCAAAAGCGAGTGGATATTTCTCGAACGCGGCGCTTACGTTTCTTGCTTCTTCGCATCCGGAAAACCCCATGTGATACCTTATTGCAAAAGCCTCTTCTCTTGTAAGGCGCATAAAGCCTCCTATTATGTAAACTGATTTTTCACCGTGACCGTAGGGAAGGTCATCGGAAAATTCGTAATAGGGAACCTGTTTCCACACATTTCCTTCTTTCACATTTCTCGTGCTTTCCTTGTAAACGTTTACTTTGCAAATGTCATGCAGAAGTGCTGCAATCGCAATGGTCTCAGGTGAATAGGAAAGACCATATAAATCCTGCACCCTTTCTCTTTCGAGATAATCTGAAAGGCAATGGTAAACATTTAAACTGTGCTCACAAAGCCCGCCTTGATAATTCCCGTGAAAACGGGTTGATGCAGGTGCAGTAAAAAAGTCCGACGAAGGGGAGAGAAGATAGTCAAGCAGCTTATCCGCACCGTCTCTTTTTATATTTTCGCCATATATTTCAATGAATTCTTCTTTAAATCCCATTGTTATATTCCTTTCTTTGTCATTTCCATAAATTCCTGCTCGTTTATTATTTTAACGCCGAGCTTTTGTGCTTTTTCAAGTTTTGAACCTGCCGCTTCTCCTGCCAATACAAAGTCAGTTTTCTGAGAAACAGAGGATGAAGTTTTTCCGCCAAGGCTTTCAATAATTTTTCCTGCCTCGCTTCTGGTAAGATTTTCGAGTGTTCCTGTCAAAACAAAAGTTTTTCCTTCAAAAATTGTACCCGCACTTTTTGTTTCTTCCTCAGTGCATACGCCTGCTGACACTATTTTGTCAAGATTTTTTAAAGCATCTTCGTTTTCGAAATAATCTTTAAGACTTTTTGCCATTTTTTCACCAATGTCAGCTACAGATGAAATTTCTTCTTCTGATGCATTTGTAAGTGCGTCAAGAGTTTTAAAGTGCTTTGAAAGTATCTGTGCCGCTCTTTTTCCTATATGCCTTATTCCAAGTGCAAACAAAAGATTTGAAAGTCCCTTATTCTTTGACGCTTCAATTGAAGAAAGTATATTTTCAGCACTTTTGTCACCCATTTTGTCAAGGCTTTTTATATCTTCAGCGGAAAGTGAATAAATATCACCGCTTTCGTTTATAAGCCCTTCGTCTAAAAGTTTATAAACGAGAGATGGCCCCATGCCTTCAATGTCCATGGCGTCACGGGAGGCAAAATGAATAATTCTTCTGCCTTTTTGAGAGGGGCAGTATTCGTTTGTACACCTGTATGCAGCCTCGCCCTCAGCACGATTTAAAGGTGATGAGCAAACGGGACAATCACTTGGCATGTTAAATTCTGCTTCCTCTCCCGTTCTCTTTTCTTTTATAACACGCACAACTTCAGGGATTATGTCTCCCGCTTTCTGAAGGAGTACGGTGTCGCCTATCCTTATATCCTTTTCTCTTATGAAATTCATGTTGTGCAGTGTTGCACGGCTTACAAATGTGCCTGCAAGAGAAACTGTTTCGAGTACTGCATTAGGTGTAACAGCCCCTGTTCTGCCTACCTGCAAAATGATGTCAAGTAGCTTTGTCTCTTTCTGCTCTGCAGGGAATTTAAAAGCTGCCGCCCATCTTGGGAATTTTGATGTGCTTCCTAATTTTTCGCGGAGCATAAGGTCGTTAACTTTAATAACTGCACCATCTATATCATAATAATATTCGCTTCTGCCGCTTCCTATACTCATAACTTTTTCAAAGGCATCTTCTATGGTATCAAATACCTTTTCGTGAGGAATTACTTTAAATCC
>JAZOQG010000053.1:0-1524 GCA_045656005.1 Clostridia bacterium
GCAGTTTTGCAAAAAGTCTTCTTATATTTATGCATTTGGATTTTCTGCTTCTTCAACCAAAGCAGTCTGATATTTTTCCAAAATTGAATGTTCAAGACTTGACCTCATATCCGAATTAATTGGGTGGGCAATATCTTTGTATTCGCCCTCGGGTGTTTTTCGGCTGGGCATCGCGACGAATAGCTTATCGCCACCCTCGATAACCTTTATATCGTGGACAACCAGCGAATTGTCAAAGGTTACCGAAACGATTGCCTTCATTTTTGAGTCTACATTGATTTTTCTGATTCTGATATCTGTAATATCCATAAGTGCTCTCCTTTTTGATGTGGTTTATAACTATTTTGGGCACGATTTAAAAAAATATACATTTATTTGAAAAAATACTTTTATTTTCATAATAAGTAGTGTATAATATATAGGAAGACAACTACATATAGTTATTGTGGAAGTGATTTGTATGTTTGATTTTAAAAATATAGATAAAGAAAAAAGTGTATTTTTCATAGGTATCGGCGGAATAAGTATGAGTGCTTTGGCGCATATACTTAAAAACGATGGATACACTGTATCAGGTTCTGACTTTAAAGAAAGTGATACAGCAAAAGAACTTGTATCATCAGGTATTTCTGTTGCAATCGGTCATAGGGCTGAAAATGTAGAGGGTGCAGGACTTGTAGTTTATACCGCAGCAATTAAGGAAGACAATCCTGAGCTTGTGCATGCGCGTGAACTTGGTATTCCCGCTATTGAACGCGCAGTCCTTTTAGGTGCTATGATGAAAAACTACAAGTATCCCGTTGCAGTATCAGGTACTCACGGAAAGACAACTGCTACATCTATGCTTTCTCACGTTTTATGCGAATGCGAAAAAGACCCCACCATACTAGTCGGCGGTGTGCTTCCTTTAATAGGTGGCAATTTCCGTGATGGCGGTAAGGACTATTTTGTTACCGAAGCGTGTGAATACTGTGGAAGCTTTTTAAAGTTTTTCCCTCTTTACAGCATTATTTTGAATATTGAAGAGGACCACTTAGACTATTTTAAAGATATTGACGACATTATCGACTGTTTTTCACAGTTTGTTGAAAAAACACCAAAAGACGGGGCAGTTATTGCAAACTTTGACGACCCTGAGGTTGTAGTTGCAGTAAAGAATAATCCTGCAAAAACGATTTCGTACGGTATACAGAATAAATCCTGCAATTATGTGGCAGAAAATATTGTATTTTCAAAAAACGGTTATCCTGAATTTGATGTAATGGAAAATGGAGAGCGTTTTTTGCATATAAAATTAAACGTTCCCGGACTTCACAACGTTTCAAATTCTTTGGCGGTAATTGCTGTATCAAAGCTTTTGGGTGTCCCGAAAGAGTGCATAGGAAAAGGTCTTGCATCATTTTCCGGAACAAACAGACGCTTTGAATTAAAAGGCGAAGTAAACGGTGCAAAAATCTATGATGATTACGCTCATCATCCCACAGAAATAAAGGCTACACTTGCTGCAGCTAAAGCAACTGGTGC
>JAZOQG010000054.1:0-33368 GCA_045656005.1 Clostridia bacterium
GATGGTATAGAGATATGTATGGCAATAAAAAAAGAACTCAGCCTTAATGCTCCCGAAACTGTTATAAAACTTTACGCCAGACCCGAAGATACCCTTGAAAAAATATATGACCAGCTAAGTGTAACAGTTTCAGAAAATAAGCTCGATGGCGACCAGAACAATATGGACACCGTTGCAAGATTTTTAGTAAAAATTCCATCTATATTTCTTCGTTTTACAGTATGGGTTTTAAAGATTTTTGATTATTTTGGTCTTTTGCCTAGAGTATTAACAAAACTCAGTCCATTTCATGGTTCGATGTTTATTACAAATATGGGGTCACTAGGTATGCCTCCTATATTTCATCACCTTTATAATTTTGGCAATCTTCCCGTGTTTATTGCGATGGGTGGTAAAAGAACGGAGTATGTTCTTGATAAAAATGGTGAAGTGCAGAAAAAAAGATATCTTGATTTTAATGTCACATGCGACGAGAGAATTTGCGACGGACACTATTATTCCAAAGCATTTAAAAAGCTCAAAAAACTTCTGGAAAATCCCGAAGAACTTCTCACTCCCCCCGAAACAGTAGTTGAAGATATAAGATAAAAAACGGCACCGCCGTTTTTTTTGTTGGAAAAATTTACATCTAGTTTATTTACATTTATTATAAAATGTGCTATACTTTATAAGCATGCAATTTTTTAAGGAGAACAAATATGTCAAAGATTACAAAACTTTTTGAACCTTCGGATATGACCGTAGGAAAACCTTGGAAAAGCATTTTGCTTTTTTCAATACCAATGATAATTGGCAATATTGCTCAGCAGCTATATAGTACAGTCGACAGTATAGTAGTAGGTCATTATGTAGGAGATAATGCACTCGCAGCTGTCGGAAGTGCCGCTCCCATTTTTAATTTGCTTCTGGTGTTGTTTGTTGGAATTTCGGCAGGTGTGGGAATAATGGTTGCACAGTATTTCGGTGCACGTTCCCGTGAAAATCTTTCAAAAACCATAGGCACATGTATAACCGTTACTGCCATAGTGTCGCTTTTTCTGATGATTTTCTCGCCACCCATCATTCCGTGGCTTTTAAAACTTTTAAACACTCCCGAATCGATTATTAATGATTGTGCATCATATCTTATAATAATGATGCTCGGTGTTTCAGGCATGGCTTATTATAATATTTTCAGTGGAATACTTCGCGGAATGGGCGATTCGTTTTCAGCGCTTTTGTATCTTTTGGTGGCAACAGTTATAAATATTGTGCTTGATATTTTGTTTGTTGCAAAATTTAATATGGGGGTTTCAGGAGTTGCACTTGCAACAGTAATTGCACAGTTTGTGTCCGCAGCACTGTCACTTAAGAAACTTATGTCAATGCGTGATGTGTTTGATTTGAGATTTCGTGAGCTTATGCCCTCTGCATCACATGTAAAAACAATTATAAAACTTGGTATTCCGTCAGGACTTACACAGGCAATAATGTCCTCGGCAATGATAATTGTGCAGTCGCTTACAAATACATTTGGCGAAATGTTTATTGCGGCAAACGTAATCGTAATGCGTGTTGATGGCTTTGCCATGATGCCAAACCTTTCTTTTGGTAATGCAATGACAACCTATACAGGACAAAACGTAGGTGCGAAAAAAAATGACAGAGTTTTAAAAGGTGCATGGCAGGGAACTTTAATTGCCCTTTTGTTTTCCGCTGTAATAACATTTATTATTCTGCTTTTCGGCAAAACTCTTATGGGATTTTTTACAAAAACTCCCGAGCTTGTAGATTTAAGCTATTATGTAATGAAAATCTTGGCGACAGGATATATTGCAGTTGCCATTTCGCAGAGCCTTCAGGGAGTTATGCGAGGTGCAGGTGATACGGTGACCCCAATGTACGTTTCACTCTTTACAACAGTTTTGCTTCGTGTGCCTCTGGCTTATGCCATTTCATATTTAACACGAAGCCCCGAAAACCCCGTTGGAATTTTTGAATGTATTCCTCTTTCTCTTATGATTTCATGGGTTGCGGGAACTGTGCTTACCTTTGTATTTTATAAAATAGGTAAGTGGAAAAAGAAAGCGATAAAATAAAAAGTTATATAATAAAAACAGGCCGCAGCATGATGCTGCGGCTTGTTTTATTAAGGAAGTTTTGTAAGTTTTAAATTAATCGATATATTCGCCTTTCCACGGTACATTCACCATAGGCTCTGCATGGTTTATGATTACACATTCCCAGAATGCCTGATAACGGTTGCGGAATACTATTGTCTGACATGGGTCATCAGGGTCTATATCACTTGCCTTACCGATATAAACCTTATCTTCTGCCTCGTCATAAACATAGTATTTAGCATATTTGTAGTGAGCGGCAACTAGCTTTTCACTCATTTCGGTGCCGTCTTCTGCAATACCGAGGTTTATTGTGTAAACATCGCCAACCTTAGCGGTAACCTTACCGTGAACAACATTGTGAATTGTGTTCCACGAGAATATAGGCGTTATTCCGTTGCTTGCCTTTGAAGAGTGCTGATACCAGTATGCTCCCGTAACCTTTGAACGCTGGAACCAGTTGTCATAAATATCACCGCCACCAAACATTCCCGCACTATCGCCGTTTGACGCATACCAGTCGTCAAATACATTGCCGTAAAGGAACCATTCACTCCATTTGTTCATAAAGTCGCGAACTTCCGAATTCCATTCGTTTGTATCTTCTCTCCCGTCAACTTCAACTACAATACCATATTTTTCAAAACGCTCAGCCGCCTCATTCTCTGGACACCTTCTGTAAATTTCAACCTGCTCATAATATTTCGCAGGGTCAAAATCTGCCATAGTAAATATTCGGCGGATAAATGTAATTTTGTCCGAAAGGCTTATAGCCACACGGATAATGTCACCGCGGGAAAGAGTTGTTGCAAGTTCGGGACGTTCTGAAAGCTGTATGCTTGTAAAGTCAATTGGGTAATTTACTTCTTTGCCCTTGTAAATACCATAAAGCCTTTTTGTTTCAAATCCTTCTTCATCAAGAGCTGTTACAACTCTGTCAACGAGGAAGAAGTCCATATCGGCAACTGCCTCTGTAGCACCTGCAACACCCTGTACCAAAAGCCCGCCTACCCTGCTGTTATTTACATCATAAATTGCAAGATTAGCATAAGAAGTGTTGGCCTCCCATGTGTTTGTAGGAGTAAAAGTACTAAAGTATGTTTCCATGGTATCAATGGAAATTGTGCCGTCGTAGAAGGATTTCCATGTATCAAAGTTTGGCACCTTCCATGCTGTTGAGTCGGGAAGAATGTATCGGCTTGCTAAAATTTTACTTTCATTTCCCGAATAAGCGCTGCTGCCGTAAGAAATTGTTTGGCCATCTTCGGGAGGGGTTATATTGCTCCCGTATGTGCTGTAGTCAAGTGACAAGCCATCCTCGTAATACGCACCGGTTCCGTCGCTTTCAAGGCGGTTGTCATAGGCAGTTTCAATATCAGTTACTTTCCCTTCATCATTTGTCGCAAACTTTATAACCTGATTGCAGAAATAACTCTTTATTGTAGAGTTTGGGGAAGGTTCAGGCTGGCTTACAACGTCTTTGAAAATCTGATAACATTCAGAGGCGTCAGCGAGAGCCTGCATAAGCACTTCACCCTGATATTTTTTGCCGTCTTCACGGCTCACTTTTCCGTTAAGTGTAACCTTTTCGGCTGTTTTATAATTCTTAACTCCACCGCTGGTGGTGAATATTTTAAGCTCTGCGGCAGAATTTGAAAGACCCTCTGTTGGTACTCCGCCCGTTAAGAGGTAACCGTAATCCGTGTTGCCCTTTGACACATCGCCAAAGCCTGCTAATTTATAATCATGTGTAAAATAGAAGGTTGCCTCCTCACCCGGCTTAATTCCTGCAAAAATGCTCTCAAGTCCAGGTACAATTTTAAAGGAAGTTCCGTCGAGCAGTATTTCTTCCCCGCTTACTTCTTCTATTTTTCCACGGAGTCTGTCAGAACAAACTGTGATTTTAACATTTAATCCGTCTGCACTTTCCTCTACTACAAGTACATCATTTTCTTTAATGTCAGAAA
Organism: Clostridia bacterium; assembly: GCA_045656005.1. Classification (GTDB taxonomy): domain Bacteria; phylum Bacillota; class Clostridia; order UMGS1883; family UMGS1540; genus JAZNQN01. Next base: position 4,067 of record JAZOQG010000054.1, read on the forward strand.
GCGTGATTTCCTTGCCTTCTTTAATTACAGAGAGACTGAAACGTGAGTTGTCAACATCAAGGTCAATATTGTAAATCTCGTTTTTGTCTTTTATAATACCCGTTTTAGGCGAAACAGTGTTTGCTATAAGCACACGGCTTTGCTCCACCGTTACTTTTTCGTAAACACCGTCGCCGTTTGTATCCGTAATAGTAACGCTGCCGTACGCAGGTTTTATCATTTCTTCTGTAAGTGGTGCATATTTCCCGTTGTAAATGGAAACCACATTGCTTGCGGCTATGGGGTAGTTAACATCAGCTGCAAAGCCTTCAGAGTAAACCACAAGACTTCTCGTGCTACTGTCTGGTGAAATTTCGTCAGCCGCTGCAGTTATGCTTTTAACCGAGTGATGATAAACCACGTTTAAAAGTACATTTTGGTCATTCTCATCTACTTTGTAGTATGCCTTTACAGGGCAACCGATTGCATCTAAAGGCAGTGCACCGTTTTCGACAAAGAGCATATCATCTATCTGCACCTTGCCCTCGCTGCATCCCTCTGCAGTATCCATACCTGTTTTATCAGTAGCCTTAACAGTTCCCTCAAAAAGGTAAATTCCCATCCATTTTGTCATTGGGTTTTCACCGTCACGGGTTGTATATGCTCCTTCTGGATATGTTTCCTGCTGAAGCACGTCTGCATTCATTGCGTTATAAATAAGCTGTGCGGCAATGCCCCATGTAAGCTCCTGATAATCGCCTACTTTAACGTTTTTTAAAATACCCTGCGTTGTAGCTACAACAAGATATCCGCCCGGATATCCGCCATAAGCCATGGCATGTACCTCAAAACCAAGCAATGTAACAAGTATCTTTGCCGCCTGCTCCGCGGTAAGCGTTGCCGAGGGGTTGAATTTCCCGTCACCTGTACCCGATACTATTCCCATCTGGTAAGCCGCAGCTATTGCACCTGCATTCTCATTACTTGCGGGAACATCTGTGAAAATTTCCTCTTCGGGTGCGGGCATCTCACCTGCACCTGTAAGATACATGGCTTTCCCCAAAAAGTCACCGCGTGTCACCTTTGCCATTGGATCAAAACCCTCCTGGGGTAAAATACCAAAACGCTTTAAGGCTTTTATAGCCACATCATATTCTCCAAAATATTCCGCTTTAATTCCTTCGGCAGGCACCGCTGAAATATCCTCAGCCGCCTCACCTTCTGCAAATACTGCTCCGCTAAATGCTGAAAGAAGTAAAAGCATCGATAAAATCAAAGCTAATAGCTTTCTTTTCATAAAATATTCCTCCGTAGGTGTTAGGTCTTAATCAAATTTGTTGCGGACGAAGAAAACTTCGCCCGCAATTAAAATTAATGTGTAACTACATATGCCTTTAAATTATCAAGATAAACTGTTCCGCGTGAGGTTGTAGATGAACCGCTTATACACCAAACAGGCCAGTTTTTGAATGAATCTTCTTTAAATGTTGCCCTTGCAATAGTAGCATTAGTTTCTCTCTGTATAATACTTGTTTCGCCTATATATTCACCATCAGCGTAAATCGTCATTAACATATCACTAACAGCGGTTTTATCTTCATTATATTGCCAATCTAAATCAATGGTTAAATGAACCCAATCATTTGCTCTACCTTCTAAAGTTGCAACAGTATAGTACATAGTTTGATCACTATATCCATATTCTACTGGATTAGAACTAAGTTTCTTCCATACACTTATAACTTTAGCAGTACCTATAACGACATCACCTGTATTTGTCGGAGCAATTGATAAAGTTACAAAAGTAGACGATGAATCACCAGCACCTAACAACCCCAGGTATGTTACTTCTCCAAATGGAGTAGTGTTAGGAATATATAAATCAAACTCAATCGCCATTTTTTTAGTTAATGTAGATGCAACCCTTTTTTGGGATGTGAAGTATCTATAAAATTTATTTGCCGATGTGTTACTGTCTGAACGTTTATCATAACGTAAAACCAAATTATCCGATGCAGCATTATCAGGGTCTTTGGACAAAACGAGATTACTCATCATAACTTTGTTACCATCTTCATCAAGAATAAATTTTATACTGTCCTTCGTAACATCTTTCTCAGCCAGTGGCTCTGTTGCGGTTGAAGTTGCATAATAATTTTCAGAGAATTTTTCCCCATCAAGAGTTTCATACAATGTGTATTTACCGGCATCAATACTTGATTTTTTGTAAAATGCAGGTATAAGCGTATATACATCGTTAATCCTAGTACTCTGAACTTTTTCAAGTTTCAGGTTAGTTTTTGAAACTGCACTATTAGCTTTTGCAGCAGCTTCCTCAAACGTCACTTCCGGGAAAGTACTATCCACAAGCTCATTATAATATTCTATGGCAACTTTTTCTACTGTAACGCTGTAAGTTCTTTTGGTAACTCCGTCTGCTGCGGTAACTGTATAATCAACTGCACCCGCAGTAAAATTCTGTGGCTCTGAAGGTGAAATTGTAGCACCCTGCGGTTTTGTAAATTCAGGAGCAACACTTGTTAAATCAACCGCTGAGGTTTCAGGCAGAGTAATTGTAATTGCTCTTTTTACTCTGTATGAGCTATCATTTCTGGTTTCGTAATTATAATAACCTTCCAATTTTTTACTATTTTCATCAAGCAATGTTTTATCGCCAATATCATGCAAGCTTGTAAAGTTATTTATATTTGAAAATTTAGCATTAACTCCGTCAACACTTGCACCTAAAATTTCAGCCTGGCTACTCTGTGCAGTAAGCTCTGTTTTAGGAACTACGGGGGCATAAGCTGCGTCCCAAATCATCATATAAGTTTTACCGTCTTGAAACACTTTTACAGTTTCAGTAGGTTCAATTTTATGTTCACCCGGTTCAATTTTTGGAGCTGAAGCAAAGTTTACTTCTTCAAGTTTATCCTGTGCATTATAGCTTGCAAGAATAAGTTTTGCACCTTCAATAGCTGTCTCCTTTGTGTTATTCACATAAAAAGCGGGTTTAACAGTAACTTCGGCAGAAGTATTATGAATTCTTGTGCCGTCAACTGTCTCAAACCAGCTTTCCAGAAGGGTAACCTTACCCTCTGCACTCACGGGCACTGCTATGAGGGATAAAACCATCATAAGACAAAGTGCCAAAGATAAAAACTTTCTTTTCATATTATTGTCCTCCTTTTTGCAAACACCGTAGCCGTGACCTTTTTTCATAAATCACACTACCTTTCGCAAATTTAAAATAATATATTTTTTAACAGCCTCCGCTGTTTTGGAAACAAATTATTTTGCATTTACTGAACATATGCCTTTAAATTGTCAATATATATTTCTCCCACCGAAGTTGAATCTCCGGTAACACTAAAACATGCAATAGATTTTTTGGGGGTTACATCGAGGCTTCTATCATCTTCTATATATTGACCACCAATATACAATTTAACCGTAGCATCACCATTATTATAAAGATATTCAACTTTTATAGTGTGCCATGTGTTAACTGCAAGTTCTACACCGGCAAGTGAAAACAAACCATCGCTTCTGTTTCCTGCATCAGCACGAAGCCTAACAGCATAACTATTTCCTAATGCTATGTAATAATATAACTTTTTGCCACCGGGGAAAAATATGTCAAACTCAACTGTCTGTGTTTCTCCTTTTTCGCTTGACAGAGAAAAACCACCCGTTCTTGCCTGAATCATCGTGCTTGAATCTCCATCAATTCTGATGCACTTGCCATCCCCTTTTGGGTTTTGAACTACTCTCACACTGCCACGGGTATTGCTTCCTTTAAAAACCTCTGTCCAGTCATCAGGCTTTTTGTCCTCTGTAATGTCATAGTGTTCAAAATCATTTTCATATGGTTTATTCGTATTTTTTACAGTTGGTTTTGCATTTTGCAAAGCGGTAAAAAAACCATTTAATTCTTCATCAGTAAAAATTTTAACATAAGGATTTATAGAAAGTAGTGTTTGTATATCCGTTCTTACACCATTAATTTTTCCAGTTCCGTCAATATCACTTTCGTAAAGTCCAAGTCCCACCGGCATTGAAGCTGCTGCCTCCATAGCATATCCGGGATGATAAGAATATCCCCCGTCAGGCATTTTAAACTTTTCAAACTTTTCAACTGTTTTATATATAATTTCTGGTCCCGCCGCAATTATAGGCTTTATAAAGTCCTCGGGAACATTATTTTTGCCAAATGAACTCATTGCCTGTTTCATAGCTGAAATCGGATTCCATGCATATACTATGTACTTTGGCTCTTCATCCGAAAGTATCACCTTTATGCAGTTTTTAACCATTTTTTCGTAGTTTGCATAAGGCAAGCCAAGGTTTTTAAAACAACTTGCAAATTTCATTGCAGCACTGGTTGACTGGTAGCTGACCTCAGTATCTTCTTTTCCATCTCTTCCCCAAAGTCCTGTAACTGCGCTTTGCTTATCCACTAAAAACCGATTTGTTGCATTAAGATACTCCTCGCCTTTATCTGATGCAATTTTTTTAAATGTACCAAAACTGTCACCAAGCGAATATGGATGCTTTCCATCTTCAAGATTTTTCTGCCATATAATTTCAAGTGTATCTTTAAATTCTTCAACGGTAGACGTAGCTTTAAGCCTCTCACTTGGTGAAGAATTTTCATTCGCCATAAGCAAGATATTATTAGATAAAAGAGTCACCTGTTCTGTTTCTTTTTTTGCCGGCACAAGATTATATTTTGTCATAAAATCAGCACGTGATATGCCGCAAAAACCTAATATATAGCCAACCCAGTAGTTATTGTCTCTCCCCAATCTTTCATCGGTTGCCACTCCATAAGGAGCATTTGGATTATAAAACTTATCCGCTTCAGGATGATACATGCTTGCAAGATAAGTGAGCATTTTTTCTTTTTGCTCATCAGTTAAATAATCTTTAACTTTTTTTGAACCGCCATAACCATTTATTTTGTCTAAAACCTGAGCTGTTGCCTCTATATTTGGATAATACCCATAACTTTCTTTTCCGCTTACCGTTGAATAGAAAAATGAGGTTTCAGCATCGTAAAGTGTTTTATAATATTCAAACACCTTACCACCTGTTTGTGTGTTTAAGTACGCCAGCGCCTCTGTAAGCTCTTTTTCGTAATCAGAGGCTTTAAGATACTCTCCTGTCTTTTCAGGAATTTTTATCTCAGAACGATATAAATATGGCTTGCCAACAAGTGTAAACGGCTTTGAAAAAAGCATTATTTTCGCCGTACAGCCTGTTGGAATTGTAATTTTTTTACTTTTTATTTCTCTGGTGCTTTCGTCTGCCTCGCTACTTGTATAATCAATATCACAAAGGCTGTCACCTTTATAAAAAGCTGAAACCAATGCCACATTTTGTTTTGTGCCGCTATATTTTATCAGGGCACGTGCATAACCATCTGTTTCTTCAGAATTATAAAAAATATAATCATCATTACTATCAACAAAGTGCAGGTCACGAATGTCAATGCAGTCGGCAGATAAAGTAACACACGGCTTTAAAATCAACATAGAAGCTATAATGCAAAAGGAAATAAATCTTCTTTTCACATTCTTCACCTCTTACTGTGCCACCACTTCTTCAGGCTCAGTAACATATGCCTTAACATTATCAAAATAGAGATTTCCCGTAGAGTCATTTGAGCCTGAAACCGCAAAACGCGCAAGTGAGTTGTGCGGAAGTCTTGTTTCGTCTCCTGCGTTATAATATTCGCCGTTATCAATTATTATCTCATCATTTGCATAAAGACGCACTGTTGTATCTTCTATACCTCGTGGTACAAATTCAAGTTTGAAATGAATCCACTCGCCGCATGGAAGCTGGGTTATTCTCTTACCGCTTCCGCTTGAAGCAGTAACATAATTTAAGCTGAACTTATCTCCCCCGCTGCCTGTTACGTAAAGCTTATAAACAGTTGCACCGAGAGTAATATGATAAATCTGATATTTTCCGCTTTCAACCATCATATCAAATTCCATATTCTGTACTTCACCGTTCTCGCTTGCAAGTGAAAATCCGCCAAAACGTGTTGAAGTTCTTGCTCCCTTTCCGCCTGCTATACAAAGAGATTTATTGCGGAAATCGAGAGGGTTTTTAACAACTCTTACACTTCCCGTGTCATTATATACCTTCTCCGTCAAATCCTCCGGTTTTTCTCCTGCATCAAGAGGATATTGCTCAAAGTTATTCTCATAAGAAATATTTGTATTTTTAACTGTTGGTTTTGCGTTTCTCAAGTTTTCAAAGAAACGGTCAACCGCTTCCTGTGAAAAACATGGGTCAGCAGGATTCATGTCAAGGAGCTTGTAAACATCAGAACGAACACCACGAAGTTTACCTGTTCCGTCAACATCACTTTCAAAAAGACCGAGACCTATGTTCATGTCAATAATACTTTCACTGCCTACATCCTGCGTGTAGCTGGAACCACCATCAGGCTTTTTAAAGTTTCCGATTTTATCCATGGACTTGTAAATAATTTCAGGCATTTGGTCAAGAATTTTTGGCATGTAATCAGCAGGAAGCCCACCTTCGCCCTTACGAAGCTGGTCACGCACCTGACGAAGACATGAAATTGGATTCCATATATAAACTATATACTGTGCATATTCGTCGCTTAAAAGCACTTCAATACATGAGTCTATCATTTTATCGTAATGCGCATACTGTTTACCTGCACCGCCAAAATAACCTGCAAGTTTCATGGCACCAGAGGTAGAGTTATAAGAAACCTCACCCGGTGTGCTTGCCCAAAGTCCAGTTTCAGGGTCCTGCTTACTTATGATAAAGTTTGCAAGAACATCATACATTCCAACGGCTTTTGCCTGAGTACCGAGTGCACCCATGCTGTCACCATGACCATATGGTGTTTTTGTAGGCCAAAGCTCTTCGAGATATTTAAGGAATGCTTCTTCGCTTTTAAGATAATCCGGGATTGCGCTTTCCTCTTTCTTTTCCTCTGTAGTTTCTGAAGATGTACTCTCGCTCTTATTCGCTTCTGCCTCAGCCGCCATTCTTTCAGAAGGGAGCGGATAAAGAGCCTCACCCTTTGTATATCTGCCAAGTATGTATGTTGTTGCCCATCCCAAATCGCGATTCATACGATTGAGCGCCGCTTTTCCCTTCGGTCTGTCAAGATGATAGAAATACCCGTCATCAGGGTCCTGCATACTCTGAACATATGCGAGCATTCTTGCTCTCTGGTCTTCTGTTAAATGGTCATAAATGCTTATTCCGCCTGCACCCTCCTGCACCGCATGAAGAATCTGCGAAGTGCACTCTATATTAGGATGAAAACCATAAGCATATTTACCGCTTGTTGATGAATAAAAACATGATGTTTCATAATCATATAGAGAACTGTAGTAGTTAATCATATCATCAGAAACCTGCTTATTCATAAAAACAAGTGCATCGTATATTTCAGGATAAAAATCTCTATAATAATCTATTGTGAGGTAGCCCTGTGAGTCAAGGTATTTTGGGTCAATGCCTTTTGATACCGCAGGGTCTGCATTTTCTGCTGCAGCAGTAGTCCCTGCACCCTTTGTGATAGTTATGCTTCTTGCATCACCGTCCCATACTACCGAGCTTCCGAATTTTTCACTTATAAAACGAAGCGGAACCATAGTTCTTCCGCTCAAAATAAGGGGAGCCTGATCAAGTTTAAAATCAGCGCCGTTTACAAGTGCAATGTTATTATCAATGGTAAGTACCAAAACATTTTCACCATAGCTTATTGTAGCCTTGCGCTCAATGTCATTCCAGTCAACAGTAGCACCGAGTGCTTCACCTACCGCTCTTACAGGAACAAGTGTCCTCCCGTTCAATATTACGGGTGCCTGGTCAAACTCAATTTTTGCACCGTCGACCGTAACAGTTATTTCATTCTCCGCAAAAGCGGGAGTTATCATCATAAAAATCGCGATTATAACACACAAAATTCGTCTTTTCACCCAAAAACACTCCTTTCTTATAATATTATACTGTAAATTTAAATGAAAAACAAATAAAAAACTCTAAAAAACAAATGAAAATTTATAAAAAAACTATTGAATTTTTACAATTTTTGTGATAACATGAAAAACGTAGGAGATGATAGTATGCATGCAATGCTCGAAAGAAACCATGAGTCAGAATTTCTTTATACAAAACACCTCACCCGGGTACTCCCTTTTTCAACACTTTTTCATAAGCATATTGAAATTTTTTCACCAACTACACACAGCGGATTTAAAACGCAGATAAACGGCAAGGATATTGTTTTAAACAAGGGGGATATTCACATTGTTTTCCCCTATATCGCTCATAGCAATGCTTCCTTTCCTCATCCTGCAGATATTATTCTTGTAGACCCTGATATTATTCCTGCTTTTCGTGATGTTTTTCTTTCAAAATATCCCGAAAATCCCGTTATCAGATGCGGTGAAGTGCCATCTGCTGCATTTTTGATGCAAAAAATCATAGATATGAAAAATGGTGAATTTTCCTACGATATTGTAAGAGGATATCTCACCGCACTTTTAGGAGAAATACTCGAGAGTTTATCACTTACAGAAAGTGAACGATGCGATAGCACTTCACTTCAGAAAATATTGCTCTTTTGTACCGAAAACTATAATCAGGATATAAATATTGACACTGTTGCAAAAAGTGTTCATGTGAGCAAAAGCTATGTAACTCACGTTTTTACAAAAAAACTCGGTTACAGTTTTAGAAAATTTTTAAATGATTTAAGAATTGACAATGCCAAGAAACTTCTGGTGGAAACAAACATGTCAGTTACAGATATAATGTTTGAATGTGGCTATCAGAATCAAAGCACATTCAACAAAGCATTTATAGAAAGATGCGGAATGGTGCCTCTCATGTATCGCAAATCAGCATCTGCAAAAAAAGAATAAAAAGGCAGAAACGAAAAATCGTCTCTGCCTTTTTTGTAAGTCACTTATTATTTTTTGTATAACTCTTTACATTCTTTGGTTGTATTTCTTACTACTTTTGAAAGGCCTATCAAACCTATAAGGTTAGGTATCGCCATAAGTCCGTTCATGGTTTCCGATATGCTCCATATAATGTCTAAACTTCCTACAGTTCCTATGAATACAACCAAAACGTACACGCATCTGTAAATTAAAACTGCATTCTTAGTTTTTTTGCTTAAAAACCCAATACAAACCTCTCCGTAATATCCCCAACCGAGTATTGTTGAAAGGGCAAAAAATATAGTTGAAAGAGTTACGATAATTCCGCCTACGCCAGGCATAATCTCATTAAACGAAATTATGCTGAGTGCTGCACCTTTATACTCACCGCTCTGCCAGAAATCATTTGTCAATATAACAAGTGCCGAAAATGTGCAGATAACAATGGTGGTAAAGAACACCTCGAACATTCCCCAAAGTCCCTGATGTACGGGGTTTTTGGTGCTTGATGCCGCATGTGCTATAGGTGCACTTCCAAGACCTGCTTCATTTGAAAAAACGCCTCTTGAAAAACCATAGTGCATTGCGAGCATTATGCCATAACCTGCTACACCGCCGCCTGCGGCTTTAAAATTAAATGCTTCTTTGAATATAAGCGCAAAAGCATGTGGTATTTTATCAAAGTTAATAACCAAGGCCACCATCGAGCATACGACATAAAAGACTGCCATAAAAGGCACCAGTTTTTCGTTAACTGCCGAAATTCTTTTCATTCCGCCAAGAATAACACTTGCCGCAATTACTGTAAGCACAAGACCCGTTATCCATGGCTTAATTCCAATAGTGCTTTCAAGTGCTATAGCGATGGAATTTGACTGCGTTGCATTTCCTATACCGAGACATGCAACCATAGCCAGAAATGCAAATATTCCTGCAAGCCACGGAAGATGGAGTCCGTTTTTTATGTAGTACATAGGTCCTCCGACCCATTGACCCTTTTTGTTTTTCTCTCTGTATTTAAGTGAAAGCACTATTTCAGAATACTTTGTAACCATGCCCAAAAGTGCACTTACCCACATCCAGAAAACCGCACCCGGTCCGCCTGAAACTATTGCCGTTGCAAGTCCTGCAATACTGCCCGTTCCTATTGTTCCCGCCATTGCCGTTGCAACAGCCTGAAATGGGGTTACACCGCTTTCGTCATTTTCATGTTGCTTCTTTGAAAACGATCCAAAAATTGTATTTTTCAGCATGTAACCGAATTTTGAAAACTGAATGAAACCTGTCTTTATTGATAAAAACAGTCCCACACCTATCAAAAGGGTAAGCATTACCGGTCCCCATACCACAGCATTTACTTTTTCGTTAATAAGACTTATAAATTCCAGCATTTACTCTACTCCTATTCTTTTTCTGGCAAAAGGCAAACTTCACATTTGTTTGTAGAAAGAACAACGGATGTTCTCGTAAGCGAAACTCCGCTTATTCCCTTAACGTAATTTAAAACTTCTTCAAGGCTTTTTCCTGATTTTGTAACAACCTTAAGTATAAAGTCAAAATCACCCGCAATGTAGTGACATTCTGAAATCGAATGGTTTTCTTCAATTTTTTTAATAAATCCTTCGTTAAATTTCGGATGCTCCAAGCTCACATAAATAAAAGCCGCAAGTTCTCTCCCCAAAGCAGACTGATTTATAATAGTTGTATATTTCTCTATTATCCCCGCACTTTCGAGTTTTTTAATTCTCTCAATTACGGCTGATGTTGACAAATTTATTTTTGCACCGATATTTGTCGCATTTTCTCTTGAATTGTCTTTAAGACATCTTAAAATCTCGTAATCTATAGCGTCCATAGTGACACCTCCGTTTCTTAAAATTATACATAAAAAGAAAAAATTTGTAAATACATTAGAAAAACAAACTTAAAATTTCGGCAAAATTCGTTTTTTACAAAAAAAGTTTTGCCAATAATTATTGGCAAAACTCTAAAAAATAAATTTTTTTGTCTTTTTTTGACGAAGAAAATTAAATCTGAGATTCAGATGCTTTCTTTTCCTTACGTTTTTTGAAATACTCTGTCACCTTGTCAACCGCAAGTGGTACTGTCTGCATAATCTTGTCAACCGCCACCGCAGATGCATCGCTTGCAACGGGAACCATTTTGACGTCTCCCGCAGACACCACTAAAAATCCAACAGGAGTAATTGAAACCCCTGCTCCGCTTCCGCCTCCGAAAAGGGAATCAGGCTTTTCGTTTTTTTGTGCAAACTCACTTCCGCCTGCACCAAAACCAAAGCTTACTCTTGAAATTGGAATAATAGTCACTCCGTCTGATGTCTCAATGGGATTACCGATTATGGTGTTAACGTCCACCATCTCTCTAATGTTCTGCATTGCTGATGTTACAAGTTCTGAAATAGGATGTTCACTCATTATTTTTCATTCCTTTCCGGTTTTAATATATTTAATCTTTTTAAACATCTTAATGTTCTCACGCCAAAAATCATCAGGTAAAAAACTTTTATCGAAAGTTTTATTTTTATGTCAGTTTCAAAAATCTCTCTCGTAAAGTCGGGAGCTACATGTATGTTTTTTTCGTAAAGCGAAAAATTGTTTTCCAGTATTGCCACTACATTGTAAAGTGTTCCCCATGCGCTTCCCGTTAAAATTCCCGTTGCCGCCGCATCAGGTGTACCTATGTGAAAATGAAGACGAAGTTCTGTTATCTTAAGCTTTTTCTTAAAATAAGAAAAAAGTGTTCCGACTTCCTCAAGCGCATTTGCAAAAAAGTTTAAGCTAAACTTTGATTTTATCAAATTTTCATCCTTATTTTCCTGTTTGATTTTTTCTGCTTTTTTACCTTTACCGCTTGAAAAAGCTGTGATAAAAGGAATAAAAATTCCTGTTTTTATTGTAAAAACATTTTTTTCCCCATAAAGCAGATACTTAATTTCAAGCTTTACGGGTGACATAAGTAATACTAAAAGCACCAAAAATATAATTAACAAAATTATCATGCTTTCTCCTCACCATCCGAAAGAAAGCTTTCCTGCTTCGGAGGCTCCGAAATTTCGGGCAAATCCCTTATGCTTTCAAGACCGAAGCAACGCAAAAACTCATCTGTTGTACCATATAAAATAGGTTTTCCGGGTGTGTCCATTCTGCCCACTTCATCTATAAGACCACGCTCTGCGAGTCTTTGAATACTTCCCGTGCAGTCAACACCTCTTATAAACTCAACTCTGCTTCTTGTAATTGGCTGATTATAAGCTATTATTGACAAAGTTTCAAGTGCTGCCATAGAAAGTCCCTGCTTTTTTCTGGGCTGAGTTACATGGCGGATGTAGTCATAGTAATCCTCTCTTGAACAAATTTGAAAACCGTCTTCAATTTTAATAATTTTAAAGCCTCTTTTATTTTTATCGTATTCCTCAGAAAGCTGACACGCCAAATCTCTCGCCGTTTCCAGAGAAACATCTAAAGATGAGGAAATCTCCTCTGCTGAAACTGCATCGGCGCACGAAAACAAAATTGCCTCAAGGGCGCATAAAAGCTTATTCATCGCTATCCTCCCCAAGGTTTTCCAGTATTATATTATCTCCCTCTCCGAGTGCTTTTATTCTTCCTCTGGAAATTAAATGAAGTATTGCCAGAAATGCGGTTATAACCTCTGCTTTTGTACGCATCCCGTCAAACACACTCAAAAAGGTTGCCTTTTTTCTTTTTCTTACTTTTTCCCACACCCCGTCTATCATATCAGGAAGTGAGATTTTTTCTCTTTTAACAATGCCTTTAAAGTTTTCCATTGTAGGCTCACGTCTCTCATCAAGCCTTTCAAGAACTGTGCTCAAAGCCTCAAGCAAAATATTTTTCTCAAAAATTTTATTCTCAGGCGGTGCTTTTTCTATTACCTCGGGCTTTTTAAAATAGTTTGCCGCCGTGGAAAACTGACTCTGTTCGAGCGCTTTTGCCGCCTGTTTTATTTTTTGATATTCCAAAAGCCTGCGTGAAAGTTCTTCAGGGGTAAGCTCGTCCTCATCACCTTCGGTAGCTCTCGGCAGAAGTGCCTTCGACTTCATGTGCATAAGCTGAGAAGCCATGACTATAAAATCTGCCGTTACTTCCATATCATCTTCACGCATTTTCTGAAGCTCTGCTATATACTGGTTTGTAATTTCCAGTATTGGAATATCAAGAATATTAAGTTTGTTTTTTTGTATGAGGGTCAAGAGAAGGTCCAAGGGACCGTTATAAACCTCAAGTGAAACTTTTAAAGCGTTCATCATCCACCTATAAAATAAGCTATTTTTATCATAGAGTTTATTATTGGCGATGTAAAGAATGTCAATATTCCCCCAAGCACCCCTGACGCCATTAAAATTATGAGCACCGGAAAAGCATATCTTTCGTACTGCATGATTTTGTACTGATATTTCCATGGAAGAATTGTTCCCAGAATTTTTGAGCCATCAAGCGGCGGTATGGGAATTAAATTAAAAACTGCAAAGGAAACATTTAAAACAATCATTTGTCCAAATATTCCCATAAGTGTCATAGCAAATATCTCGCTGACATTCCCGATAGTAAAATAAAACCTTATCAAAAGCCCATATATCACCGCACCCAAAAGAGCTAAAAATATATTGGATAGCGGTCCTGCAAGGGAAACTACAATTGTTCCCTTTTTTCTGTCACGAAAATAATTCGGATTTATCGGCACAGGTTTTGCCCATCCAAATCCTAAAAGGAGCATGGCGAGTGCACCTATCATATCCATATGTGCCAATGGATTTAAAGAGAGTCTCCCCTGAAATTTTGCCGTTGGGTCACCCATTTTAAGTGCCGCATAGCCATGGGCATATTCATGAACCGTGATTGCCATAAAAATTATTGGCAAACGGAAGATTAGTTCCTTAAAATCAAACATTAAACATCATTCCTCACAACATCTTCATAGCTTTCTCTTTTTATAATAATTCTCGGCACTCCGTCACGCACCATGACTGCCGCAGGCTTTGGAAGGCGGTTATAATTGCTTGCCATCGAGTAGTTATATGCACCCGTTGACAAAACTGCAAGAATATCACCTCTTTTTGCAGGAGGTATTTTGGCGTCCTTTATAAGAATATCACCTGACTCGCAGCATCTTCCTGCAATTGTTACCTTCTCGCATTTTTCGCCGTATGGGTTGTGGCAGAGAAGTGCTTCGTACTCTGCTTCGTACATGATATATCTGGGGTTATCTGCCATTCCGCCGTCAATAGAAACATACTTTCTTATGCCCGGAATTTCTTTAACTGCTCCCACTTCATAAAGGGTAACACCTGCCGCACCTACGATGGAACGACCTGGCTCTACTATGATATAAGGCTTTGGAAATCCCAAATCATCACATTTTTTGGAAACCGCGGAAAGAAGGTCTCTCATATATATGGAGTATGGCTTTGGTCTGTCTTTCCCTGTGTATTTAATACCAAATCCGCCGCCTAAATTAAGCTCATAAAGATTTATTCCCAATTTTTCTTTAACTTCTGCCATAAGATTTATCAAAAGCTTTGCTGCCAAAGTGAAGGGGGCTTCATCAAAAATCTGTGAACCAATGTGACTATGAATTCCGCAAAGTTCAATATCATGAAGTCTGTTCGCGTTTTCAAAAACACGAAAGGCTTCTCCACCTTCAAGGGAAACTCCGAACTTACTGTCATTTTGTCCCGTCTGAATAAACTCATGAGTGTGAGCCTCAACACCCGGTTTTATTCTCAAAAGTACCTTTGGCTTCTTTGAAAGTGTTTTAGCTACTGCATTTATAATTTCAAGCTCTTCGGCGCTGTCAGCAACAATTCTGCCAACGCCTTTTTCAACTGCCGTTTTGATTTCGTCAAACGATTTGTTACTGCCGTGCATCACAACTTTCGAAAGGGGAAAATCTACACTCATAGCAGTATAAAGCTCACCGCCAGACACAGTGTCAAGACCTATTCCCTCACGCTCGGCAATTCTTACCATTTCCTTGCAGGAAAAGGCTTTTGATGCAAAGCAAACCATACCGTGACCGCCATAGTAGTCTCTTATGGCATCACGATAAGATGCAATATTTTCAACTATTAAATTTTCGTCATATACATAAAGAGGGGTTTTAAATGTTTTTGCAAGCGCAGTAGCATCTGCACCGCCAATAGTTAAATTACCCTCACTGTTTGTACCAAGTGCCTTTGAAATAAACAACTTTTTCACGTCCTTTAAACTGATGCAATAATGTATAATACAACTATTTTATTATAGCATAGCCATAGAGTATTGTCAATATTTTGAAAAAGGGAATGTAAAAAACAAGTTTTCTACACTCCCTTTCATTATTTCTTTCGTCCTACTATTATTGCATATATTATCCCTATAAGCATACATGGTATTAAAAGGAACAGCCAACAGATTGAGATTATGGTTGGCAAAAAGATGGTTATAACTCCCAAGATGCCCATAATAATCATTTGAAATCCCACGAACCTATTTATTTTCCTCGCTTTATCTTTGTCAAGGTTATAATTTTTTATATAGTCCAGTTTAGGCAGGCAACTGCCAAGCACGAGAAAGACTGCACTTACTATCAGGATAGCAACTTTTCTTATATCCACCGTAAAGCCGAGAGAATATCCTAAAGTTACCGCCTGCAAAAGAACTGTTATAGTGGGTATAATCCATTTTGTTACAGCTATAATTTTCGTGCTTTCGCTGTGTTTAACACAGCTATAGTCTGTTGTAACAGAGCAGAGAGCCTGCAAAAGAGCCATTATAATCGGCAAACCAAATACTGCAAAGCCTTTTGAAGCAAATCCATCAGGCACGTTATAGAAATTAAAATGTATTGCCACATTATCGGGCAAATCATTCCATACCGCTATCCCTAAAAGAATCGGCAAAAGGCAAATAGCAGAAGTTATGAAAAGAATTTTCCATTTAACAAATTTCATTATTCACTACCTCCAAATTATCTTTCCGCAAATAAATACTCACCCATAAACAAGATTTCTTCGTTTTTGTTGTCTCTTATAATGAAAGTAAATGGCTTGTCAAATTTTACCACTTTAGGCTCTTGGGGTGCTGATGCAGCGCCTGCCATTATAATTGCAGTTACGGCTGCCGCCTCTGTGCCTTTTTCATCCACATCAATATATGTTTTGTGCAAAACTGTGTCAATATACATATTGTATTCGTCTTTTTTATCGAACATTTTTTCAAACTGTGCACCAAATTTATCAAAAGCACGCACAATTCCTGCATTTTTCAAAATGTCATTAAGCACTATGGACATTTCGATTTTAAACTTCGGAAGATAAAGCTCAATTCTCTCATGCTTTACCATTCCAAGTCCGAGTAAATTTTCAAGCTCTGCCACTTTATTTTCGGCATCCGTCATCATTACATACATGCTTATGTCCATATCATCATGATGATAGTCGCCGTTTTCAGTCCCTATATAATTTTTGTAAGGAATATTTACGAGCGTAGTATTTTCATCACCAAAATATCCATATCCGTAAATATTTTTCATGTACATAGCTTTTCCGATGGTGCCGTCGGCATTTTGAAAATCACCCTCAGAGGTTGCACTTTCCATAAATTCATCCTGCCAGCCACCCTTAAAATAAACTGCGTTTACGAGCGCCGCCCAGAAATCGGATGAAGAAATGATTTCAGGAATTTTTCCTTTTGTTTTTTCGTTTACCCAGTCATTTATGGTTTTTACTGCATTTTTGTTTGTAACCTCTCCCGAAGTGGCTCCATAAAAATCTTTAAGGGTTAATTTGTAATTTCCCGAAAAGTTTTTTGTGCTTTCGTCTTTATTAAGCCATATGGAATTTGCAACATTAAGCGACACAGATTTTGCGTTTTTATATTCGTCAATAAGTGCTTTTGCCTTTTCGTTATATTCGTCAACATGAAAAATTTCCGTAACTTCAGAAATTTCTTTGAGAGTTTCACCCTCTGCTCCGTTTGCCGCAAGGGCGAGTGCCATTTTTATAGAAAGAGGCGAAAACATATAGTTTTCACTTTTGTTCATTCCTGCATTTAATTTGTCGGCAAAATAGCTTTTTGCGGGTGTACCGCAAAAAAGTATGCCATCGAAATCATCATGAGCGTAAAGCCCTTTTTCTATCAGTTTCTTGTAAAGCATAACCCCGTCAGGGCATTTTGACAAAAGGGCGCTGTGACAAAGCCTTGTAACGTCGCTTCTGAGAAGCGGATAGTTTTCATAAATAACAGTTTCAGTAAAATTATTCGTTATAAGTTCGCTTTCCTTCGCCTTTTCAAATGCGTTTTCTATTGTTACTCCTTTGTACCCCATAACCGAAAGCAAAATTTTTACAAATTCCTTGCCCGTAACTGTTCTTTGAGGCTCAAAGGTTTTCTCACTTGTGCCATTTATAAATCCGTTTATGTAAAATTTTAAAATAGCGTCCTCTGCCCAATGTCCGCGAACATCTTCAAATGGAAGATATGCTCCTATATCGGTAAATGCCACACCCGTAGTTCTCCATATAAAAGTGAGCGCTTCTGCACGTGTCACTTCCCTCTCCAGTTCATACCCTTTATCCGTTCCCTTTAAAATTCCAAGTACAGCCATGCCTTCCGCTCCCGTGTCAATCGGGATTTCCTCGCGTGGCAATATTCTTGCCGAGGCACCTGCAAAAAGCATTAAAACTACAATAACTACAGAGATTATTTTTTTCATAAGAACTCTCCTTTCTTATTGAATAAGACGCAGTTTTTTAAAAAAAGTTCCCAAAATCTGCAAGATTTCAGGAACTTTAGTTTTATTGTGCACGTGTTGTATCTTCGCCTAAAATTACAGGAACTTCCATTACTGTACCGTTTCTGTTGATTTTAAGTTTAATTGTTTCTCCTGCCTTATGAGAATCTCTTATTTCGTTTAAAGCCTCGGAGCTTTCAACCTCTTTGCCATCGCAAGAAAGGATAATATCACCCTTCATAAGCCCTGCCTTTGCAGCTCCTGTGCCCTCTGTAACCTCAACTATGAAAAGACCTTTTGACGGGAAGTTATAATAATATGCTTCCTGCTCTGATACATATCTTACAGAAAGACCAATGAGAGGACGCCCCTTTACATAACCAAAGTTTATAAGGTCCTCAATAATTGGTTTTGCATCGCTTATCGGAATTGCAAAGCCAAGTCCTTCTACACCGTTTGATGAAACCTTAACTGAGTTTATACCGATAACCTCACCGTATTCATTCACAAGTGCTCCGCCGCTGTTACCGGGGTTAATTGCCGCATCTGTCTGAATCATCTTGTAAGTTCTCTTGTCAACTGTTACAGTTCTATTTACTGCACTTATAATTCCCTGAGTGAGTGTTCCTGCAAATTCAAGACCCAAGGGGTTTCCTATTGCAACAACCTTTTCGCCGGCTTCAAGATTTTCGCTCTGTCCGAAAACTGCCACAGGCAAATCCTTTGCCTCAACCTTTATAACTGCAAGGTCAGTTTTCTCGTCACCGCCTATAAGCTTCGCCTCATATTCGTCACCGGTATTTAAAACTACCTTAACAGAGGTTGCACCTTCAATTACATGATAATTAGTTACTATATATCCGTCTTTTGTAAAAATAATACCCGAGCCGCTTCCAGATGAAACTTCCTGCGAGAAAAATCCCTGGTATTGCATTGTGCTTACAATTCCCACAACGGAAGGACCTACCATTTTTCCGATGTCAACAGTTGACAAAACCTTTCTGTTGTCTTTATCATAAGTTACCTGCTGAACAGTAGTTTCCTGTTTCTTTGGAGCATCATCAAATGAAAAATGATTTATTCCTCCATCCTTTGTAAGACCTGACAAAAGAGGAGAAACGAAAGCAAAAACCATTGCTCCTATTATGGCACTTACTACTGACACCAGCCATGTTTTAGGTGCCTTACTCTCTTTTTTCTTTTTCCTTACATTCTGCTTGAAGGATGAAACTACTACAGGATATATATCCTCTTTCTTATATCTGTACTCCCCGCTCTCTCCGTCAGGAGAAAATGTACTGTCAAAAATCGACTGCTGATTTTCATTTACAACATCTTCGATTTCAACATCAAAACTGTTTTTATTTTCAAAATTTTCTGACATTTTTATCGCTCCTTTGTGTTTTTATAACTTTATGTTAACATATAAATATTATCAATTTATGAACAAACGGAAAATAAATCAGGACTTTTTAAGAGTAAATGAAAAACGTGCCCATTTATCTTTTTCGCTCTCTGCCTTTATTTTCTCACCGTGGTTATTAATTATACTGCTTACCATGTAAAGTCCGAGTCCCATACCATTTTTGTCAAAGCTCCTCGATTTGTCGGATTTATAAAATCTTTCAAATATATACTGAAGCTCTTCTTCGTCCATTCCTATTCCCGAATTTTCAACTGTAATGCTTATTTTGTAATCAAAATCGCTTTCAACTCTTATTTTTATATATCCGCCTTCAATATTAAATTTGATTGCGTTATCTATAAGATTTGTCATAACCTGTGAAATTGAATCCTTGTCCGCAAAAACGAATTCGCTTTCATGCTCAAAGTCTATGCCAACATCAAGTTTTTTGTCGGTAATCTGCTTTTCGAAACGCAAAATCGTAACTCTTATAAGCTCATTTATGTCAAAACGCTTAAAGTTTAATGAAGTTTTTCCCGCATCAAATCTTGAAAGCATTAAAAGTTTCGTTACAAGCCTTGCAAGGCGCCTTGTTTCATCAAGCACGATTTTTAAATACTTTTCTTTGTCCTCTTCTGCAATCGTTCCATCGAGTATCCCTTCGACAAAGCCTGAAATTGTTGTCATGGGTGTTCGAAGTTCGTGAGAAACATCCGATATAAAACTTGAACGCATAGCCTCCAATGCTTTAAGGGACTTCGACATTTTGTTAAAGTTTTCCGCAAGCTGTGCAATATCCGTATTACCGTAAGCTTTAACCTCTGTGTCATATTTTCCTTTTGCAATGTCCTTTGCCGCCTTGTTCATTTCTCTTATTGGGCGTGATATTTTTTTTGAATAAAAATACATGATCACCATTACGAGCAAAAACGTTGCGCCTATCGTTATTAAAAACGTATTGAAAAAATAATATTTATACTCGTTTACAACGGGCACGGGAACAGATGCAAATGTTGCTCCCACAATTTTTCCGTCAGTTTCAAGCGGAATTCCCACAGTAAGATATGTTCCTTCAAAAAGCCCTCCGAGGTTTCCTACCTCGGTAAGTTTATTTCCCGAAAGCACACTGCCCGCATGGCTTTTGTCAGGTTTTTTTTCCTGAAAATGTACTTTCGCATTTTCGCTTTCAATAACGTTTCCAAAATTGTCAATAATAAAAATAATTCCGTTTATTTTTATTGCCGCATCATTTACACTTTTTTGCAGAAACATTTCAACCTTTGGTGTTCTGTTGGAGAGATAAAACGAGGTTATATCGTTAATTCTCATTGCCTCGCCCTCAAGTGCATGTCCCCTGTCTTTTATAAAAAAGTCACCCAAAACTCCCATTAAAACTGTTCCTGTTACGGTAACCAATACAAACATTATTATAAAGCTTGCAAAAATAATTCTCGAATAAATAGTTTTGAGCACTTATTTCACCTCAAATTTGTATCCTACACCCCAAACGGTTTTAAGACTCCAACCTTCATTTACTCCTTCAAGCTTTTCGCGAAGTCTTTTTACATGCACGTCAACTGTTCTGGAGTCGCCGTAATAATCAAAATCCCAAACTTCTTCCAAAAGTTGTTCGCGTGTAAACACTCTGTTGGGGTGCGATGCGAGAAAATGCAAAAGCTCAAGTTCCTTTGGTGGAACATCCATTTCCTCATCACCTACACGAAGCTCATAGTTTGTAAGACTTATGTAAAGTCCCGGAAGAGAAACATCTCCGCCACCGTTTTCAGGTTTTACTTCGTATCTTCTTAAAACCGCACGGATTCTTGCAGAAAGCTCTTTTGCCTCAAATGGTTTTACTATATAGTCATCCGCCCCCATTTCAAGCCCCAAAACCTTGTCAAACGTTTCTCCTTTTGCAGTGAGCATTATAATCGGAACATCGCTCTCTCCTCTTATCTCTCTGCAAACTCTTATCCCGTCAATTTTCGGAAGCATTATATCAAGAATAATAAGGTCAGGTGTGTAGCTTTTAAACTTCTCCAAAGCCTCCTCCCCGTCATACGCAAAGGAAACTCCAAACCCTTCTTTCTTAAGATATAAACCTATAAGGTCACAAATATTCTTGTCGTCATCAACAACCAGTATTTTGATTTCACTCATATGAAAACCCCCTGATTTTTAACTCTTAAATCTATATTAACACATTTTTTAGAAATATTGAAGATTTATTTTAAATTTATTGGTAAATTTTTTGTTAACAACTTTCATTTTTTGTTTTCCCAAAAAATAGATGTTTTGTAATTGACTTTTTTTCTTTGGTATGATAATATTATAAGTTGAACTTAATATGTAATTTAGGAGATGTGATATATAATGAAACTCGGCATTGTCGGATTACCAAATGTTGGAAAAAGTACACTTTTTAATGCTATTACAAAAGCGGGTGCTCAAAGCGCAAACTACCCTTTCTGCACAATTGAGCCGAATGTAGGAATAGTTTCTGTTCCCGATAAGCGCCTTGACGTTCTGGCAGAAATGTACAATCCCGAAAAATACACACCTGCATTTATTGAATTTGTTGATATTGCAGGTCTTGTAAAAGGTGCAAGCCGTGGCGAAGGTCTTGGAAACAAGTTTTTGTCACACATTCGTGAAGTTGATGCTATTATCCACGTTGTTCGTTGTTTTGATGATGGTGAAATCGTTCACGTTGACGGAAGTGTTGACCCGATACGTGATATTGAAACCATAAATTTAGAGCTTGTTTTTGCAGACCTTGAAACAGTTGAAAAAAGATTTGAACGCCTTGCAAAGCTCATTAAAACAGGCGAGAAAAAATATGTCGCCGAAAAAGAAGTTTTAGAAAGACTTAAAACACTTCTTGAAGCAGGAAAGCCTGCCCGTGCACTCGAGCTTTCAGAGGAAGAGGCAGAACTTATAAGAGATGTAAATCTCCTTACCGACAAAAAAGTTATTTATGCAGCAAACATGAGCGAGGGCGAAATAGGTGACTGTGACAATAACAAATATCTTAAAGCCGTTGAAGAATTTGCCGCAGGCGAAGGCTCAAGTGTTTTACCCATATCCGCAAGAATTGAAGAAGAGATTTCAACTTTAGATGATGACGAAAAGGAAATGTTTTTAAGTGAGATGGGTCTCTCCTCTTCGGGACTTGACCGTCTTGTTGAAAAAAGCTATGACCTTTTAGGTCTTATAAGCTACCTTACTGCAGGACCGAAGGAAGTAAGAGCATGGACAATAAAGAGAGGAACACTTGCTCCTCAGGCAGCAGGCAAAATTCACACCGACTTTGAAAAGGGCTTTATCCGTGCCGAGGTTGTGCCTTTTGATACACTCGTAGAGTGTGGCTCAATTGTAGCAGCAAAAGAAAAAGGTCTTGTTCGAAGCGAAGGAAAAGAATACGAAATGCACGATGGTGACGTTGTTGTATTCAGATTTAACGTATAAAGAGAGTGATTTAATGTATATAAAAGATATATTAATCAAAAATGATGTAACCCTTTCTTTTGAAATGTTTCCCCCCAAACCCAATATGCCGACAGACAGCGCACTCGCGGCAGCAGAAGCTCTCACTTCCCTAAAACCTGATTTTATGAGTGTTACCTGCGGCGCAGGCGGAAGCGGAAAAGGGAGCACCACAATAGAGGTCGCATCACACATACAAAACAAATTAAATACTACTGCCTTGGCACACCTGACTTGCGTTATTTCTTCAAAAGAGCAAATAAGAAATACTCTTAAGAGCCTTAAAGACGAAAATATTTCAAACATTCTTGCCCTCCGTGGGGACATTCCCACAGACGGCACTTTTGACCCGAGCAAAATGGAATTCAAACATGCCATTGACCTTGTGAGAGAAATCAAGGAGTTCGGGGGATTTTCCATAGGCGGTGCATGTTATCCCGAAGGACACGTTGAAAACGAAAGCGTTGAGGAAGATTTATGCTATCTTAAAGAAAAGGTTGATGCAGGTGTGGATTTTCTCACAATTCAGCTTTTCTTTGACAATAACACTTTTTACGGGTTTCTTTACAGAGCGGCAAAGAAAAACATAAATGTTCCCATTATCGCAGGGGTTATGCCTGTTACAAGCCGCAGTCAAATTAAGAGAATGTGCTCGCTTTCAGGCTCAGTTTTAACATCCAAATATAAGAATATGCTCGATAAGTTTTATGACAAACCCGAGTCCTTAATGAAGGCAGGAATCGCCTATGCCACAGAGCAGATTATAGACCTCATTTCAAACGGCGTTTCGGCAATACATATCTACACCATGAATAAACCCGAAATTGCACGGAAAATAACTGAAAATTTAAGAGGTATTATATGAACACGCAGGAAATTTTAAGATTTTTAGGTATTACAAAACGTGATGCCGAAATTGAAAAATTAATAGAAAGTCAATGGACAGAGGTTGATATTTTTTCATCAAAAAGGCATAATTTTGTGCCTTTTTCTATTTTATCTCCCCCTTTTCCTTTGGAAGGCGAGGATATAAAGAGGCATCTTGAAGGTTGTAAAAATGGATATTTCTTTGTTGCAACACTTGGTAGCGGCATTGATACACTTCTGCGCAAAAAGCAACTTACATCAATGCGTGATGCAATGGTTTTTGATGCAGCGGCAAGCTCGTATCTTGAGGAATACTGTGATGCAGTTTGTGAAGAATATTCCAAAAAACACAAAATCACTTCACGTTTTTCACCAGGGTACGGCGATTTTCCTCTTTCAGTTCAGCCCTCCCTTTTAAAAGCCGCAAATGCTGACAAAATCGGCATTTCGGCATTAAATAGTCTTATGATGGTGCCGACTAAAAGTGTGTCGGCAATAATTGGTATAAAGGAGTAAAGCTTTGTTTAAAAATTTACTTGGAAAAAAACTTTTATTTATAGACGGTGCGATGGGCACAATGCTTGGGAAATGCGAGTGTCTCCCTGAAATTCTTAACATTAAGGATAGTGAGAGAATAAAAAACATACATCTCGCCTACCTCGAGGCAGGTGCCGATATTATAACCACAAACACCTTTGGCGGGAATAGTTTAAAGCTCGAAGGTAGTGGCTACAGCACAAAAGAAATAGTGGAAAGCGGTGTGAAAATTGCAAGAGAATGTGCTGACAGATATGGTGCTTTTGTAACACTTGACATAGGTCCTACGGGAAAGCTTTTGGCGCCTATGGGCGACCTTCCTTTCGAAAAAGCATATGATATTTTTTCTGAAATGGTTTTGGCAGGAAAAGATGCAGATTTAATTTCCATCGAAACCATGACCGACACTTATGAACTTAAAGCTGCAGTTTTGGCGGCAAAGGAAAACTCTGATTTGCCCGTTATCGCTCAGGTAAGCTGTGACAAATCAGGAAAACTTTTATCAGGATGCGACCTTTTGGCAGTAATTGCAATGCTTGAAGGTTTAAGAGTTGATGCGATAGGTCTTAACTGCGGTTTTGGTCCAAAAGAATTTATTCCGCTTTTTGAAACACTTAAAAAGTATTCTTCCATACCTATAGCCTTACTTCCAAATGCAGGTATGCCAAAGGTTGTGGGAAGTGAAACAAAATATGATTTTACCCCCGAAGAATTTTCCGATGTAATGCTTTCCTTTGCAAAAGAAGGGGCGCATCTTCTCGGGGGATGCTGCGGTACAACTCCTTCTCATATCCGCCTTACAAAAGAAAAATGTAAAGATATAAATGCCGTACCTCTTACAGAGAAAGACTGTACCATTATATCTTCTTACGGAAGTTCAGTTTTAGTTGATAACTCACCAATTATTATAGGTGAACGCATAAACCCAACGGGAAAGAAAAAGCTAAAAGAAGCTCTTATAAATGACGATATAAATTACATTTTAAAGGAAGGTATTGCGCAGGTTGATAAAGGCGCCCTTGTTCTTGATGTAAATGTCGGCATGCCTGAAATTGACGAAGCCGAAATGCTTACGAAAGCCACATATAAATTGCAGGAAATTTTGTCTGCACCTTTGCAGCTTGATTCATCAAACCCTGCCGCACTCGGGAAAGCTATGCGAATATATAACGGCAAGCCTATGATAAACTCCGTAAACGGAAAAAAAGCATCTATGGATGCCATTTTCCCACTTGTAGCAAAATATGGTGGTGTTTTAGTCGGTCTTACACTTGATGAGCGCGGTGTTGCCGAAACTTGCGAAGAAAAAATAGAAATAGCAAAAAAAATTATTGCGGAAGCGAAAAAATATGGAATTTCAAAAAAGGATATTGTAATTGACCCTCTCACCCTCACCGTAAGTTCAAACCCAAAAGCAGCAATGGAAACTTTAAAGGCAGTAAAAGTTTTGACGGAAAAAATTAAAGTTAATACTGTACTTGGTGTTTCAAACATATCCTTCGGTCTTCCCGAAAGAATAAATATAAACACTGCGTTTTTAACAATGGCACTGCAAAATGGTCTTAAATTTGCAATCATGAACCCACTTTCTGAGCCTATGATAAACGCATTCGCATCATATAATGTTCTTTTTGCAAATGACACCGATTGCAAAAATTATATCTCCCTTTTTGCAGGAAAAGAAAAAAGCAGTTTACCGACACCGCAACAAACTGAATATGACCTTAAAACTCTTATAACTTTAGGTTTTAAAGACGAAACAAAAGCGGCTTGCGTAAGTCTTTTGAAAAAAGAAAAACCGCTTGACATTATAAACTCATATATTATCCCTGCACTTGACGATGTTGGAGCAGATTATGAAAAGGGAAAAGTATTTCTCCCAAACCTTCTCTCATCTGCAGAAGCTGCGCAAAATGCTTTTTCGGCAATCAAGGAAAGTAGTGTGTCTGCTGAAAGGCAGGGTGAAAAAATACTTTTGGCAACTGTTTACGGAGATATTCACGATATAGGAAAAAACATTGTAAAACTTCTTCTGGAAAATTACGGATTTTGTGTTTTCGATTTAGGTAAAGACGTATCTCCCCATAAAATCCTTGAAGTTGCGAAAAATGAAGATATTAAACTTATCGGTCTTTCCGCTCTCATGACAACAACTGTTTCAGCTATGCAGGAAACCATTACCCTTTTAAGACAAAACGAACCGAACATCAAAATAATGGTCGGCGGTGCAGTACTTACTGAAAGCTATGCAAAAGAAATCGGTGCAGATTTTTATGGAAAAGATGCCCTCTCTGCAGTAAATTATGCAAAAAACATATTAAATTAAGAAAAAATGGGGATGTAATTTTTTTACATCCCCATTTTTGGCAGTGGTTTGTGTAAAGTCAGGAATAAAAAATATAGCTAAGTTTTTCAACAAGTTACAAAGTATTATTCTACAAGATACGAAAGTGCTTCTCTTACAGATTTTACTGCATGTATTTTTGCATTTGAAACTGTGCCGAGTGCACGGGCATTTTCTTTTGGAATTATAATTTCATCAAAGCCCATTTTAATGCTTTCTGAAACTCGTTTCGAAATATTTGAAACGCTTCTCACTTCTCCCGTAAGTCCCACTTCGCCTATAAACACCATGTTTTTAGGAATTTCCATATTCTTATGGCTTGAAACTATTGCCGCTATAACAGATAGGTCTATGGCAGGCTCAAGTATTTTAAGTCCGCCTATTATATTTATGTAAACATCCTGCACGGAAAGGCGAAATCCTACTCTTTTTTCCAAAACTGCTACGAGCATATTAAGTCTGTTTAAATCAAAGCCGGTTGTCATTCTTCTTGGAATACCAAAAGCGGTTGTTGCCACAAGCGCCTGAATTTCGGCTAAAATAGGTCTGCTTCCTTCAACAGCACATGCGACTGCGGAGCCTGGTGTGCTTTGAGGTCTTTCAGAAAGCAGGGTTTCGGAAGGATTTGCAACCTCAGAGAGTCCTTTATCCGTCATTTCAAAAACACCTATTTCATTTGTTGAGCCGAAACGGTTTTTAACTGCACGCAGTATTCTGTAGCATTGCTGCCTCTCTCCTTCAAAATAAAGTACGCAGTCAACCATGTGCTCAAGCACACGAGGACCTGCAATAGAACCATCCTTTGTAACATGTCCCACAAGGAAAACTGCACTGTTTCCGCCTTTTGCAAATCGCATGAGACGCATTGTAATCTCTCTTACCTGCGAAACACTTCCTGCGGCACTTTGAATTTCGGGTGTAAACATGGTTTGCACAGAGTCAATAATTACTGCGGCAGGCGAAAGTTTTTCTGCCTGCAAAATTGCGCTGTCAATATTTGTTTCACCAAGGATATAAAGGTTATCGTTTAAAACACCGAGTCTGTCCGCACGAAGTTTCAGCTGACGCGGTGATTCCTCTCCCGAAATATATAAAACATTGCCCTTCGTGCAAAGTGCACTGCAAATCTGCAGAAGAAGGGTTGATTTTCCGATTCCGGGCTCACCGCCTACAAGTGTAAGTGACGAGGGCACAACTCCCCCGCCCATTACAAGGTCAAGCTCCCCGACTCCCGTATTTATCCTCGCCTCATCATCTGCTGATATATCGCCGATAAGGCTCGGGGGATTATCTGAAAATATGTCTGCCGATTTTATTTTTACCGTAGCAGGTGCTATAATTTCTTCTAAAAATGTATTCCAGTTATTACATTCTGGACATTTCCCGAGCCATTTACTCTCCTCATGCCCACACTCACTGCAGACAAATTTTGTCTTTGTTTTCATAATATACCTCCATCAGTAGCTTATGGAACTTCCGCCTATAAACTCACGCATAATGGACATTGGCGGAATATATTTATCATCAAGTGGCTGAAAGTATGACAAAAGGTCCAAAAGCCTTTCTGTAAGACGGCTCCCGCCTGTTTTTCTTACCGCTTCAAGTAAAAGCGGCTCGCAAATTTTTCTGTAAACCGAGAATTCATAAACAGTTGAAGAATTAAAGATTACATCAATATTATTCTCATAGGGAAAAATATTTTTAACTTCTCCCCTTGTAACGCTTTTCCACATTTCGAGCGTTCTGTCAGCAGGGCAGCTGCGGAAATTGTTGTCCCTTATAATTCTTCTGAGAAGCCTTGTGTCTGTCGGGGAAATGGGATTTCCGTTGTCAAAGCAAAGCGAAGTTAAAGCACTGCAATATACCTTGTATAAATTTTTCTTTGAAACTCCCTCGCAGAGCTTTTCATTTAAAGCATGGATACCCTCAACTATTACAACACTTTCATCCAAAAGACGCATTTTTCTGACATTTGGTATGCTTTTCCCTGTTTTGAAATCAAATGCAGGAACATCTATTTCTTCGCCTTTTACAAGAGCATTTATATCTTTTACAAACTTTTTAACATCAAGAGAATCAATGTCTTCAAAATTCGGCTTTCCATCTTCGTCTAAAGGCGAAAGATGTGCATCAATAAAATAATCGTCGAGAGATATAATCTCAGGCTTTATTCCATTTACCTTTAAATTCAGCATGAGTCTGTTTGAAAAGGTTGTTTTGCCTGAAGACGATGGACCTGACACCAAAATTATCTTTTTGTTTTTTATATCATTTTTTATCTCGTCCGCAATTTTTGAAATATTTTTCTCATGCATAATCTCGGCAATGTTTATAACCTCTTTTACCTTGCCTTTTTCTATCTGCTCGTTCAGTTCATAAACGTTTGTAATGCCAATCATATCGTTCCAGTCACGATATTCTTCGATAGTTTTTATTATCTTTTTACCCATAACATAAGGCGGAAAATGTCCGTTGTAATTTGGGTGAGGGTAGCGAAGAAGAAGTCCTTTTTCAAAAAGATTGATATCAAATTCGCACACTTTTCCTGCTCTTTCTAAAATTTTGTCATAAACTGCCTGTGCACAATTTTCGTCTTCATAAATAGTTATTTCCGCTCTTGGAGTAAAGTGCACCTTATCCCCATGAAGCGAACAAGGTTTTTTTGAAAGAATTTTTTCCGCCTCTTCTTTTTTTACATTTTTTAAAGGCAAAAATATATCATTGTCAATATATTTTTTCATGAGTGATTTTATTTTTTCTATGTCCTCGTTTTGGATCTTTCCATTTTCAATTTCAATATAAGTAGCCCTGTTTACAGACTGATGCACATTGATATTAAAGAACGGAAAAATCTCTTTCAAAGCTTTTATTGTAAGCAACTGCAAGGTACTTCTGTAGGCTCTGTAGCCCTCATCTGTCATATAAGGCTTTGTCATAAAATCACCCCTCAAAAATTTTTATAATGCT
The DNA here is from genome assembly GCA_045656005.1 of Clostridia bacterium. Lineage (GTDB taxonomy): Bacteria > Bacillota > Clostridia > UMGS1883 > UMGS1540 > JAZNQN01. Next base: position 33,354 of record JAZOQG010000054.1, read on the forward strand.
TTCTTTTCTTTCTTT
>JAZOQG010000055.1:0-9765 GCA_045656005.1 Clostridia bacterium
GTCCCCCCAAGAAACCCTATTTTTTTCATATCAGTAAACAAAATCGAATTCTATATCGCCAAATTTAACTGTGTCGCCCTCTTTGATTCCCATTTCCTCAAGTTTTTCAATTACACCGCGTTTTTTGATACTTCTGTGGAAGTAGGAAACGGATTCGTCATCACCGAAATTAACACCTGCAATAAGTCTGTCCACAAAAGGACCGTAAACCTCATAAACATCGCCCTCGGCTTTGATATCGTATTCCATGTAATCAATTTTTTCTTCTTCATCAATCGAAATTTCGCTCTGATAAAGAGGAAGGGGCGGGATTTTCTGCAGGGTTTCAACAACGCAGTCCAAAAGTTCCTTTACACCTTCGCCCGTTGCAGCGCTTATTTCAAAATAGCTGTAGCCTGAGCTTAACACAAACTCGGCAAATTCAGCCCTTGCATCCTCGTCAAACACGATGTCCTTTTTGTTTCCGACAACAATTTGTTTGCGCAAAAGAAGTTCGGGACTAAATTCTTCCATTTCTTTGCAGATAACAGTAAAATCTTCCAAAGGATTTCTGCCTTCGCTCGATGAAATGTCAACAACATGCAAAAGCACTCTTGTTCTCTCAACATGTCTTAAAAAGTCAACACCTCTTCCGAGTCCCTCTGATGCACCTTCTATAATTCCGGGAATATCCGCAAGCACAAAGGAAGTGTCAAGATGTGACACTACACCTAAATTCGGTTGCAAGGTTGTAAAATGATAATTTGCAATTTTCGGTCTTGCCTGACTAACCTTTGCTAAAAGTGAGCTTTTCCCAACATTTGGAAAGCCTACAAGTCCTACATCTGCAAGGAGCTTAAGTTCGAGCAAAACAACTCTTTCCTGCCCTGGAAGTCCCGGTTTTGCAAATTTTGGTGCCTGACGGGTAGGCGTTGCAAAATGACGGTTTCCCCAGCCGCCGCTGCCACCTTTTGCGGCAATAAATTTTTTGCCTTCACCTGTCATATCAGCTAAAATTTTACCTGTTTCTTTATCTCTTATAATAGTACCTTCCGGAACTTTAATAACAAGGTCGCGCCCGTCTCTGCCACTGCAGTTTAAGGCTTTTCCGTCTTCGCCTATGGGAGCCTTGTATGTTTTTTTATATCTGAAATCCATCAGCGTAGTCAAAGAAGAATCGGTTTCAAAAACTATGTTTCCGCCATTTCCGCCGTCGCCCCCGTCGGGACCGCCTGCTGGCACATACTTTTCTCTTCTGAATGAAACAAGACCGTTTCCTCCCTTTCCTGCGCAAAGGGATATTTCTGCAACATCAACAAACATATATTTACCTCATTAACAACATTCTTTTAAAAAAGGCTGTGACAACAATTTTCGTCACAGCCCTTTTAAAGCTTAATTAGCTAGCATATACGCTAACCTGTTTTTTATTCTTGCCTACGCGCTCATATTTAACTTTACCTTCAACAAGCGCAAACAAAGTGTCATCGCTACCCTTACCAACATTGATACCGGGATGGATTTTTGTACCTCTCTGTCTTACAAGAATGTTTCCTGCCAAAACAGACTGACCATCGCTTTTCTTAACGCCGAGACGTTTGCTTTCACTGTCACGTCCGTTCTTGGTGCTACCAACACCCTTTTTATGTGCAAATAACTGGATATTGAGCATAAACATAGTTTTACACCTCCGATTTTGAGATAAACGCGGAATACTGCCCTGAAAGCTCGGTGAAGAACATATCCATTGAAGAAAGCAAGACATCTGCCTTTATTCTTTCTTCGCCTGAAAGCCTTTCTATTTCAAAGGAAACATCAGCTTCCTTTTGAGAAACTTTTATTTTATCCCCCAAAAAACTCTCAAGCCCGTTTAGTGTACACCACAGCACCGAGGATATGGCAGCGCAAACAATGTCGCTTCCCTCTTCGGCATAACCGCTGTGACCCTTTACCTTGCCCCAAACAATTATTCCGTTTACTTTTTTTAATACAATTTCTGTCATAATTACGCGTTAATCTTTTCGATTACAACTTTTGTGTAAGGCTGACGGTGACCCTGTTTTCTGCGATAGCCTTTTTTAGGTTTATACTTGAACACGATAATTTTCTTATCTTTGCCGTTCTTTTCAACCTTAGCTGTTACGCTGGCACCCTCAACGTAAGGAGCACCTACTTTAACATCGCCCTCTCCGCCTACTGCCAAAACACGGTCAAATGTAACTGCAGCATCTGCTTCAAGACCGAGCTTTTCAACAAAAACTACATCACCTTCGGAAACCTTATACTGTTTTCCGCCTGTTTCGATAATAGCATACATCTTAAATACACCTCCCACTTTTTTAGGACTCGCTGAATTTAGGTAGTGCAAACGCACATTTAACAGACCACATTCATGCGGCTTAAAATATTTTAACACAAAACCTGGATAAAGTCAACACTTTTTTACATTTTTATCAGTTTTCTTTTTCGTGACGGATAAGTTCCCATGTAGAGTCAATAAGATTTGAAAACTCTGGGAGTTTAAGTGCATCACAGATAAATTTCTGTCTTGGTGAATTTATGTCCTCGCCCGATATTTCCATAAAGCCGTTTTCCTTGCAGAATTTCTTAAGTCTGTGACACTGCTCCAAAGTATTTCTTGAAGGCATGTATGTCACGGCATTAAAGCCAAGTTCTTTTATTACATCAAAAAGTTCTGGAAGATAATCATCTTCAAACTTCTGCGCTTTTTTGTCACCTGTTACAGAAACTCCTACATCTCCAAGATATGCATAAGCTGAAATAGCATTTATATCCGCCGCAAATTTTATGAGTTCTTTTGCTTTGGGACATTCGTCTGTTGCAGGAATATAAAAATCCTTTACAAGCTCACTTTTAAGTACTCCGAGAAGGTCATAAGCAATATGCGGATTTTCCCTGTCTTCTAAAAGAGGTACTATTCTTTCAGGTGCATTTATAGAAAGTCTGTCTTTAAGAAAACTTACAACATTTTCTCCGCTTTTAACTATTTTAAGAGAAAGCGCATAGAGAATGTGCCGTTCTGTAATGCTTCCGCCCTCTTTGGCATTTGAAATAGGATAAATGTCACGGTCAAAATCAAGCTCAATCCCCGTAATTTCCGAAAGACGAGCGGTCATTTTTCTGTTTCTTATGTTTCGTTTTTCGCGATATGGTGCCAAAAACTCGTCAGCCTTTTTAATGTTTCTGTGAGGAATTGCGTGAACCGTAACATAAGCCACAGAATTTTGGTCGGGATTATTTATTCTTCTTCCGTTTAAAGAGGTATCGGAAAAATCAACTCTTGTTTCAAAGCCTATTGTAGTAGGAAGAGAAGCAATTTCGCCTGCTTTTATAAACTCCTCGCAGCCTGAAACTGAGTCATGGTCCATAATACCTGCTGTTACAAGTCCGCTTTCGCATGCCTTGTAAATTGCCTTTGTAGGTGAATATGGTGAAAATGAGTATGTTGTATGAATATGGTTATTTACGTTTTCGGGGCTTGATGTAAAAGACGCAGTTTTCATAAGTCTTTCAAGCTCCGAAAGTCTTGTTTCTACATTACTGTGATTTAATAAATCCACGTTTTTCTCCTTTATTTAAGCATTATCTGTCCGCCGGTTACAGGTATAGCCTGACCTGTTTCATATTCCTGCTCCATACAGTAATTTATTGCTCTTACAACGTCTATTACTCTGCAACCTCTGTTCATCGGAACCTTGGATTCATAGAACTTTTTAACATCTTCAACGGTTTTAGCACCAGGTACTTTTCCTGCTTTAAGGTACTGCACGAAAAGACCGTTTTCAGGGTCGCACCAGAGAGGACCGTCAAGGAAATTACCCGGACAGATTGAATTTACCTTTATATTAAATGGTGCAAGCTCCATCGCAAAGCTCTGTGTAAGACCTATACCGCCGAACTTACTTCCTGCATACGCAAAGTTTTTGTTACTGCCTTCAAGCCCTGATTTTGAGTTAATCTGAATAATATCAGTAAGATATTCGGGGCAGAATTTATTTTGTATTTTCATTATAGCCGATGCAAATTTTGCACAAATAAAATATGCAGTGTAGTTAACACTTGTAACAAATTCGAGTGTTTCCACCGTCATGTCCTCAAGTGAGCCCGAGCGAACAATACCCGCATTGTTTATAAGTGTGTCAAGTCCGCCGTAGCTTAAAACTGTTTTGTCGTACATCGCTTTAACGCTTTCTTTGTTTGTAACGTTAACTGCCGCGGAAATTGCCGCACCCGCGCCAACCTCGCCGCAAAGTGCTTCGGCATTTTTAATTGCAGCCTGCTCGTTCATGTCAGCAATTACAACGTAGTGTCCTGCTTTGCAAAGCTCCTCGGCAACGCCCTGACCAAAGCCTTGTGCACTTCCTGTTACAATTATAATTTTTCCGCCTGCATTTTTATCTTCAGCCTCATAATTTTTCAAAAACTCAACAAGCTCTGCGGGCATTTTTACTGCTTTTTCACAGGCTCTTATTTTAAGAGAATCCTCAAAAAGCATCATTGCCATATCGGCATCCTTCTTTGTTTTTCCTGCTGCAAAAACGCCCAGATTTTCTACTAATATAATACGTGGATTTTTAAAGTTCTTTTCTTTATAACCCTTTATAGCTTTTTCCAATATTTCATATTGTTCTTCCAAATCTTCGGCAGCGGGAACATAAAGACAGCAATCCTTCATATATAAAAGGCTGTCATCCTCATAAGCCTTTTCTATTTCTGCAAAGCCTTCCTTGGTTGCTGCTGAAAGCACCGCTCTGTTGCAGGCGAAAGAAACTATGCTCTTTCCGCTTTCCATAAGCATCATTCTTATGGCAGGGGCTATTTTTACAGCCTTTTCTTTATCAAATCCGCACTCTGAAAAATCAGGTTTTGCCTCTGCAAAGCTTTTGATTCCTGACATAATATCTTCATATTTTTTAAGCAATTTTTTTCATTCCTTTCAAAATTTATTGCCGATGTGATTTTTTTACAACGTTTTGTTACATATTAACATTATAATTCATTTCATGATTTGTGTCAATATGCAAAAGATAAATAATACAAATTTATTTAAAAATATTGACATTTTTTTCTTCAGGATGTAAAATAAAGTGTTGAGTTATGAGCCGAAAGAGAGTAATCCAAACCCGCTCCAAACGGCGAGAGTTCGGCATCTTTCGGTTTGTCATCTTTGCAAGGCACAAAGCCTTGCTTCATCTTCCGCACCAAAATCTACTCAAAATCTCATCCGTTTGGAGTCATAGAATTTTCAGAGAGCGGATTTTTGGTTGCGCAAGGCAAAAACGCAGGGAATACTTTTGTGTATTTCCGAGTATTTTAACACAGCGAAAGCGGAAATCCGCCTTTGAAAATCGAGTTCGGATTACTCTCTTTCGGCTATAGAAAGGCTTTGATAAATAATATGAAAAAAGAAAACATAAGAAATATTGCAATAGTTGCCCACGTTGACCACGGAAAAACAACTTTGGTTGACGCAATGCTCAAGGAAAGCGGTGTATATCGTGAGAATGAGCAAATTGAAGAAAGAGTTATGGATTCGGGTGACATAGAAAAAGAGAGGGGTATTACAATCCTTGCAAAAAACACTTCTCTCATGTACGGCGACACAAAAATAAACATTGTTGACACCCCCGGTCACGCAGATTTTGGCGGAGAGGTTGAAAGAAGTCTTAAAATGGCAGACGGTATCCTGCTTCTGGTTGATGCCTTCGAAGGATGTATGCCGCAGACAAGATTTGTTCTTAAAAAGGCTTTGGCACTTAATTTAAAGCCTATTGTTGTAGTAAATAAAATTGACAGACCAAACGCAAGACCCTATGAAGTTATTGATGAGGTTTTGGAGCTTTTGATTGACCTTGATGCAACAGATGAACAGCTTGACTCTCCCGTTGTTTACGCATCTGCAAGAGAAGGATATGCATCAATAAATCCCGATGCGAGAGAAGGGAACCTCACTCCCCTTTTAGACCTTATTGTTGAAACCATTCCATGTCCGAAAGGCGAGGAATACGGTGAGTTTCAGATGCTGGTATCGAATATAGACTATGATGAATACACAGGAAGAATTGCCATAGGTAAAATTGAGAGAGGAAGCGTAAAACTTAATATGCCCGTAACAGTCTGCAAGACTGACGGCACTTTCGGCAACGGCAAAATCACAAAACTTTACACATATGAAAACCTTGGCAAAGCGGTAACAGAAAGTGCATCTGTTGGTGACATCGTGGCACTTTCAGGTCTTCCCGATATAAATATAGGTGAAACTATTTGTTCTCCTGCTGCCCCCGAGGCACTTCCCTTTGTTGAAATAGACCGTCCTGTTCTTTCCATGACTTTCAGCGTAAATGATAGTCCCTTTGCAGGAAAAGATGGCGATTACGTAACAAGCCGTCACCTTCGTGACAGGCTTTATAAAGAGCTTCTTTCAAACATCTCTCTTGACGTGCAGGATACAGACTCAACAGAAGCCTTTACAGTTTCCGGAAGAGGCGAACTGCATCTTTCGGTTCTTATTGAAAACATGCGCCGTGAAGGATATGAATTTCAGGTTTCAAAACCGGTTGTAATTAATAAAACGATTGATGGTATAATTTGCGAGCCTATTGAGCATCTTACAATTGACGTACCTGATGAATATACAGGTGCAGTTATGGAAGGTGTCGGCATAAGAAAAGCAGAGCTTCTCAATATGACACCTGCAGCAGGCGGATTTACACGTCTTGAATTTAAAATTCCCGCAAGAGGTCTTGTAGGCTACCGTGATAAGCTTTTAACAGAAACAAGAGGTACATGTGTTATAAATCATGTTTTTGACTCCTATGAGCCATATAAAGGTGATATTCCAACCCGTTCCCGCGGTTCCCTCGTTGCATTTGAAGAAGGTGAAGCAGTTTCCTACGGGATTTTCGGAGCTCAAGAACGTGGTACCATGTTTATAAAACCTGGCGATAAGGTTTATGAAGGCATGGTTGTAGGCGAAAATGCAAGGCTTGAGGATATCGTTGTAAATGTTTGTAAAAGAAAGCAGGCAACAAACATGCGTGCATCAGGAAGCGATGAGGCGCTCCGTCTCACACCTCCCAGAAATATGAGCCTTGAGCAGTGCATAGACTTTATAGGTGATGATGAACTTCTTGAAGTAACTCCAACATCACTTCGAATAAGAAAGAAAATACTCCGAGCAGATATAAGACTTAAAAAGAAAAAATAATCAAAGGGTGAGGCATATGAAAATTGCTTTTTACGACAGCGGCATAGGCGGACTTTCTGTTTTAAATCATGCGATGCGTGTTTTGCCAAATGAAGAATATCTTTATTTTGCCGATACGGATAATGTCCCCTACGGAACAAAAACAAAAGAAGAAATACTTTCCTTTGCTGATGAAGCAGTTTCGTTTATGGTAGATAAAGGTGTAAAAGCAATTGTCATTGCCTGCAACACGGCAACAAGTGTCTCTATAAAATATCTGCGCGAAAAGTTTTCTGTTCCGATACTCGGAATGGAGCCTGCAGTAAAGCCTGCAGTTTTGTCAGGTACAGAAAAAAAGGTTTTGGTAACTGCAACACCTCTTACAGTAAAAGGTGAAAAACTCAAAAATCTTATAGAAGAAATCGATGGAGAGAAATTTTGCGACCTTCTTCCCCTTCCGCGACTTGTAAACTTTGCAGAAAATATGGAGTTTAATTCTCCTAAGGTAAGAGAGTATCTCCAAAATGAGCTTTCTGGATATAACCTTTCAGAATACTCACATATAGTTCTCGGTTGCACACACTTTAATTATTTTAAAGAGGCACTATGCGATGTATTACCAAGCGGAATAGAATTTATAGGCGGTATGCGGGGAACTGTTTCACATCTTAAAAATACACTTCTGGATCAAAACTTGCTCGAAAACAATAACCTTTCCGTTGACTACTACTATTCGAAACGATATGTCAGCGATAAAGAAAATCTTGAAAAAATAAAGATTTATCATAATTGGCTTGATAAGATGTATTTAATTGACAGAACTTGAAAAACCAAAAGGCAGAAAAGATTAGTCTCGTTTCTGCCTTTTATAATTGAATTATTCCCTCTGTTGCATAAAGCCTGATTATTCAACCGTTATATTTGCTATACCAATATGACCGGTTCCATTAACTACAATATCCAGATAGTTGGCGTCGGAAACAGGAAAACGTACTTTAACGGGAGCATCGCCCGGCCAGAGCTTTACTTCTTTTATCTGTAATCCATTAATAAAAAAAGAAACAGATTTACTTAAATTTTCATAACCTGCATGTCCAACCACGCACTCAACAATCCAGTTACTGGTATCAATTGCGTATGCTGCCGAAGAGTTATAGCTTTCCATTACAATACCATTAGTATACTTTTTGCCCGACATAAGAAAGCTCTCGCCATTGCTTGCATAATATTCCTTGCATGTGCCCTTTGTTTCTAACAACCCACATTCTTCTATTAAGTAATTCTGACCTTGGCTTTGCTCGTCCCACAAATAAACGCTTTTGGTATCACCATCCCAATTTACCTGCATGTCCGCCAAGGAGGCAGTAGCACGCACGGGTAGATAGGTTGTGTTGTTATAAATAAACGGTTCAATACTGTTTCCGTTTGCATCTTTCAATTCGCATAGCTCATTATCTTTATAAACCTTTATATTGTCAAAAAAAATCTCAACAATATTTGAACCTGTTGACGCAAGTACTCCACCTGTAACTATAGAGCCGATTAATAATCCTGCAATTAATCCCTGTAACCTTTTTTTCATCTGAAAGTCCTCCTTAAATAATAATCGCAACACTATAATATCATACTCCGATATGAACGTCAATATATCATTACAGAATTTTGTAATTTTGACTAATACAATGACATAAAGAAAAAACCATTCGCTGTATTAGCGAATGGTTTTTTAATAAACATAACACAAACAACATTTAATAAATTCAATTTACTTCTTTTGCGTTCAATGTTGTTTTATCAGACCGTAAATCAGCAGATTCCCTGTGCCATCATAGCCTCTGCAACCTTCTTAAATCCTGCAATGTTAGCACCTGCAACAAGGTTATATCCAAGACCAAATTCTTCTGATGCAGCAGCAGCACTGTCATGAATGTTAACCATAATGTTTTCAAGCTGTGCATAAACCTGGTCTGGTGAGAATACTGTGTGACCTGCGTTTTGTCCCATTTCGATACATGAGCAAGCAACACCGCCTGCGTTTGCAGCTTTTGAAGGACCTATTACAACGCCGTTTTCTGCAAGATATGCCATAGCATCATTTGTGGTAGGCATGTTTGAACCTTCGCAAAGGAACTTACAACCATTTTTAACCATCATTTCTGCTTCTTTCATTGTGATTTCATTCTGTGTTGCACAAGGAATGTACAAATCAGCTTTAACACCCCATGGTTTTTCACCCGGGAAGAATTTAGCATTCGGGAACTTTTCAGCGTAAGGTGAGCAGATGTTTTTGCCAGACGCACGAAGCTCTAACATAAAGTCTTCTTTTTCGCCTGCTGTTACGCCGTCTGGGTCATATATGTAACCATCGGGACCTGAAATTGTGATAACCTTTGCACCAAGCTGGTTGAGTTTTCTAACTGTTCCCCAGGAAACGTTACCAAAACCGGAAACTACAACTTCCTTGCCACGGAGTTCTTCACCGAAATGCTTGAGCATTTCTCTTGCAAAGAATACGATACCATAGCCTGTAGCTTCTGTTCTTCCGTTGAGACCGCCGTATGAAAGACCTTTACCTGTGA
>JAZOQG010000056.1:0-16302 GCA_045656005.1 Clostridia bacterium
TACTGACCGAACATGTAACCGATTTCTCTTGCACCAACACCAAGGTCACCTGCAGGAACATCAGTTTCAGCACCAATGTGACGGTAAAGCTCTGTCATAAAGCTCTGGCAAAATCTCATGATTTCAGCATCACTCTTGCCATTGGGGTCAAAGTCTGCACCACCCTTACCACCGCCGATTGGAAGGCCTGTAAGGCTATTTTTGAATATCTGTTCAAAACCGAGGAATTTAATGATACCGGAATATACATTTGGAGCAAAACGAAGTCCGCCCTTGTAAGGTCCGATTGCGCTGTTAAACTGAATTCTAAAACCTCTGTTTACCTGAACTTTGCCATTGTCGTCAACCCAAGGAACTCTGAACCAGATTTGTCTTTCAGGCTCTACGAGTCTTTCAAGCAAACCTGCTTTTTCGTATTGTGGGTTTTTCTCCAGAACGGGCTCAATAGATTCAAGCACTTCTGTTACCGCCTGAATAAATTCGGGCTCATTTGCATTTTTCTTTTTTAAGTTTTCCAGTACTTCCTGTACGTATGCCATTTAAAGTCACTCCTTTAACTTTTTACAACTATATATAAGATTTTACCAAAAAATCAGTCAAATTGCAACATTTTTCTCCAAAAAATTTTTCCTTTAAAAAATTTTAGCTAAATTTTCTAATTTTTTTATTATACTTTTTTCTGCTTTTATAAAATTTTTATTGTAAATAATTGGTTACTTTTTAAATTATATGCATATATAATCAAAAAACATTCGCGCAAGGCGAATGTTTTTTTAAGTTTAATTATGCTTTGCCGTTGCAACCGAGAACATTAACGAGTTTTCTCTTAACAAGGTCTTTAATGTTAGCTCTTGCAGGTTTGAGGTACTGACGTGGGTCAAAGTGGTCAGGATGTTCCATGAAGTACTGTCTTATTGAACCTGTCATTGCAAGACGAAGGTCAGAGTCAATGTTGATTTTGCAAACAGCCATTTTAGCTGCCTGACGGAGCATATCCTCAGGAATACCAATGGCATCAGGCATTTTACCGCCGTTGGCATTAATCATTTCAACGTATTCAGGAATAACGGAAGAAGCACCGTGAAGAACAATCGGGAATCCAGGAAGTCTCTTTGAAACTTCTTCAAGAATATCGAAACGGAGCTGTGGTTTCTGACCTGGTTTGAATTTGTAAGCACCATGGCTTGTACCGATGGAGATAGCGAGTGAATCAACACCTGTTCTTTCAACGAATTCCTGAACCTGGTCTGGGTCTGTGTAGGAACCTTCACCTGCAGCAACCTTAACGTCATCTTCAACACCTTCAAGTCTGCCAAGCTCACCTTCTACAACAACGCCGTGAGCATGTGCATATTCAACAACCTGTTTTGTAAGAGCAACGTTGTCTTCAAAGCTATGGTGTGAACCGTCGATCATAACTGAAGTAAATCCGCCGTCGATACATGATTTACAAAGCTCAAAAGTATCGCCGTGGTCAAGATGAACACAGATAGGAAGGTCTGTTTCTATGATAGCAGCTTCGATAAGCTTCATAAGATATGTGTGATTTGCGTACTTACGAGCACCGGATGAAACCTGCAAAATGAGAGGAGCATTTTCCTCTTTAGCAGCTTCTGTGATACCCTGAACGATTTCCATGTTGTTAACATTGAAAGCACCGATAGCGTATCCTCCTTCGTAAGCTTTTTTGAACATTTCAGTAGATGTTACAAGTGGCATTTTAATCTCTCCTTTTTGTTTGCTTGTTAATTTATTAACACTGCATATTATTTTATCATATTATGCCCAAAAGTCAAGAGTTTTTACATAATTTATGCATTTTCATAAAATTATTCCAATATACATATTATTTTGTTGAAATTATTTGAAGTTTATGTTAAAATTGTCTGGGTGATTAAAATGGAAGATGTTTTTGTTACGATAACAGGTATGCGACATCACTTTGGCTCTTCGAAACTTAAAACAGGAATGATTTTAAAACTTTCAAAGGAACCCCAAAACCCGTTTGATCCATGCGCAATATCAGCTTCTCTTCCATCGCTTGGAACAGTCGGCTATGTAGCGAACGGAGAAAACACCGTGACAGAGGGCACTTTTAGTGCAGAAAAACTTTATAATCTCATCAAAGATGAGGCATTTTGCAAAATAATGTTTAAAACTGATAGCTTTTTAATAGGAAAAATACTTTAACGAAAAGAGATGTACATATGAAATTTCTAAAACAAAACAAGGAGTATATTTCCACGGCAATGAAAATAGGTGTGCCATCTATGGTGGAATCTTTTTTCGTATGCCTTGCAGGTCTTGTGGACTCTCTTATGGTAAGTTCACTGGGGGCTGAAGCAGTTGCGGCGGTAGGAATTACAACACAGCCGAAATTTATGGGACTTGCTGTCTTTTTTGCACTTAATGTATCAGTTTCCGCCCTCGTTGCAAGACGATATGGCGAAAAAGACCGCAAAGGCGCAAACTCCGTTTTGATTACATCTTTTTGGATTACACTTGCACTTGCGGTGGTAATCTCGGCTTTATGCGTTTTCTTTGCTCCGCAGATTATTTCTTTTTGCGGTGCAACCGCGGAAACACACGCTGATGCCGTTACATATTATCGGATTATTATGGGAGGCATGATTTTTAACTGCATTCAGATGTGCATAAACTCCGCACAGCGAGGTATAGGTAACACAAAAATCACAATGCGTACAAACCTTGTTTCAAATGGTGTAAATGTCATATTAAACTACCTGCTCATCGGAGGAAACTTTGGTTTTCCCGCTTTAGGAATTAAAGGTGCGGCTCTTGCAACCGTACTTGGAACTGTTGTTTCGTCAATCATGAGTGTAATGTCAGTTTCCCATAATAAATGCTTTGTAAGCTTTGTGTTTGTAATCAAAAATAAAATAAATGCAACCTTCTCATGCATTAAAGCCATTATTAAAATAGGATATGGTGTGTTCTTTGAACAGATTTTAATGCGTGTAGGCTTCATGGCAACTGCCATAATGGCGGCAAATCAGGGCACTTATGCCATGGCGGCACATCAGGTTTCAATGAATATTTTAAGCCTTTCATTTGCTTTTGGTGACGGACTTCAGTCAGCCGCAGTTGCACTTGTTGGCAAAAGCCTTGGTGAAAAAAATCCCGATAACGCAAAAAGCTATGCGAGGTCATGCCAGTTTATAGGACTTCTTATAACAATTATAATGGCTATTTTCTTTGCACTCAGTGCCGAATGGATAATGTCCCTGTTCTTTAAAGAAACGGAAATTATTGAAATAGGCAAAAAACTTGTGTATATGATAATTTTAGTAGTTTTGTTCCAGATAAGACAAATAGTTTATATGGGATGCCTGCGCGGTGCGGGTGACACACTCTTTACCGCAGTAGTAGCATCCGTTTCCACCACCTTCGTAAGAACTGCTGTTTCCTATATCTGCGGATACACATTAGGTCTTGGAATTATTGGCATATGGCTCGGAATTGCCAGTGACGGCATAACAAAGTATACATGCTCATATTTCCGTTTCAAATCAAATAAATGGGTAAATATTAAAATATAACTTGAATATTTTGTAAAATAATGATAAAATAGCTTTTATAAGTAAAATTTTCGAGAAAAGAGGTAATAAAATGAGCGAAAAAGTAAAATTTTATATAACAACCGCCATAGCATATACTTCACGTAAACCTCATATCGGAAACACCTATGAGGTTGTTTTGACAGATGCTATTGCGAGATTTAAAAAAATGATGGGATACGATGTTTTCTTCCTTACAGGTACCGATGAACATGGACAGAAAATTCAGGAAATTGCAGAAAGTGAAGGCATCACTCCCCAGAAATATGTTGATAAAATCGCAGGCGAAATCAAAGATATATGGAATTTGATGGGTGCTGACTATAATAAATTTATCAGAACTACTGATGATTACCACGTTGAAGCGGTTAAAAAGATTTTCAAAAAACTTTACGAGCAGGGAGATATTTATAAAGGCGAATATGAGGGACTTTACTGCGTTCCCTGCGAAAGTTTCTTTACAGAAACCCAACTCGTTGACGGTTGTTGTCCCGACTGTGGCAGACCTGTTAAGAAAACAAAAGAAGAAGCATACTTTTTCAAAATGAGCAAATATCAGAACCGCTTGATGGAACACATCGAGAAAAACCCCGATTTCATCATGCCTGAAAGCCGCAAAAAGGAAATGGTAAACAACTTCTTAAAACCGGGACTTCAGGATTTGTGCGTATCGAGAACATCATTTAACTGGGGCGTTCCCGTTGACTTTGATGATAAACACGTAATTTATGTGTGGATAGACGCACTTTCAAACTATATTACAGCGCTTGGCTACTCACCCGATGGAAGCAGTGACCTTTATAAAAAATATTGGCCATGCGATGTTCATATCATAGGAAAAGATATTCTTCGTTTCCATACAATCTACTGGCCGATTATGCTTATGGCACTCGGTGAGCCACTTCCAAAACAGATTTTCGGTCATCCATGGCTTTTGTCAGGAATGGATAAAATGAGTAAATCAAGGGGCAACGTGCTTTATGCTGATGACCTTGCAGCGCAGTTTGGTGTTGACGCAGTAAGATATTATCTTTTAAGCGAAATGCCTTATGCACAGGATGGTACAATTTCATACGAAAATATTATTGCAAGATATAACTCTGACCTTGCCAATAATCTCGGCAACCTTGTAAACAGAACAGTTGCAATGGTTAAAAAATATTTTGGCGGAGTGGTTCCTGCTCCCTCCAAAGCCGATGCACTTGACAGCGAACTTTCAGATTTTGCGGTAAAGACAGTTTCCGATTATAAAGAAAAAATGAATTCTTTCCGCCTTGCAGATGCTGCCGATGCAGTTATCTCACTTGGAAAACGTTCAAATAAATATATTGACGAAACTGCTCCTTGGGCATTGGCAAAAGATGAAGAGCAAAAAGAAAGGCTTGGCACAGTTCTTTATAACCTTGTTGAAAGCATTAGATTTATCGCAGTTATGCTCGCACCCATGATGCCGGAAACATCAGAAAACATCTTAAAACAGATAAACTGTGACTTAAATACAATAGAAAGCATCGAAAAGTTCGGCGCATACCCCATAAACAATCAAGTAGGCGAAGCCACTCCTCTCTTCCAGAGAATTGATGAAGCAAAGTTTTTCGAAGCACTTAAAAAAGCAGAAGAACCAAAAGAGGAAGTAAAGGAAGAAAATTATATTTCTATTGATGATTTTGCAAAACTGGAAATCAAAGTTGGCGAAGTGCTCGAATGTAAAAAAGCAGAAGACTCCGATAAACTTCTCGTTTCAAAAATTGATATCGGAGATAAAGTAATTCAGGTCGTATCAGGTATTGCAAAAACTTATGCACCCGAAGAATTTGTCGGCAAAAAAGTTCCCGTTGTTACAAATCTTAAACCCGTAAAACTTCGCGGAATTTTGTCAGAAGGTATGGTGCTTGCAGCGTCCTCTAAAAAGGATTTAGCCGTACTTACAATTGATAAAGACATGCCAAACGGAACTAAAATCAGCTAACGTGCTTGATAAAACAACACCGAACGCAAAAAGTAAATTTATCTTTTCAGTATCACTTGTGCCACATTTTGTTTAACATATTTAAAGAAACCATCCGTATATTGCTTACGGATGGTTTTTATTATATTACTTTTTGCTACGAACAAACTGCCCCATCGTGGTATACAAATACAACTTCGTCGCAGTTTGTCCGTTTGGCACTATTTTCTCTTCGCACCTATCATAACCCAAAAAATCCCCTTGCATTTTCACTTGTTGCTATCTCAACTTCCTCAAAACTAATTCCTTTAACTTCTGCAATTTTTTCGGCAGTTAAGTGCATCAGCGTCGAGTCATTTCGTTTTCCTCTGTACGGAGTCGGGGCAAGATATGGTGCATCTGTTTCAAGCATAAGCCTATCAAGCGGAACATATTTTGTGGCTTCTATGGTTTTTGCCGCATTTTTAAATGTTACCACACCGCCGAGCGAAATGTAAAGCCCCATATCTAAAATGATTTTTAGTGTTTCAACGCTTCCGCTAAAACAGTGCATAACGGCTGACATGTCTTTTACATTTTCACATTTAAGTATGTCAAGTGTGTCCTTGCATGCATCCCTCTCGTGAATTACAATGGGAAGGTTTACTTCTTTTGCAATTTGAATTTGCCTTTTAAATGCATTTTTCTGTCCTTCCTTCGAAACATCAGGATAATGGTAATCAAGTCCTATTTCCCCTATTGCAACAACCTTTTCAGATGAAAGTGCCGCATTTTTTATTTTCACATAGTCGCTTTCCGTCAAAGTTGGTCCGTCATAAGGATGAACGCCAACAGTTGCATAAACATGCGGAAATTTTTCCGCAAGGGAAATGCACTCATTCATACTATCAATGCAGTCGCTTACATTTATTACCTTCTCCACTCCGTTTTGGGGAAGTGACGAAAGCAACCCGAAACGGTCATCATCAAATGCTTTGTCGTTATAATGTGCGTGTGAATCTATCATATTTTACCTCAGAATAAAACTACCAGAATAATTGCCATAATTGCCACAAAAAGAATAATTGCCCCTATAAGCAGGATAAAAAAGAGCTTTGTTGAAAGAACATTGATGCCCTTTAAAAACAGCAGAAATGCCGATAAAAACGTAAGCGCAAACATAAGGTACATAAGCGTTGCAGAACCTGTGTATGCTATTACGGGTATGTTTAAAAGAAACCCTACATTTACAATAAGCATAACTCCTGCAAGATATGCAATTCCCCTTGCAAGCGAGCTTTCAGGATGTAAATTAAGCCACATAAGGCAAAATGCCAGTATAACCACTATCGAAAGCGGAAATCCAATAAGTTGTTCCATTATTTTTCGTTCCTTTCAATTATCTTAAGTGCCGCATTTATCCCGTCAACCGCGGAAGACGTTATACCGCCTGCATACCCGCTTCCCTCACCTATCGGATAAATGCCTTTTATATTGCATTGCATGTCCTCACCCCTTAAAATCTTAACGGGTGACGAGCTTCTCGTTTCAGGTGCAGTTAAAACTGCATCGTATCTGTCAAAGCCTTTTATTTTGTCAGCAAATGCTCTTATTCCTTCACGCATCGCCTCAGTAATAAAAGATGGCAGGCAACAGGAAATATCCCCCATCATTACCCCTTTGTCATAAGTTGGCCCAATGTCTCCAAGTGACCGCGATGGCTTTTTCTTTAAAAAGTCCCCCACAAGTTGACATGGTGCTTTGTAAGATGCACTCATCTCATAGGCACTTTTCTCAATGCCTTTTTGGAAAGCAATTCCCGCCATAGCACCAAGCCCATAGCTTTGCGGCGATACTGCCACTAAAATAGCACTGTTTGCATTTTCACCGTCACGGGCACGAAGACTGTATCCGTTTGTAACAACCTCGCCCTTTTCCGATGATGAATTTACAACATATCCTCCGGGACACATGCAAAATGTATAAACCGATGCTCCGCCCCTGTGAACGGATAACTTGTATTCTGCACTTGGTAAAAGATGATAGTTTTTTCCATACTGCGAAAAGGATATATCCTTTTGCTTATGCTCAATTCTCGCACCAACAGAAAACGGCTTTGCCTCCATTAAAACTCCGCTTTGATAAAGCATTTGAAAAATGTCTCTCGCACTGTGCCCTACAGAAAGCAACAGAGTGTCAGTTTCGTATTCACCCTTGTCCGTAACCGCCGCACAAATCTCTCCTTTAAATGTCTTGAAAGAGAGAAACTTTTCCTCAAAATGAACTTCTCCGCCCATTTTTATTATGCTTTTCCTGATATTCTTAATTACAAGCGGTAAAACATCACTTCCAACATGAGGCTTTTGAGTGTATAAAATATCTTCAGGTGCTCCGTGCTCTGCGAAAATTTTCAAAACCTCTTTTACATAAGCACTTCCAATTCCCGTTGTGAGCTTTCCGTCAGAAAAAGTTCCTGCACCGCCCTCGCCAAAACAAATGTTGCTTCGTGCATTCAGCGGAGCACCAAGCCTGAAAGCCTTTATGTCCTCTGCCCTCTTGTCAGCATCTTTGCCCATTTCAATAACTATTGGCCTTGCCCCTGCCTTCGAAAGAAAATATGCTGCAAATATCCCCGCAGGACCAAATCCTATAATTACGGGTCTCTTTTTGAAAACTGCCTTTTTAACTTTTACAGAAGGAGCTTCAATATATTTTTCTCCCTTTACCCTCGCAGAAGATGAAACCTTTGCGGCAACGGAATAAACATATAAAGGCTCACGCCTTGCATCTATTGATTTTTTAATGATTTTAATTTCAAGAATATCTTCTCTCCTGCACGAAAGGTTTTTTGCCGCTTTTTCAAAAAGGGCATCTTCACTCTCCGTGAGGGTAAGCTTTATATCTTTTAAAAGAAACATCTATTTATTCCTTTCATCAGCCGCACTCATGCCTGCCAAAATGCCCGAACTTAAGGCAAATTGAAGGTTGTATCCTCCGCAATCGCCGTCAACATCAAGCATTTCGCCTGCAAAATAAAGTCCTTTAACTTTTTTCGACATCATTGTTTTCTCACAAACCTCGCCGCAGCTTATTCCCCCTGCAGTAACCTGTGCGTTTTTAAAGCCCATAGTTCCAGCAACGCGGAATTTCCAGTTTTTAAGAGTTGATGCCATTTCCTTTATGCTATCGCATTTTTTCGTTATTTCAAAACCAATTCTTTTGTTTACTATTGAATTTAAAAAGTTTTCTTTTCCAAGATGCGGCAAATCCTTCTGCCTTTTTGAAAGCATCTCAAAAAGCGTTTTAAAGTCCTCAGGCAAAATTTCAAGAGAAATCTCTGCTTTTATTCCCATCATAACCGCTCTTGAAGCCTCTCTAGATAAACTAAATATGGGTGGACCCGAAAGCCCGTACTCAGTAAATAAAACCTCCCCATATTGGCTGTCAGCTTTTTTGCCGTCTATGTAAAGATGAGCCGTGCAAAAATGCTTAACACCTTTAAGTGCTTTTAAGGGATTTTCAGTTTTAAGCTGAACCAAAGCAGGAAACACAGGTGTTTCCCTGTGCCCTAGTTTTTTTGCAAGAGCATTTAAATTTCCGTCACTTCCAAACATTGGAGCCGCATATCCGCCTCCGCAAAGAAGCACAGACTTTGCCATAACATTGCCATCACCAAAAATCCTGAAAATACCATTTTCTTTTTTTATATCTTTTACAAAAAATGATGTTCTGATTTCGACTTCAAGCCTTTTAAGCTCTTCTCTCAAAAGGTCTAAAACAGATGTAGCCTGAAGACTTTGCGGATACATTTTCCCGCTTTCCTCTTCTGTCAGAATAATCCCGCAGCTTTCGAGCAACGAGATAACATCATCCCTTCCCACACACCCCAGTACCGACATTGCAAAATTTCGGTCACCATGATAATTTTTGGGAGTAATAAAGGAGTTTGTTATGTTGCATCGCCCGTTACCTGTTGCTAAAATTTTCTTCCCTACTCTGTCGGCTCTCTCTAAAATTAAAACAGAAATACCTCTTCTTCTTGCGGCAATTGCAGCAGAAAGTCCTGCCCCGCCTCCGCCAACTATACATAAATCATAAATTTTTTTACTCATTTTCTAAAGCGTAGTATAGATTTTTACGCCTGCACCTTCCACTTCTTTAACAAATTCGCCTGTAATTGAAATTTTAAGGTCACTTTCATAGCTTTCCCCGTCATATTCTATGAAAAGCGGCTCGCTTCCTCTATGTTTTAATACTATGCCATGAAGAATATCCAGACTCTTTTCCTCACCCTTACTTATCAAAATTTTAGCACTTCGGTCACTCATATTAAGAAGTGCTATGTTTCCTGCAATCAGCTTTGGCATTTCACTTTCCGATGCATCAATTCTGCCCGAAATTACAAGCGGCATATCACTTTTTAAAATGTTATCACACCCCGAAAGCACCTTTGGAAATACAATTACTTCAATAGAACCCGATAAATCCTCAAACGTTAAAAATGCCATTTTGGAATTGGTTTTCGTTATCTTGTCTTTTCTTCCGCTTACTATTCCCGCAAAAATAACGTTCTTTTTGTCAATCATTTCATAATTCTCTTCACCCATGCGCTTTATGTCAAGAATTTGCGAGTCGCACGCGCGAAGGAGATATTTTTTATATTCATCTAAAGGATGACCGGATACATATACCCCCAGAGCATTCTTTTCGTTTTCCAGTAATGTCTTGTGAGGGAACTCTTTTATATTCGGGTAATCCTCTGGCACAGTTTCCTCAATCGCACTTTCAAAAAGTGAAATCTGCCCTGCGGCATTGTTTTTCTTTTCATAAGCACAGGAGGACATAAAAACTTCGTATTTTGCATACATCTGCGCTCTCGATGGACCAAGAGTATCAAACGCTCCGCAAAGAATTAATTCTCCGACTGCTCTTTTGTTTATGTCAAAGGACGTCATTCTGTTTATAAAATCGTAAAGGGATTTAAAGTCTCCCCCTTCTTTTCTTTCTTTGGAACATGCCGCAGAAAAATTTCTGCCAACATTTCTTACTGCCGCAAGTCCGAAACGTATTGCATCACCTTCAGGAGTAAAACGGGCCTCACTACTGTTTACATGTGGCGGCAAAATTTTAATCCCAAGCCTTTCGCACTCATAACAGTAATCTGAAACCTTGTCTGAATTGTCCATAATACTGTTTAAAAGTGCTGCAAAGAAATGTGTTTTGTAAAAACATTTAAGGTAAGCCGTCTGGTACGCAAGCACAGCATAAGCCGCCGCATGTGATTTATTAAAGGCATATTTTGCAAAGTCTATCATGTCGTCATAAATTTCGTTGGCTATTTTTTCAGATACACCTTTTTCCTTTGCACCCGCCGTAAATATGGCTCTCTCCTTTTCCATTACGTCGAGCTTTTTCTTACTCATGGCTTTTCTTACAGAGTCCGCTCTCGCAAGAGAGTATCCACCTAGCACCCTTACAATTTCCATAACCTGCTCCTGATATACTATGCAACCGTATGTTACGTTTAAAATACCTTCCAAAAGCGGATGCTTGTATTTTATTTTGTCAGGATTATTTTTGTTTTCAATATATTTTGGTATCTGGTCCATAGGACCGGGACGGTAAAGCGAAATTCCCGCAATAACATCTTCAAGTCCCGATGGCTGAAGCCTTTTCATAAAAGCCTTCATTCCGCCGCTTTCAAGCTGAAAAACACCTTCCGTCTCGCCGCGGCTTATCATCTTGTAAACCTCGTCTATGTCAAAATCGAGGTTTTTCATATCAACACTTATACCCTCTTTTGCCAGAAGTTCTACTGTGTCTTTTATAACCGTCAGATTTCTAAGCCCAAGAAAATCCATCTTCAGAAGGCCAAGTCTTTCTAAAGTTCCCATAGGAAACTGGGTTGTAATTACATCGTCATTTTTTTGAAGCGGAACATATTCATCAACACTTTTTCCTGAAATTACAACACCAGCCGCATGTGTTGACGCGTGACGTGGAAGTCCTTCAAGCGCAATAGCTGTGTCAATAAGCTTTTTTGTGTCAGCACTGTTTTCGTACTGCATTTTTAAATCAGGATTTTTCATAAGTGCACTTTTTATGTCAATGCCAAGCTCTGCGGGTATCATTTTAGCCACAATGTCAACATCGCCATAAGGCATTCCGAGCGCTCTGCCAACATCTCTTATAGCGGCTCTCGCCGACATCGTTCCAAATGTTATAATCTGTGCCACATGGTCCGCACCATACTTTGACACAACATAATCTATTACTTCCTGCCTTCTCTCGTAGCAAAAGTCAATATCAATATCAGGCATGCTCACTCTTTCAGGATTTAAAAACCTTTCAAAAATAAGCCCGTATTTTATAGGGTCAATGTCAGTAATTTCAAGAGTGTATGCAACAATGCTTCCTGCCGCAGAACCTCTTCCGGGTCCTACAACAATACCATGGCTTTTTGCAAAATTTACATAGTCCCACACAATGAGAAAATAATCCACAAAACCCATACCCGAAATTACTGAAAGCTCCATGTCGAGCCTTTCACGGATTTCGTCTGTTATATTTTTGTATCTTTTATGAAGTCCCTCCTGGCATAGTGATTTTAAATATTCAAAACTTTCACAAGGTGCATCGTATTTTGGGAGCTTTAAGTTGCCAAATTCAAACTCTACGTTGCATCTGTCAGCAATTATCTTTGTGTTTTCCAAAGCCTCGGGAGCATAAGGGAAAAGAGCAGCCATTTCTTCTTCGCTCTTAAGATAAAACTCTTCCCCGAAAAACTTCATTCTGTCCTTCTCATCAACAGTCCTGCCTGTCTGAATACAAAGAAGAACATCCTGATACTGCGCATCTTCTTTTTTAAGATAATGCACATCGTTTGTTGCCACAAGCGGAATACCTGTCTCCTTCGAAATCTTTACGAGAAGAGGATTAAGTCTTCTTTGCTCTTCTATCCCGTGGTCCTGAATTTCGAGGAAGAAATTGTCCTTCCCGAAAATTTCTCTGTACTCCTCCGCGAGAGATTTTGCCTTTTCATACTCTCCCTTTAAAAGAAGGGTAGGTATTTCTCCTGCAAGACATGCAGAAAGAGCAATTATTCCTTCACTATATTTTCTTATAATTTCTCTGTCAACTCTGGGTTTGTAGTAAAAACCTTCCACAAAACCTGAGGATACTATTTTTATTAAATTATCGTAGCCCTTTTGGTTTTCCGCAAGTAAAACAAGGTGGGAAATATCGTTGTCAATGCCCGAAACTTTATCAAAACGGCTTCTCGGCGAAGTATATACTTCGCACCCAATAATAGGCTTTACACCTGCACTTTTTGCAGCCTCATAAAAATCAACTGCGGCATACATTACCCCATGGTCAGTAAGCGCCAGAGAAGTCTGTCCCATCTCTGCCGCTCTTTTTGCCAGATCCCGTGTCCTGCACGCACCGTCTAAAAGGCTATATTCACTATGAACATGTAGGTGTACAAAGTTTCCCATCTTAACTCCTTTTATAATTTATCTGCTATCTCAATTATTTTACTGAGGCGGTGTGAGATGCCTGATTTTGAAATTGAATTTGTCATAATTTTTGCCATTTCCGAAAGCGTCGCCTCGGGGTTTTCTTCGCGCAAAACACAAACTTCCTTCAAAGTGTCAGGTAAATCCTCAAAGGTTCCGCTTTTTCTTATTTTGCGGATAGCATCAAGCTGCCGAAACGCGGCAGATAATGCCTTGTCCATATTTGCAGTTTCGCAGTTTACCTTTCTGTTTACCCTGTTTCTCGTTTCCTTTACAATTCTTATATTAGTAAATTCCATCATGGAATTAAACGCACCGATAAAACTTAAAAAATCACAAATCTCTTCGCCACCCTTAAAATATGTAACGTGGCTCGATTTTCTAAGAATACTCTTCGGACTAAACCCATATCTTTCAAGAGCTATGGCAAAATCCGATGACAAATTGTGATAATGAGTTGCAATTTCAAGGTGATATCCCTTTTCAGGATTTACCGTAGAGCCGCCACCTAAAAATGCACCTCTCGAAAAAGCTCTCATGCAGTGCTCATTTTCATAAATCTTTTTGTTTATCCGAAATGCCACGCGGTTTTCAAAAGCATCGTCAATAAGATACACACTTTTGAGTATTTTATATACAAGGTCACTGTCATCAATTATAAGCGAATACGCATAGCCGCCCCTTCCGGCGCGGCTTTTTTTTATGTCAAGGTCGCTCTTTATGGCAAAGAGTTTTTTTATAAGCATAAAACAGCGCCTTGCCGCCGCAACGCTTTCAGTTGAAAATTTTAAAGAAAATTTGCCCTCGCTCAAAGTTATCTGAGCGCAAAAGCAAATTATTCCGCACATTTCTGCCAAAAGGCAACACTTTTTTTCAGCATTTGCCCTTAGCAGTTCTTTTTTTATATCAGACGAAAAAGACATTGTTAATCTTTTTTATACTCCTTCCAGAAGTTTTTAATAATTTTAGAGAGTTTTGTACTGCTATGCCTTATAGTATTATTCGTAATTTCGTAAATATCATCGCAAATAAGCTCTATGCCCTCATTTTCTATTCTTTCCGCATTTGCAAGCACAGGGGCAGAATTATCAAGCTCGTATTTGTGAAGCATTACAGGGTCAATGCTGCCGCTGTTTGCGATGCAGTAATCAATTATTTTTCCGCCTGCATGCTCGTTTATTGCATTTATATGGTCTATTGCCATATAATCCTCTGTCTCTCCGGGCTGTGTCATAATGTTGCAAATATATATAACGGGCGCTCCGCTTCTCTTTATTGCATCAACCACTCCTTTTACGAGAAGATTTGGTATTATGCTGGTATATAAACTGCCCGGCCCCAGTAAAATCATATCCGCTCCCATAATGCTCTCTAAAACATCGTTTGCAGGAGTAGCACATTCAGGAACTAATGAAACACTCGTAATTTTGCTACCACACTTTTTCTTTGCTCTTGCAATTTTGCTTTCGCCAAGCACCTCGCTCCCATCTTCAAAATGAGCGCAAAGATGAATGTCTGTGCATGTTACGGGAATAACCTTTCCGTGCACCGCCAAAACTTCGCCCGTTCTTTTAACCGCCTCTTCAAAGTTGTCGCAAATTCCAACCATTGCCGCTAAAAATAAGTTTCCAAAACTTTGCCCTCTTAAATTGCCTTCGCCGAAACGATAATTAAAAAGGTCACGCATGGTAGGCTCAATTTCTGCAAGTGCCAAAAGGCAGTTTCTTATATCTCCCGGGGGAAGCATTCCAAGCTCGTGCCGCAAAGTTCCCGAGCCGCCACCGTCATCAGCCATAGTAACTATGGCAGTAATATTCTCTGTGTATTTTTTAAGACCTCGGAGCATAACCGAAAGTCCTGTTCCTCCGCCCAGTGCTACGATTTTTGGAGTTTGAGTCATAGAAATTCTCCTAACTGAGATTAATATCCCTGTGATTCATTACACAATTATATCCTTTTTCCAAAAGCAGAGAGTGAATTTTTTCAGACACTACAACGCTTCTGTGCTTTCCGCCCGTACATCCTATACCTATAACAAGGTTTCCTTTTCCTTCTTCGATATAATGAGGTATGAGATATAAAAGCATGTCGGAAAGTTTCGCGATAAATTCAACCGACTGTTCATACCCCATCACATAATCTCTTATTTCTTTTGTAAGACCTGTAAGCGCACGGATTTCTTCAACATAAAACGGGTTTGGCAAAAACCTTACATCAAACACCAAATCGCAGTCAAGCGGAAGCCCATACTTAAACCCAAACGAAACCACATTTATTACCATCTGCCCGTTTTCAGTTTCGTCAGAAAAGAGTGCTTTAATGTTTTTGCTTAAATGCTCTCTCTGCATTGCAGATGTGTCAATAACATAGTTTGCAAGGCTTTTTACATCACTTAAAAGTCTTCTTTCTGTTTCAATTCCGTCCTCTATTGCACCGCTTCCCGAGGAAGGATGCACTCTTCTCGTCTGCTTGTATCTTGTAATAATGGCTTTGTTGGAGGCTTCAAGGAATAAAATCTCATGGTCAATTCCCTGGTCATCAAGTTTTCTTATTTCGCCCACAAGCTCGCTGAACATATCTCGTCCCCTTGCATCAACCACAAGCGCAACTTTC
Organism: Clostridia bacterium; assembly: GCA_045656005.1. Lineage (GTDB taxonomy): Bacteria > Bacillota > Clostridia > UMGS1883 > UMGS1540 > JAZNQN01. The sequence goes on from JAZOQG010000056.1 coordinate 15,636, forward strand.
TGAAGTTTACCTTGTGAGTTATAGCACATCTCGGCAAAACTGCTCACCAAAACGGGAGGCATATTATCAACACAATAAAACCCCAAATCCTCAAGGCATCTTATACAAACTGTCTTTCCGGCTCCCGACATACCTGTTACAATTACAATTCTCATCAGTTTTCTCCAATAAATTTGATTTCCGGCTCTAAATAAACACCGGTTTTTTCAAAAACAATATTTTTCACGTTTTCGAGTAACTTTTTAACGTCTTCGCAAGTTGCACCGCCCGTATTTACTGCAAAACCCGTGTGCTTTTCGCTTATTGCCGCACCGCCCACATTGTATCCGCGAAGGCCGCAATCGTCAATCAGTTTTGCCGCAAAATACCCCTCCGGTCTTTTAAAGGCACTTCCTGCACTTGGCATGTTTACGGGCTGTTTTGAAATTCTCGCCTCTGAAAGCTCATTTATTTTTTCCATAATGCTTTCGCGGTTTCCCTTTTAAAGACGCATTCTTGTAGAAAGAATTACGCCACCGTTTTCCTGAAAAATACTGTGGCGGTATGAGAAATCATGCTCATTTGTAGTTCTTATTTCAAAATTTTTGTCAATATATTCAGTTTCAATTACCACATCACGCATTTCTCCGCCATAAGCTCCTGCGTTCATATATACCAAGTCGGAGGC
>JAZOQG010000057.1:0-3136 GCA_045656005.1 Clostridia bacterium
GTATGTGTCCGCAGGAATCAATTTTATTATAGGGATAATTGCAGGAATAATACTGTTTTGCGGTCAAATGCGAAACGGTGCTTCTGTCACGCAGAGCATATATGAATTTGACAAGGTTGTGTCAGTTACGGATTTTGTGCGTATGACATGGATTAATCTTATATGGATGTTTTCTATCGTTGCGGCACGCAGTATGCTCAATGCAAAACTTATTCATCCCGTGCTTGTTGTACGCGGATGCGTAAATTCCTTTACTCTGCTGTACATACTAAGCTGTTTCGGGATAAAAGAAGCACTTTCCGCTATATTACCTCAGTGCCTTTCCGTTTTGCCCATGATAATGGTATTTTCTGCAGAAATTGCCACGAAACATTCTGATAGGGACGGAGGATCAAGCATCAGGAAAAGCACAGTTGGCGTTATTTTGCTGTTATCCGCCATTTCTTCGGGAGTTGAGGTTCTTCTTTTCAGAGCTTTTTGCGTATATTTGTTCTAAAATAGCAAAAATACATATTAAAATATGTGCAATTTGGTTATATACATTTTGAAAATGCAGGTGTAAAATAAAAACACTACTCTCAAAACGGAAGAGTTTTGATTGAAAGGTGAAAACATATGAAGGAAATAATTATCGAATATGAATCGTATCTTCTGGGGCAAAAGCTTTCAGAAAATACCTTGAGTTCGTATCTTGGCGATTTAGATGCGTTTCTCATCTATCTTAAAGAGAATAAAGTGAAAAATGCTTTGACAATAAAGAGAATGACTGCAGAAGCTTATGTAGAACATATGAAAGATATGGGAAAGGCAAACTCCTCAATCTCAAGGTCCGTAGCTTCTTTAAGGAAGTTTTACAGCTACCTTGTTTCAAAGGAGCAGATTAAGCAGAATCCCATTTTAGGCGTGGAAGTTCCAAGGGTAAAAAAGAAAATCCCTGAGGCTCTCACCACAAGAGAAATTGTGAAGCTTTTAAATCAACCTAAACCGACGGATTTAAAAGGCATCCGTGACAAGGCAATGTTAGAGCTCCTTTATGCAACAGGCATAAAGGTGTCGGAGCTTATATCCCTTAATCTTCGTGATGTTGACTTAAAGGGCGGTATGCTCAGCCTGAGCAGTCGAAATGAAAGATATATTCCTATTGGTAACGAAGCCGTAGATGCCCTTGAAAACTATATTAAAAAAGCCCGTAATTATATGGTAAAGGACAGTAAGGTTAAGAATTTGTTTGTTAATTGCAGCGGAGCACCGCTTACCCGTCAGGGATTCTGGAAAATTCTTCGCGGATATGCGGAAAGTGCAGGTATAAAAACTGAAATTAATTCGCAGACACTTCGCAATTCCTTTGCAGTACATCTCCTGCAAAACGGCGCGGATATAAACGCCGTTTCGGAAATGCTCGGTCATAACGATGTGGTAACAACCCGTGTTTATAATCAGGTGCTGAAAAACAATATTAAAAAGATTTATAAAAAAGCTCATCCGAGAGCATAAAAAACACTTCGCAGGAAGTGTTTTTTATTGCATTTGAAATCAAATTGTGTTAAAATACGGAAGTAAACCACTTTACAGGAGGAAAAATATGAAAGAGAGAGAAAAATTCTCATCCCGTCTGGGATTTATTCTTATTTCCGCAGGCTGTGCAATAGGACTTGGTAATGTGTGGAGATTTCCGTACATTGTAGGTCAGTACGGCGGTGCGGCATTCATACTTATCTACCTTGCGTTTTTGGTTATATTCGGACTTCCCATTATGACAATGGAATTTGCCGTAGGACGCGCCAGCAGAAAAAGTATAGCGGAGTCATTTCAGGAGCTTGAACCGAAAGGCACAAAGTGGCATTGGTTTAGCTGGATAGGTATGGCAGGAAACTACCTTTTGATGATGTTTTATACTACCATTACAGGTTGGATGTTTGCCTATTTTGTAAAAATGGCAAAAGGCGATTTTGTCGGAAAAGGCGTTGAGGAAGTTACATCTCAGTTCGGAGAATTTACTGCAAATGCACCTATGGTAGTAGGATTTATGATTCTCGCAGTATCAATCGGTTTTATAATATGCTCTTTCGGTCTTCAGAAAGGCGTAGAAAAAATCACAAAGGTAATGATGCTTGCACTTTTGTCAATCATTGTAATTCTCGCAATCCGTTCCGCTACTCTGCCCAATGCAGGGAAAGGACTTAGTTATTATCTTCTTCCTGATTTTAACAGGATGAAAGAACAGGGAATAGGTAATGTTGTTTTTGCAGCTCTCGGGCAGGCGTGTTTCACCCTTTCAATCGGTATGGGCTCTATGGCGATTTTCGGAAGCTACATTTCTAAAGACCGTCGCCTTGCGGGAGAGACATTGTCTATTGCACTTTTAGATACTTTTGTTGCTTTTTGTGCAGGTCTTATAATTATCCCTGCTTGCTTTGCGTACGGTGTTGAACCTGGCGCAGGTCCGGGCCTTGTTTTTCAGACACTTCCCAATTTATTCAATTCAATGCCGGGCGGAAGAGTCTGGGGCACTCTTTTCTTTGCATTTATGATTTTCGCGGCTATATCTACCGTAATTGCCGTATTTGAAAATATCATTTCATTTGCTATGGATAAGGGAATGACTCGAAAGAAAGCGTGTATTTTGAATTTCTTTGCAATAATTATTCTCTCTCTTCCGTGTGCTCTGGGCTTTAATGTGTTATCATTTATTACACCTCTTGGTGCAGGAACGGGCATACTTGATCTGGAAGATTTCATAATAAGCAACAATATTCTTCCTCTGGGTTCACTCGTTTATGTACTTTTCTGTACAAGTAAAAAGTACGGATGGGGATGGAATAATTTTATAAAGGAAGCTAACGAAGGAAACGGAATAAAGTTTCCCAAGTGCCTGAGGATATACGCGAAGTATATTTTGCCCGTTATACTTGTTGCTTTTTGGGTTATAGGCATACTCAATATGTTTATAAAATAGTTGACAAAAAATATGCCCAATGGTATAATTTAATACTGTAGAAAGCACCGATTAGCTTCGGTGCTTTTCTTATAAAGTGCACAAAGGAGAAATCATTATGAGAAGTGTAACCGAAATATTCGGAAGCAAGGTTTTTAATGCATCGGTAATGAAAGAAAGACTTCCCGAGGAAATCTATGA
>JAZOQG010000058.1:0-3100 GCA_045656005.1 Clostridia bacterium
CTTAATATACTGCAAATTCTTGCATGTGCATACTGAACATAGAATACGGGATTATCATTTGACTGTTTTAAAGCAAGTCCCAAATCAAAATCAAAATGACTGCCTGCCTGACGGAGATTAAAGAAAAATCTTGCCGCATCAATTCCTATATCCTGCAAAAGGTCGGAAAGAGTAATCATTTTACCCGTTCTTTTACTCATTCTTACAATTTCGCCATTTTCCATAAGACGAACAAGCTGCATAGTTATAACATTGAGTTTTGAGCTGTCAATTCCTATTGCCTCCAAAGCACCTTTCATTCTTGCGATATGGCCATGGTGGTCGGCACCCCAGATATTTATAGCTATATCAAAGCCCCTTGTTTCAAGTTTATTTCTGTGGTACGCAATATCTGCGGCAAAATATGTGGGAATTCCGTTTGCACGAACGAGAACATCATCTTTATAAGAGCGGTCATCCTCGCCCTTTTTCTCAATAAAGTTTGTACTTTTAAACCAGAGTGCACCGTCTTTTTCATAAACGAGGTCGGTCTTTTTGAGCATTTCTATTGTATCTGCAACAAGTCCGCCATCATGGAGTGTGCTTTCATAAAACCATGTATCATAGTTTATACGATAATCTGCGAGGTCTTTATGCATTTTGTCAAGGTTTAAAGGAAGTGCATAGGAAATTAAAGTTTCCTTTATTTCGTCGGAGGTTTTCTCTATAAGAGAAGTTCCGTTTTTCTCGATGTAAGCCTTTGCATGCTCTCTTATATCTTCACCCTGATATCCATCTTCAGGGAAGTCACATTTTCCTGTTACTTCTTCAATAAAGCGAGCTTCAAGGGAACGGCCGAATTTATCTATCTGTGCGCCTGCATCGTTTACATAAAATTCCTTTGTAACCGAGTAGCCTGCTTTTGACAAAACTTTAGCAAGGCAGTCACCAATAGCTCCGCCTCTTGCATTTCCCATGTGCATAGGTCCTGTTGGGTTGGCACTTACATATTCAACGTTTATGGTTTTGCCTTTTCCCATATCAAGACTGCCATAGTCTGCACCTTTTTCTTCAATTTCTTTCAAAACTTCATAAATATATGAATTATTGAGATAGAAATTTATAAAGCCTGCGCCTGCAACCTCAACTTTTTCTACGGCAGAGTCGCTTTCGATATTGTTTACAATTTCGGTTGCGATATCTCTTGGAGATTTTTTAAGCGCACGTGCAAGGAGCATTGCCATATTGGTAGAATAATCACCATTAGCCTTGTCCTTTGGCACTTCTATTAAAAAGTCGGGTGCTTCTGTACCCTCAAAAGCACGGGAAAGTGCCGATGAGAGAAGAGCACGGAGTTTATCCTCGGTTTTATTAAGTATTGTCATTTTAAAATTCCTTTCTGAAAATGAAATCACGCTTTTCGTACATTCAAATTAAGAATATGTGACGATGATGGCGAATTATCAATTTCAATCATGTATTCTATATTTATATTTCCTGCACCGTTTTCCATGTCAACAGAAACCTCTTCGGGGAATATCCCTATTGTGAAACTGCCATAAGGTGTTTCATAGTGGCTTAAATGTCTCTTGCCGGGACTGAAAATCATATGAGTATTAACGTTTCCAAACCTTGTCATTGAAACGGTATCGCCGTCTATTTTAAGGGTTGTTGTAGTGTTTTCGTCAAACCCTGATATTTCTGTTTCTTTATAGCAAAGATAAAGCTTTCCGCCTTTTTCATAGTAGTTACCTTCCGTAACGAATTCTATTTTATCGCTTTCGCCTTCAACGCTTCTCTCTTCGCCTGTTATTGAAATTATTACTTTGTCCTTCATATGTATCTCTCCTTACAAAGTATTATATCACCTTTTACTCTTTAGGTAAAGACTAATTATTTAACGCAAATTCAATTAATTTGTCAATAAGGCAGGAATAGGAAATTCCGTCATGCTCCCAAAGTTTTGGATACATGCTTATTTTTGTAAAACCAGGGAGAGTGTTAATTTCATTAAAATAAATTGCACCTGTTTTTTTGTGAACAAAAAAATCTACACGGGACAATCCCTTGCAACCAAGTGCCTTATATACTGCTACGGCATATTTTCTTATATTTTCCGAGGTTTCTTCTGGAAGTGAAGCGGGAATATTTATGATTGACGCATTATCAATATATTTTGCGTTATAGTCATAAAATTCGTTTGAGGAAATTACTTCTCCAACGCATGATGCCTTAGGATATAAGTTTCCCAAAACTGCACATTCAACCTCATGTCCGTCAATAAATTCTTCGCACAAAATTTTACTGTCAACCTTTGAGGCTTCTTTTATCGCTTCCTCGAGTTCCTTTGAGGATGAAACTTTAGAAACGCCAAGTGATGAGCCTGCGTTACATGGTTTTATAAACACGGGGTATGAAAATTTATTTTCTATAATGTTTATCATTTCGTCATTATAGGGGGCATTTAAAATAGCCCAGTCCGCCTGAGGAACACCTGCACTCTCGGCAAAAAGTTTTGTTGCAGATTTATCCATTCCGGCAGAGGATGCCAAAACGCCGGGCCCCACATAAGGGATCCCTGCAAGCTCAAAAAGTCCCTGAATGCAGCCGTCTTCACAAAAATCCCCGTGCATTACGGGAAAAATTACGTCTACATTTATAACCTTTCCGTCTACGAGAAGACCATGGTGCATAGGGTCGGGTGACAAAATAGCAGGGGTGTTTTTAAGCTCCGTCCATTTTCCTGATGCGATTTCTTCTGGAGAGGCATCAGTTTTAAGCCAGTTGCCTTCCTTTGTGATACCAACTTTTATAATATTATACTTTTCTTTTGTAATATTATTTAAAACAGATTGTGCGGAAAGGCATGAAACATCATGCTCTCCTGATTTTCCACCGAAAAGAATAAGTAAATCCATAATATGCTCCTTTAATTTAATTTATATTCGCTGTAAACGTCACGTTTTGGGATTTTGCGTGCGGCGGCAACCTTTTTCATTGCCGTTTTCTCGTCATCTCCGCTTTCGATATAGTAGTTTACATGCTCTGATATGGTCATGCTTTCAAAGAGCACTTCCTCCTCCGTTTTATCGGCAGGGGCTATTACGAGAACATATTCACC
>JAZOQG010000059.1:0-5524 GCA_045656005.1 Clostridia bacterium
TCACCCGGACCTTTTGTGCCTATACCGCCGCCCTGTCTTGAAAGCGAAGTGTATCCGCCCGAAAGACGTGGAAGATTATATTTAAGCTGCGCAAGCTCTACCTGAAGTTTACCTTCTCCCGAACGTGCCCTTTGTGCGAAAATATCAAGAATAAGAGTTGTTCGGTCGATAACCCTTACATCTTCGAGCACGGCTTCGATATTTTTAAGCTGAGAGCCTGTAAGCTCATCATCAAATATAACTAAATTTGCATCAAGGTTTTTACAAGCCTCATTTATTTCTTCGAGCTTTCCGTCACCTACAAACGTGCCTTTATCGGGTGCCTCTCTGTTTTGGGTGATAATGCCCACAACAGACGCGCCTGCAGTTTCGGTTAGAAGCGAAAGTTCCTCCAAAGACTCCTCGGTTGTATCTTTAAGTATATCTGATATTCTGCGGAAAACGCCGACAAGTATTGCTTTTTCCTCTACTGTGCTATTTTCGTACATAGCGAAGTTTCCTCTCTATAGGATTTCCTACAAAGCACAATATGAGAAGCTGAATAAGCGACTGCACTACACTTGTAGGAAGACGTGTTATTATTACTGTATAATATGGGTTTCCATATGAAATGCTGATAAAAAAGCCAACCAGCAACACATTTATAACAAAAATAATTGCGGTTGAAATTAAAATCTTAAAAAAAGACATGCCATTTTTATAAAATGCACCATAAACTCCGCCGCGAAGGGCAGCAGTTATTGTGAAAAGCGGATTTATAACTCCGCCCTGCGGAAAAATTACCGCCCTCAGGATATCGGCAAAACCGCCAACCAAAGCACCTCCGCCTGCTCCATACAGTGCACCTGCAAGGGCTATGGGCAAAAATCCCAGACTTATTTTATCCACAAATCCACCGAGAAATGTAAAAGGAATTTGCACAAATCGTGTAAGAATTATTTCAAGCGCCATTAAAAGCGCCATAAACGCATAAGAATGTGTTTTTTTCATTTGAATACGCCATCCTTTCCAGATAACAGTAATTATATAACATAAAATTTGCTTTGTCAATTAAAGGAAAGCAGAAAAATAGGGCAAAAAGATTAAAATTGTATTAAATTTATACAAAAATTTAAATTTTTTAATTTTTTTGCTTTACGCAGTAGTTATTTACTGATATAATATATATAATATATACTAATGAGAAATTTTAAGGAGTGCTTTTTGTGGCTAAAAAAAGATTTTCAGCAAAGTGGATTTGGCTTATTATTATGGTGTGTCTTATTTCTGCTGTCATTATATCTGTTTCTGTCTACACATATTCGTCTGAAACAATTTATGCAGGAGTCAGATGCGGCGGGGTTTCGCTTTCGCATTTAAGTGAGGTTGAGGCTATTGAGGCTTTGAGAAACACTATTCCAAAAGACGTGAGCGGAAAGAAAATTTCGCTTTCGTTTGACGGTCACGAAAAAGAAATACTCCTCTCTGATTTTGATGTGAGTTATGACATTGAGCAAACTGTTTCCGATGCCTTTAAATTCGGAAGAGAAGGCGGATTTTTTACCCGCACCAAAAATGTTTTTATGTCAATGCTCAAAGGCTACAACCAAAGAGCAAGTTTTGCATACAGCAAAGAAAAACTTGATGAAGAAATCGGCGAAATGCTCCAGGGCATTGGCACGGCTGTTAAAGAGTTTTCTTATGAAGTTGAAGACGGAAAATTTTATATCATAAACGGTGAACCCGGTGATATGCCTGACAGTCACTTCGTTTCCGAAGAAATTTTAAAGGCTGCGGGGGAATTGGGGTTTGAAGAAGCTCTCGTATTTGAAAAGAAGCAGAGAGAGCCTTCGTCAATCGACGTTGAGAAGCTTTACAAAGAGCTTAATGTCCAGCCTCAGAATGCTTCATACGAGCTTCGCGGTGGTGAAGTTGAAGTAATCCCTCACAAATACAGTGTCGTGTTTGACAAGGGAGAGGCAAAAAAGATTATTGCGGCAAACGAAGGATATGGTAAAAGATATAATATTCCTGCTACGGTATCAGAACCTGATTTTCTTTACGAGGACGCAAAGAAAAGACTTTTTTCGCAGACACTTGGAAGCTACAAATCAAATTACAATCAGGGAGATGTCAGCCGAAGCTCGAATGTCTCCCTTGCGGCAAAGCTTGTGAATTCCACAATAATCATGCCCGGTCAGGAGTTTTCTTATAACACCGTTGTTGGAAAAAGAACTGCGGAGGCAGGATTTAAGGTTGCACACGTTTATATGAATAACGAAGTTGTTGACGGTATGGGCGGAGGAATTTGTCAGGTTTCATCAACTTTGTACTGTGCGGTTTTATATGCAAATTTAGAGGTTGTGGAAAGAGTTAACCATCAATTACCTGTAAGCTATGTTCCGCTCGGTCAGGATGCAACTGTTGACTACGGAAATATAGATTTTCGTTTCAGAAATAACACTCCTTATCCACTCAGAATTTTGTCCCATGCGTCGGGCGGAGTTATGTATGCAAGCATTGAAGGGTACAAGGACGTAAAGGAAGATGTTGAAATTATACCAGTAAGAATTGCATCAATCCCGCCTGAAGTCAAAGAAGTTGAAGACCCGACACTCCCATTTGGTGAGAAAAAGGAAGAGGACAAGGGAAGTGTAGGCTCGGTTGTTGAAACATACAAAGTCGTTACTGTAAACGGTGAATCGAAAAAAACTTTGATTTCAAAAAGCAGATATGCGGCTGAAAAAGCCATTGTAAGAGTTGGAACAGGTCCTACTCCTTCACCTTCCCCTGAAGGTGCGGAGGAAACAATGGGCGAAGCAGAGGCTGAGGAAAGTCCAAAGCCTTCAGAGGTACCCGAAAGCACTCCTCAGTTAGAAGACGAGGAGTAAAATTCCTTTTGAAAGGAGCGGCAAATGACTAAATCAAAAAATATCATTTTTATAGTTGCGGCACTTATTGTAATTTCAATGCTTTTTATCCCGCCTTTTTATGGAAAAGGTGACGATGGAAGTTTTTATAATGTGCTTCTCGAAAACGGACTTTACAATCAGGAGGGTGCGGACACATCTTCTTTTAATAGCATTTATGGGGTTTCACAAAATGCTGAAAGCACCTTTTTTCCTATAACTTTGGCTAAAGTGCTTTGTGGTTTTGTAACCACTGTGGTTTTTGATATAAGGGTGCTTGGTGCCTTATATCTTCCCTTATTTTTAGCAGGGCTTTATCTTGTAATAAGGGGAATACATATAAAGCATAAAATTGCGGAAACTGTAATTTGCGCCATAGCGGCAATTATACTTTGTGATGTGGGATATTTTTCATATCTCAATTCACTTTACTATGATGCACTTTATATCTGTGCGCTCATTCTTATGGCAGGTGCCGCCTTGAATATTAAAAACGAAAAAGGGATTTCTGTGCCATGTGCTATTCTTTTAGCGGTGGCTTCGGCCATTATGGCATTTTATGGTGTTCCGGGATTGATAACAGGTGTTTTAGTGGGAATTTCTGTTCCTCTCGGAGATGTTTTAAGAAAGAATATAAAGGCTGAAACACTTATTTGCGGAGTTCTTATAGTAGTGATTTCGGCTGGTTGTTTTCTTGTAGCACCAAAGGGTGAGAGTGCGGAAGTGAAGCTCTACGGAAGAGTTATAGATGGTGCTCTTTATAACACAGGGACACCTTCCGAGGACCTTGAGGCACTTGGAATTGACCCTTCGTATGAAACATTCAGAGGACTTAGCTATTATGATGCTTTAAAGGGCGAGGGAACACTAAATCCCGGATTTAAAGCGGAACTTGAAAAGGTAAATGAGAGTGACGTACTGCTCTTTTACATTAAAAATCCGTCAAGATTTATTAGTGTTTTATCTGATGCAGGCAAAAATGCACCTTTCCTTACCCAAAGCTATATAAAAACAAAGTCGAATGCAGACTATTTTATAAAAAAAGCACCTTCCGTATGGAGCTTTTGCAGAAGGTTTTTAACACCTGCATCTTTCCCGGTTTTGCTTTTGGTGTCGGCAGTTGTGCTTATATGGTCCGTAGTTCTTTTGAAGAAGGACTCAAAAATAGCTATAGCAGGAATACTGCTTTCTGTTTCAAGCATGGTATTTTTTGTTGCTACAATACTTTCCGGCGGTCTTATGGGAATAAGCCGAAACCTTATACTTCACCAACTGACATTTGACATGATGCTTATTATGATTTTGGTATACGCAGTAAATCTTGCAATCGAAAAAAGGCAGGAGCTTCAGGATAAGTACGGAGTAAATCAATAACAGGAGGAAATTTTTAGATGTCTAAAAGTTACGGAAACGAGAGTATAACCTCACTTAAGGGTGCGGACAGAGTAAGAAAGCGCCCCGGTGTAATATTTGGTTCAAACGGGCTTGACGGATGCGAGCACGCTGTGTTTGAAATACTTTCAAATTCAATTGACGAGGCGAAGGAAGGCTTCGGAAACGTAATTGAAGTTACAAAATTTAAAGATAACTCCATTGAAGTGACAGACCACGGAAGAGGAATACCACTCGACTACAATCCTAAAGAGGAAAGATACAACTGGGAACTTGTTTTCTGTGAGCTTTATGCAGGCGGAAAGTATAACACAAACGGCGGAGAAAATTACGAGTACAGTTTAGGTCTTAACGGTCTTGGAAGCTGTGCAACCCAGTATGCCTCTGAATACATGAACGTAACCGTTATGCGTGACGGATATAAATACGAGCTTTTCTTTGAAAAGGGTGAAAATGTAGGGGGACTTTACAAGGAAGAGACAAGGTTTAAGAAAACGGGAACTACTATCAAGTGGCGTCCTGACCTTGAAGTTTTTACTGATATTAATATCCCTCTCGAATATTTTCAGGAGGTTATGAAAAAGCAGGCGGTTGTAAATTCGGGCATAACCTTTAAGCTTAAAAACGAAACTGACGAAGGTTTTGAAGAATTTGAATATTTTTATAAAAATGGCATAACCGACTATCTTTCCGAGGTTTCAGGTCAAAGTGCCTTTACAACTGTTCAGACAATTTCGGCAGAGAGAAGAGGACGTGACCGCGAGGACAAGCCTGACTATAAGGTTTTATTAAACGTTGCATTTTGTTTTGCAAATCAGAATAATATTATTGAATACTACCACAATTCAAGTTTTCTTGAGCATGGAGGTTCTCCTGACAAGGCAGTAAAAAGTGCGTTTGTTTCTGCTATTGATGCCTATGCAAGGCAGAATAACAAATATACAAAAAATGAGAGCAAAATTACATTTAACGATGTTGCAGACTCGCTTTCGCTCGTTTCAAACTCTTTTTCTACTCATACCGATTACGAAAATCAGACAAAGAAAGCAATAAACAACAAATTTATTGCTGATGCAATGACAGAGTTTTTAAAGCGCAATTTGGAGCTTTACTTTATAGAAAACAAAATTGATGCGGAAAAAATTGTTGAGCAGGTGCTTCTTAATAAGAGAAGCCGTGAAACTGCAGAAAAAACAAGAGCAAATCTTAAGAAAAAGCTTGCGAAAAATATTGACATTACAAAC
>JAZOQG010000060.1:0-47053 GCA_045656005.1 Clostridia bacterium
TATTATAATGTAGAAACTCATAATAAGGAGCAAAAAATTACTTTATCATTTATAAGAACAATTATTTTATATATTTCCGTAATGGTTGCCATAAGAATTATGGGTAAAAGACAAATAGGTGAGCTTCAGCCAAGTGAACTCGTTATAACCATAATGCTCGGCGACCTCGCATCTGTTCCCATGCAGGAAACAGGAATTCCTATTTTAAATGGAATAACTCCGATAGTAACACTTGTATTCCTTGAAGTCATTTTGTCTCTCATAGCACTTAAAAGCCGAAGGGCACGCCGCATTATAAGCGGAAACCCAAGCATAGTTATAAATAATGGAAAGATAAATTATGAAGAACTTCGTCGCCTTCGCTTTAATGTTGACGATTTGCTTGAAGAACTGCGTGCAAAGGATATTGTAAATATAAATGATGTGCAGGCGGCGCTTATTGACACAAACGGAGCCTTCTGCGTTTTGCTGAAAGCTGAAAAAAGACCTCTTACCCCTGGTGATATAGGTCTTACTCCTCCCGAAGAAGAAATCCCATATACTGTTGTAAGCGATGGTAAGATAGTCACCGAAAACTTGAAAAAACTTAAGAAGGACGAATTGTGGCTTTTTAAGAAACTAAAAAAACAAGGAGAAAAAGTTTCCGATATTATATATGCAGGATATACAAAAAGCGGAAAATTGGAAATTCAGAGGAGGGAAGAAAAATGAGAGGTGTGTATATAGCATCTGCTTTAATGGCAGTTTTAATCGCGCTTATGATTTTTACAGGATTTATGCTTGAAAATGCAGGAGAAAAACTCTGTCTGCGGCTTGATGAAGTATGCGAGGATGTAATAAATGAAAACTGGGATGAGGCAGAAACAAATATAAAGGTGCTTAAAGAAGAATGGAAGAAAAACGAGAAGTGGATTACAATGCTCGTAAATCATAATGAAACCGAAGAAGTTGTTCAGAATTTGTATGCCCTTGAACAATATATCATATATAAAGAAATCCCCGAACTTATGGCAACGGCAAAATCCCTTCAAAAACTTTTTGAGCATATCCCCGGCAAAGAACGCCCGACCCTTGAAAACATTATATAATTACTATTATTGCATGTTTTTTTGCTCTTTTTTAAGAGTTTTTATCAAAAATGTCGGTTTTTGTACAATTATTTTTCTTTCTGTAAACACTATTACTACAATTTGCACAAAACGGTAACCGTTTAGTTGTCGCACATGTACAAAAATAAAATATTATTGTAAAATACTTGAAATATAAAAATAATTTATGTATAATGGTATAGTAGTATTATAGTATGGGTGGATACCCACCTGTATTTGACAGCAGAGTTTTGACGCAAATAAAAATTTTAAGGAGGAAAAAATTATGAAAAGTTTTGGTAAAACTTTTCGCACATTCCTTGCGATGAGCTTGGCATTGTGCATGGTTATGTCATGTGTTACAGTTAGCGCTGATGAAACTAAAGTTTCATTAACTGTAGGCACACCTACAGACACACCTGTAGATGGTTACTATACAGTAACTGCTACAGTAGATGGTCTTGTAGCGGGAAACAGCGCAACAATTTTGGTGCATAAAGAAGAAGCACCTACAAATGGTACCATAGGGTATGCAAATCAGGATGTTATTGCAGAAGGTCAAACAAGCAAAACATTCACAATGGAACTCAAAAAAGGTGAATACAAAGTGCTTGCCGGTGGAACAGGTAAAACTGCTGCACAGACAGCAACACTTGTAATCGAAGGTGTTGCACCTGCATTCGCTGATGATGCTGCATTGGTAGTAGCTGCACTTGATGACAAAACAGCTGTTGAAGGAGCTACAGTAGTAGCAAACTTCCCTGAAGCTGAAGATGCTGACAAGGAAGAAGTTACATACTCAATCGGTGGCGACAATGCTGAGAAATTCGTTGTTGATAGCGAAGCTAAAACAATTAAACTGACAGAAAATTTAGCTGCAGGTAGATATCATTTCACACTCGTAGCAACTTCAGCCGACGGAAAAGCTGAACTTGCAGGTACATTAGTTGTTGCTCCAACAACTGTTAAGGTTAAACTTGGCGAGGGTGTATTGGTAAATAATGTGTATGTTGAATATGGTTCGGATGCAGAGGCGACTCCCGCTTTTGCTGAAACATCATTACAGCTTTATAAAGAAGATGGAAGCATTATTGAAGGTGCAACCGTAGCTATAACAGGATGGAACAAACCGGAAGGCTATACAACCACACTTGCAGACGGGGAGGAAAGTAAAGATTATGAATTTACAGCTATCCTTGCTGCCCTTTCATCAGAGTATGTGTGGGCGACCGGTGTTGCTCCTGTAGTAAAGGCGACTGCTAAAGTTCAGGATAGCAGAGATGAGGTTATAGTTAATTGTGAAACATCACAGACTGTAAACTGGGGAGCACTTTATGCTGAACCTACAATTACATACACAGTTGGTGGTACTGAAACATCTATTGAAGATGTAAAAGTTACATGGAGTGGTGACACTGTTAACACAAAAGATGATAGTAAGACATATAGCCTTATAGCTACTGTAGAACTTCCTGCAGATGGTGACTATAGAATTGCAGGTACACATAGCACAACAACTACTGTTAATGTTACAGTTACTGTAAATGATAATAGAGAAGTTGTAACAGTCGAGGAATATACAAAGTCCTTCCCAATTGGATACAACGACACATATATTGAACCGGCTATTAAATTGCTTGGCAATGAAGGTGCTGATGTAACAGCGCTTGCTGCAACTGAGGCACCTGTTTGGACACTTGAAGGTGACGGAACATATAGTCCTACAACAGAGGGTACATATACATTTAAAGCTACAATCACACTTAATGATGGTTATAAATTTGTAGATGAGGGTGGACAGATTTCTACAGAACAAACAATTAAATACACTGTAGTAGTTACAGATGACAGAGATTGTATTACCGAAATTGTAACAGATCCTGCTATAAAAGAAGTTGGATATAATAAAGTTCCTAATTTAGGAGATGTAAGAGCATTTGCTAACATTGATGGTAAAGAAGCTGTTGAGTTGGAATTTGCCCCTGGGTCCGTTTGGACATATGCAGGCGAAGGCGAACCTGACATGACAGCAATTGGTGATGAATACACATATGAGAGAGCAGTTGTTATTGACGAAAATAGCTATATCTACACTGATGAAGAAGCAGTTGCTACGGTTGTAGTTAAAGTTGTTGAGAGCAGAAAAGTTATCAGCAATGTTAAATATAGTGTAACTGAAACAGAAGTAGCATTTGGAACTAAAACACCTGCTATTCCTGAAGGCGCATTCACAGCAGACATAGATGGCGTAGAAACAACAGGAAATGTTCCTGTAGTATTTGAAGGCGACTGGACATGTGATGGTTATGAAGCAGAGACACCTGGTGAATATACATTCACAAGAAAAGTTGTAATCAATCAGGATCAGGAACTTTCAGACGAATATAAATTTGATGCTGAAGAAGTAGTTGTTCAAGTAACTGTAAAAGTTGCTAAGAAAGATGTTAAAATTACAGGTTATACTGGTTTCGATGCAACTGAAACATTTGCTTATGGTGAAGTTGGCGACTACACATTGCCTGCAAAGGTGGGTGTTGTAGCTGAAGGTTACATAGGTGAATTCACGGTTACATGGGATAATGAATTCAGCAAAGAGGTTGGTACAGTAGTTTACACAGGTACTGTTACAGTTCCTGCAGATGATGCTACATATAACTTTGACGCATCAGGAGTTGAAGCTCCCATGATTACAGTAACAATCAATTATGTAATTGATTGTTACGAGTTCCTCGATGCTGGCAAAACTCCGATGGATGAGGTTTTATATGTTGAAGTTGGTACTACTTTAGAGGATGAACTTTATGAGGGAACTTTCCCGAAATATCTTGTGCTTAAAGATGGTGACAATTCAATAGAAGTTGAAATTAGTGATGACTGGTGGATTAATGAAGGATTCCCTGCATCTGCTTGGGAATATGCATATGTAAAACTTTCAACTGAGAACATCGTTCTTGGTGATAATTGGACTTGGGGAAAACTGGCTGATAGTATTGTCTTTGCTACTATGACAAAAGGCTCAGCTCCTTTTGTAGTAAACGTTGATGGTTATAATAAAAACTATGTAGCAAGTCTTAATGACCAGCCTGCAACAGTTACAATAGAGGGAATTGACGGTGACATCCCAGGCTTGGCAGCAGAAAAAGCATATAAATTCGATGTTGATGGCATGGAAGGCGAATGGCAGTCAGAAAAATTCGTTAATGTTGCTTCTGAATCAGGAAAATCTAAACATACTGTAGTTGCAACAATTAAACTTCAGGATGGTACAACAGAATCTCAGACACGTTACATTAACAAATATTCAACACTCTTCAATGGTAGCGTTTATATTAACAATACTGAAGACGACGGAGATTCATACTCCGCAGCAAGAGCAAACAAAAACCGCGATATACATGTATCACATGACTTTGTATTTAGCAATGATGTTGCTGGCTACAATTTCACAGGTACAACTAAAGTCGAAGTATTTAAGGTTGATGATGATGAACTTGTGATTCACAGGACATTTGACTTTGCATCCGGTTCTAAATCCCTTGTAATCCCTGCAAGCGAGGTTAAAGAATGGGATAATGGAACATACAGATTTGTTGTTACTTACAATTCTGGAAATGCTATCATAGGATCAAAAACAAATGCCAGATACGTATATATTTCAAATAATGGTACATGGTACAATTCGTTCTTAATTAACGGTTTGTCAAGAAGTGGTATCGTTATCAGAAATAATGACCAGCTTGAAAACAAGATTCAGCTTACAGAACTCGGGGATAAGGGTGTAGTATGGATTGCTCATTCATTGAAGACATTTGGAGATAATCCGAAAGAAGTTGCATCAAGAGATTATGAAGCCGTTAATTCCAAGGATTATTTATACGTTCTTCCTTTAACCGAAAATGGCGAATTAAAACCTGAATTTGCAGAAAATGGTACATACAAGTTCTACACAACATTAAAACTTGATGGCAAAGATAGTGTTATTGAAGATATGAATATCGGTAGAGTTGTTTATATCTACAAGCAGATAACAGCTATTAATACAGTTGCAATAAATGATAGCTGCAACTCTGATGCGATAATCAAGGATGGTAAGTTCGAATTTAAACCCAACTGGTACAAAGAAGCTCGTAAGAATGAGTTTAGCTACAATGAACTTACTTATAAGATCACATTCGTATCTGGTCTTAAAGCTGACGCTTCTCTTGAAGATGCAGTAGTAACAGAAGGTGTTGAAGTTGTTAACGGAGATACAATCATATTCAAAGAAGCAAAAGGTGCTGAAACTGCTACTGTAACAGTTAATGCAGACATATTCGATACGAAAGTAAAGGCAGAATTGGTTGTTGAGATTGACGGTGTAGAAGATGCTAGATTGCCTAGAACATTCTGGCCTAAAGAAGCTGAATAATCAATAATTAAATAAACGAGGTGGCAAATTGCCGCCTCGTTTTTTATGCAAAAATTTAGTCCCGTGTACTTAAATTGTACACGGGACTGATTTCATTTAAAATATCATAAAGAATTATAAGATATATTCAGTTTTGTTTTCTGACAATTTTATAATCGTCGTTTGTTACATAATATGGGCAATTATAGTTTGTGCCACTTAAAAAGCGCATCATTTCGTCTTCGTCTAAGTTGATTTCGCAGACATAGCATTCATAGTACTCATCAAAAACATAGTAAGTACAATCCTCGCAATTGGTTTTTGCCATAATAAATCCTCTTTTCTGAAATTTATATATAAATTTTAACATGATTATTTGAAATTTGCAAGAATTTTGGTGTAAGCTATGGGCAAAAAATGGGTAAAATATAATTATAATCTTAAAAAAGTGGGTTTAAATGTACCTTGTATGGGAAAATAAAAGACAAAAAGAGGAACTTTTTTTACAAAATACAAAAAAACACTTGAAAAAAAGCACGTTTTGGTATAAAATAGTAATGGTACAATTGACAATCATTTTTTGTTGATTTAAAACATAAATTTGGAGGTAAGCATTATGATAAGTGCTGGAGAATTTAGAAACGGCGTAACTTTTGAATTTGAAGGAAATGTTTTTCAGATTGTAGAGTTTCAGCATGTTAAACCAGGTAAGGGAGCAGCTTTTGTAAGAACAAAGCTTAAAAACGTTATTAACGGTGGTGTTGTTGAAAAAACTTTCAGACCTACCGACAAAATGCCTAAGGCTCATATCGACAGAAGAGATATGGAATATCTTTATCAGGATGGAGATCTTTTCTACTTTATGGACCAGGAAACATATGAGCAGACACCACTTAACAGCGAACAGCTTGGTGATGCTTTGAAATTTGTAAAAGAGAATATGCTTGTAAAAATTCTTTCTTACAAGGGCAATGTATTCGGTGTTGAACCCCCGAACTTTGTTGAGCTTCAGGTAACACAGACGGAACCCGGATTTAAAGGTGACACAGCTACAGGTGCTTCAAAGCCTGCTACACTTGAAACAGGTGCTGTTATAAACGTTCCTCTCTTTATTGAAGAGGGCGAAGTTATAAGAGTTGACACACGTACAGGTGAATACATGGAACGTGCATAATTTCCGCTGAAAACAGATTTTTATATTATATACTACTTATTTTAAGGAGGTAAATTTCTATGTTGACAGAAAAAGTAGCTTATTTGAAAGGTCTTTGTGAAGGTCTCGGTGTTGACGAGAGTACAAAAGAAGGTAAGGTAATTGCAAAAATCGTTGATGTACTTGATGATTTTGCTTCAGAAATCCTTGCGATTTACGATACAGAGGATGAACTTCAGGCACAGATTGATGAAATTGATGAAGATTTGGCTTTTGTTGAAGATTATCTTTTCGATGAAGATGATGATGACGAAGAACTTGATTTCGATGTTGAAGATATCGAATGTCCTTACTGTGGCGAGCCTATAGCTATAGATGCAGATATTCTTGACAGCGATGATGATTTTATCGTTTGCCCTGCATGTGGTAAAGAGTTTGAACTCGAATTTGACGACCTATGTGATTGTGGATGCGGTTGCGATTGCGATTGTGACGAAGAAGAGTAATTTTTATTTTACCAAAGAAACATTAAAGCCGTTTTAACATAATATGTTTTAACGGCTTTTTGTTAATTTTCATAATTTTACAAATCAAAATCTGCAATTATGAGAAAAGTTTGGTTTAATACGGGAAAGGATTGGTATTTTTAAAATGACAAACAAGAAATATCGAAAGCGAAATATTACGCTTCTTGTAGTTTTACAAGGGCTTGTTCTGCTTACCATATTCGCACAGCTTTATCACAAAAATTATTACAACGTATTTTTGTGCGTACTTACCCTTGCTCTTTTTAATATACCAAAGTTTGTAGGAAAGAAATTTAATGTTGAACTCCCGTCGGTTTTGGAAAGCATAATTTTACTTTTTATTTTCTCTGCAGAAATTTTAGGGGAAATTCAAAACTTCTATACAATTATCCCTCATTGGGACACAATGCTTCATGTTTTAAACGGATTTTTGATGGCGGCAATAGGTTTTGCAATAATAGATGTTTTTAATAATGACCCTCGTTTTCATTTTAATGTGTCCCCTTATTTTGTTGCGTTTGTTGCGTTTTGTTTTTCAATGACCGTAGGTGTTATATGGGAATTTTTTGAATTTGGAGTCGACAGTTTTTTGAAACATGACATGCAGAAGGATAGTATTATAACATCTTTTTCATCCGTTTTATTAAACCCTTCGGGTCTTAATGAGCCATTAAAATTTGCAGACATTTCGAAAACAATAATCACATACATGGAAAATGGTACACTTAAAGAGTTTTCGGTACAGGGATATCTTGATACAGGTCTTATGGATACAATGAAGGATTTAATTGTAAATCTTATTGGTGCAGCGGTATTTTCTGTGATAGGTATTTTTTATATAAAAAATCGCGGTAAGGGAAGTGTAGCTAACAGTTTTATACCAAAGCTTAAGAGGGCTATTTGTGATGAAGATACGGAAAAGGGAATGTAAATTGTGAATTTTCATTGAAATTTAATATATTATAGCTTGAATTTTATTCTTTTTAATGATACAATAACCATGAAGCGAAATACTTTGTAGTAAGGAGCAGTAGGAATGCTTAAAATCGGATGGAGCCAAAAGGATATAAGCACAGATAAACCGCTTGTAATTCCAGGACAGTTTCGCATGAGAATATCGGAGGGTTGTCATGACCCTATAACGTTGACAGCGCTCACGCTTTATGGTGATGAGGACTATGTTATATTTCTGCAATGCGATTTGATTGGAAATCAGAAGGGGTTCCTTGAAGATATATGCAAAAAAGTTCAGGAGCAGAATTCTGATATAGATGTAAGCAAAATATTGATAAATGTTACTCACACCCATTCTTCGCCGCTTATTTCAAAAAGTGACAATTCCGAGGGGTGGTGGAGTGTTCCTTTTCTGAAAGTCAAAGGATATGAGGTAGAGTCATCACAGGAATATACTGATTTTGTTATAAAAAGTGCGGCAGAGGCTATTTGTGAGTCTTATGAAAATAAAGAAAACGGATTAGTTTCTTATGGATATGGATTTGCCGTTGTAGGACACAGTCGTAGGGTTGTATATTCAAAGGATTGGTCAAAGTGTGGCGGCGAGGTTAATGGAAGAATTATAGATGGCTATGCAAAAATGTATGGTGATACTGATGACGAAGCATTTTCTCATTACGAATCGGGCGCAGACCATTTTACAAACTTTTTATTTACCTTTGATGAGAATGAAAAGCTGACAGGTGCTATAATAAACATTCCTTGTCCTGCACAAAACAGTGAAAATGAACATTTCATTTCTGCTGATTACTGGCATGATGTCCGCTCGCTTATTAAAGAAAAATATGGAGATATACATATTTTGGCTCAATGTGCGGCGGCGGGAGATATGTCACCGAGAATCTTGCATTATCAGAAAGCCCAAAACCGCAGATATAAATTGAAGTTTGAGGGAAGAAAATTAAATCCTATGGTAAAGCATCCTGATGCAATGTATTCGAGGTGGGATATAGCCATAAGAGTGTGTGAAAGCTTTGATGAAGTACTTTCATGGGCATCTAAAGAAAAATATTGTGATTTACCGTTCTCGCATTCGGTAAAAACGATAGAACTTGATAAAAGAATGATAAGTTTGCAGGAATATGAGTTTTGCAAATCAGAACTTGAGTATCTCGAGAAAACGAAACAAAACGAAGATGAAGAAAATCTCACGGAAATGACAAAACTTGAATCTGCTATTTCCAGATGCAAGGCTGTCTTAAAGAGGTATGATGAGCAGGATACAAAGCCTGTGATATCTATGCAGATGCATGTTATAAGCATTGGGGACATTGCTTTCGTTACAAACGGGTTTGAGCTTTATGTTGATTTTCAGCACCAAATTCAGGCAAATTCTCCGTTTTTGCAAACCTTTGTAGTTCAGCTTTGCGCACAACCTGAAAGAGGGGGAGGCAGTTATATTGCAACCGAAAGAGCATTGGAAAATGTTGGATACGGGGCAACGATGTATTGCAATTTGGTTTCGCCGGAGGGTGGAAGGCAAATTGTAAGCCAAACTATAAAAGAGCTTAACAAAGTATATTATTTAAATCATTAAGTAATTGAATAGTAAAATAAAGAGGATGTAAAAACTGTTTTTACATCCTCATTTTTTAATATGCAGTTTTTCCGTTTACTATAGTGTGCTTAAGAGATAAATCTTCATTTAAAATTGTAAAATCTGCATCAAAGCCTTTTTCTATTTTACCTTTTGTTTTAAGAGAAGCGGCTTTTGCAGGTATTTCACTTGCCATAGTGACAGCATGTTCTATATCTATTCCCCATGAAACGAGATTTTTAAAGCATTGAAGAACATTTGTTGTGCTACCTGCAAGATTTCCTGCAGGTATTGTTGCTTTTCCGCCTTTTACTATAACGTCCTGATCGCCAAGTTTATAATTTCCGTCGGGAAGACCTGCGGGAGCCAGTGAGTCACTTATGAGGGCTATATTTTTATAGCCTTTTTGTTTTATTGCTATTTTTATTGCAGGAGGTGAAACGTGAAAACCATCACATATAAGCTCTGCCGTGGTGTCGCTTAAAAATGCTGCACCAACGGAACCGACCTCTCTATGAGTAAGGGGAGACATAGCATTATAAAGGTGAGTAAAGTTTGAAGCGCCATGTGCTACTGCATCCATAATGGTGTCATAAGTGGCGGCAGTATGAGCAATAGATACAACCAAGCCTTTTGAAACTGCGTACTCTATAAATTCATTTGCGTTTTCATATTCGGGTGCTATGCAGATAACACGAAGGAGTCCTTCGCTGGCTTTAATCATTTTATCAAGTTCACTTTTTGATGGTGCTTTTAAAAAGTGAGCGAGGTGTGCGCCCTTATATTTTTCAGTAAAGTATGGCCCTTCTACATAAATGCCTGCAATATCCGCTCCATCTGAAATGGTGTTTTTAACGTTTTTTACATTTTCAATTGCTTTTGCAATAGTGTCAATAGTAGCAGACAAAACGGTGGGAAGAAAAGCGGTTGTGCCATGTTCAGCCATGTATATTTTTATGTTTTTAAGTGCTTCAAAATCCCCGTCTATGGTATCTCCGCCCATGGCACCATGCGTATGTATATCAATAAATCCGGGAAAAACATAGTGTGCGGATATATCAGGTGCAGCTGTGCTTTCTTCTGAAAAAGAAATTATTTTTCCGTCTTTCGTTTCTACAAACCCCTTTTTAAATCCTTTGTCCGATAAAAAAACTTTTTCTCCGTAAATTAACATAATTTTATTCTCCTTTTAATAAAATTAATTAAAAAGGACAAGTGTAAAATGAAAATAAAAATTTCTTTTATAAATATAATTACAGCCCTTTTATTTGTTGTTGCGTTTTACTTTGGAACAATGGTGGAAAAACTACCCGAAGGTTTTCCTGCGGATTTTAGTGCAAATGCCGCAATGGATTTTACTTTCCCAAAAGAAAAAATAAAGGAAGTGGCTTTAATAAACAGCATTATCCCCTTAAACTTCAAGATAAATTCCAAGAAAGAAATTCGTTCCAACAATAATTATACAACAGATATACCTATTTTGACAAGTGGTCAGAGTGAAAAAGTACAAATAAAAAATGACAGCGGATATGAAATTAATATCGGGGAAATTCTCATGAAAAAGCCTTCTGCTCCCGATGGGGCGGCAGTTTTAATAGTTCATACGCATACATCCGAGGCTTATACTAAAGATGAAAATGATTTTTATGAAGAAAGCGAGCCTTACAGAACTCAAAACAGCGACAAAAACATTGTGGCTGTTGGCAGAGAACTTGCAAAGGTACTTACGGAGAGAGGTGTTAAGGTGTACCATGATGAGACATATCACGATTATCCATCTTATACGGGTTCTTACAAAAGGTCACTCGAAACGGTTCAAAAAAATTTAAGTGAGCATCCTGAAATACTTTTGGTGCTTGACATACACAGAGATGCTTTGCAAAACGAAAGCGGAGCTTATATGAAAACAAGGGCCGAAGAAGGGTGTGCACAGGCCATGGTGGTTATAGGGACTGATGCGGGGGGACTCGAGCACAAAAACTGGAGAGAAAATCTTTCATGGGGACTTAAGATACAAGAAGCTACAAAGGAAAAATATCCTATGCTGATGCGAAACCTGCATCTTTGTGCAGAGAGGTACAACATGCACACAAGCGGCGGAAGTATGATAATAGAAGTAGGTTCAAACGGAAATACACTCTCCGAAGCCATAAAGTGTGCAAGGCTTTTGGGAGAGTGTATAGGAGATGTAATAAAAAATTAAATTTTACCCTGAAATGAAATTACTTTGCCTATAATATTATAATCGGTATTGCTTACATCATAGGTTATAATATCAAAATTATTATCAGATGACAAAATAATAGTAGGACCGAGACGTGAATATTTTTTAAAAAATACTTCGCCCTCTTTATAGCTTACTGCAACAATATCATTCATGGCGAGTTGATTTGTAACCTCAACTATTGCTATATCATTTTTTCTGAGTCTGTCGAGTAAAGCGGTATCATCCTCGATAAGTATCCCAATGTAACTACATTTCTTATTGCCGGGTGTGGGAATGATAATCCGCTCTATAATTTCCGACTCATAAATTTTGCTTTTCATTGCAGTGCGTGTTCCCAAAACGGGAACGGATAGGAATTTGCCCGACAAATCGCCAAAGCCCGGTTCACTTATGATTATCTCCCTTGACACGGTGCCAAGAAGATATTCGACCGTTACAGAAAAGCAATCGGCAATTTTTTTAAGAATGTCTTCGTCGGGAGCAATGTAATCTGTTTCAAGTCTTTTAATATGTGATACTGAAACTCCCAAAGAGTCTGAAAGCGTCTCACGGCTAATATTGCCACGCTCTCGTAAAAACACAAGCGTTTCGCTGAATATTGACATTTTTATCCTCCGTAGGTAAAATGGTTTATCATAAGTTTACATATCAAAAAGTCCGAAGCTGATGCCGAGAGCATCATTAACTTTGTCCATCAAATCGCCTTCAAGATGACCGATTTTTTCTTTAAGGCGCTTTTTATCTATAGTACGAACCTGCTCCAGCAAAATGACAGAGTCTTTTGAAAGCCCAAACTGCAATGCATCAACTTCTATGTGAGTGGGCAGTTTGGCTTTGTTTATCTGACTTGTTATGGCAGCTGCAATAACGGTGGGGCTATATTTATTTCCCACATCGTTCTGAACTACCAAAACAGGTCTTACTCCGCCTTGCTCAGAGCCTATTACGGGACTTAAATCCGCGTAATAAATGTCGCCTCTTTTGATGATCATTTTTCACACTCCGATAGCATTTGCAAATAATTTTCAAGCTGCAGGTTATCGGCGGCGAGCCACTCCTCCGCTAAAGCGAGGTTTATGCTTCCCATTTCCCGATACCCTCTTTCCAACTGCTCCCGTACTTTCAGGTTTTTCTGTTTGAGAACATAGTGTAAAAGTCCCTCGCGAATGAACTTACTGCGACTGATGCCTCTGTCAAGAATTATTGCGTCTATTTCAGAAAGTAATTCTTCCGGAAGTGTCAGAAGGATTTTCTTGTTTGTTGACATGGCAATCAATCCTTTCTGCATATCAATGTATATATAAATTATATATTGATAAGGATAGGATGTCAAGTGTATATCTTTTCCTTGATTGCCTGCATTTTATATTCTACACCAAAAATCGCTATTGCATACATTATTTAAAAAATTTTATTGCATCGGGGATACACTCTATTATATTTGAGGCGGTCATTGAAGCGGTGCCATATTTTT
Organism: Clostridia bacterium; assembly: GCA_045656005.1. Lineage (GTDB taxonomy): Bacteria > Bacillota > Clostridia > UMGS1883 > UMGS1540 > JAZNQN01. Next base: position 13,408 of record JAZOQG010000060.1, read on the forward strand.
CTGCGGCTATATCTCCTGCCAGACCGTGAAGGAAAGTAAGAGACAGGGCGGCGTTTTTAAAGTCATCATATTTATAAACTGCTCCACCAAGCATTCCTGCGAGCACGTCTCCGCTTCCGCCTTTTGCCATGCCTTCATTCCCCGTACTGTTAATATATGCAGTTTCGTCGGGGTAGGCTACTGCGGTGTGGGCAGTTTTTAAAATTACACAAACATCATATTTTTTTGCAAATTCTTTTGAAAGGTAAACTCTGTTTTTCAAAACTTCGTCTGTCGTCTCGCTGCATAGTCTTGAAAATTCAAGGGGGTGAGGTGTTAAAATTACGTTACACCTTTTTTTCTTTAACAGAGATATATCTTTTGACAAAAGATTTAGTCCATCTGCATCTATTATAAGGTTTTTCCGGCTTTGGGTTATGGCTTTTTCGAGAATATCCATATTTTTTTCATCAGTTCCCATGCCGCAACCTATTAAAACTGTGTCATAAAGAGAAAAATCTGTGTTTTCAATATCTTTACACATTCCAAATGTAAGACGTGACATAAATATATCCATTAAATCTGTGGGAACGGCGCATGTGATAAGTCCTGCTCCGACTGCCGCTGCAGCTTCTGCTGCCATGAAAACGGCTCCGCACATCCCGCGGTTTCCACCTGCAATCAAAACTTTGCCGTTTGAGCCTTTGTGAGCGGATTTTGAGGATGAGGGGAAATATACTTTTTCTTTTGTTGTCAGAAATGTTTTTACGTCTTTTAAATCTTCTGCGTTTCGGGGAATTGAAATATCAGAAAGCACAACCTCTCCCACATAATCCTTGGAAAGAGGTGAAAAGAGACCTGCTTTTAAAAACCCGTAAGTAACAGTTTTGTTTGCTTTTACTGCAGTTCCTAAAACTTTTCCGTTATCGGCAGAAATTCCGCTGGGGATATCGGCAGAAATAACATATGCACCGCTTTCTGATATAATTTTAGCGGCTACGGCAAAATCATCTGCAAGGTTTCCTCTTGCACCTGTGCCGAGAAGGCAGTCAACAAAAACGTCTGCGATATATTTTCTGTCTTTAGAAAAAGGAGAAACGGGAACGTCCATGTTTTGAAGTATTTCATAATTTGTTTTTGCGGCACCGCTTAAGGCTTCCTCTTTAAAAAGCGTTATTACCTCAGTTTTTATTCCCTTAACAAATAAACGGCGGGCGATGGCAAAGCCATCTCCCGCATTTTGTCCTTTGCCGGTGAAAATAATAACTTTCTCTGGATTTTTTTTAAAAATTTCGTCTGCAGTTGCAGATGCAGCATTTTCCATAAGTATTTCAGATGATATACCCATGCTTACGGCAAGTGCATCCATTTCACGCATTTTCTGTGCAGAAAGTAAATACATAAGTATTTCTCCTTTATTCAGTATAAAATTTATCCGGACAATATTTTTTAATCATATCAAGCATTTTTTCTGTCGGGTCAAAAAGAAGACATTTTTTCTGACCGTCAACAAAATATATCGCAAAATAAGTATTAGCATTTACTGAAAGGGATGAGCAATCCGTATGAAGAAGAGATTTGTAATTTTCAGTATATTTTGAAGAATTGAGGGGTGCCACAATTTCAAAAGAACGTATCGAAGTACTTACAATTCTCTTTCTTTTTTTCTTGTTTATTATTTTGTCGATATCAATTTCGCTGCCTGTGATTGCATATTCAAATTCAATGTTATATTTTTTTATAAGAATGAGAAGTCCCCACCATACTACAACCAGAAGAGGCAATACAAACGATGCAAGGGGTTGAAATGCATAAAACGTCCATGGGAGCAAATATAAAAATACAAAAACTGTAAAAAGCACACCCACAAGAAACAAAAGCCCTATAATAATTTTCTCGGAAAGTTTCTTTTTTCTTTTTATAAGATGTTCACAAAATGAATCCATGATATCCTCCGTTAGTCCAAAACCATTTGTTTATAGTCAAGCCACTTAAAGCCGAGTTTTTTATAAAGGCGCACAGCACCTTCATTTTCTTCCTCAACTTCAAGACGAAATCTTCTTACGCGGTTTTTATAAGTATTTATTAAATAAGAAAAGAATTCCTGTCCTGTTCCCATTCCCCGAAACTCGGGTAATATGTAAATTTCTTCAATCCACAGACACTCTCCGCCAACTTCTGTGGAAAAGGAAAATGCAACTATGCTATGTCCGACTACTTTGCCATCTTTTTCAAATATGAAGCCTTTTACATAGGGAGAGTTCCCTATGGCATTTTCAAATGTTCTTTCATAGCACGCGATATCAATAGGAGCCAAAACAGCATCGGAATGATGAAAATCATCGGTAAACTTATAATAAATTTCCCTGTCTGCAAGGGTCATTTCTCTAATCATTTTATTAAGTCCTTTATAATTTCTCCCGCAATCATAAGCCCTGCCACAGACGGCACAAACGAAACGGAGGAAGGAGCAGGGTGTCCGCCTTTCTTCTCTTCCGAAAAGGCTTTTACGGGAGTTTCTTTTGAATATAATACTTTAAGTTTTTTTATATCTCTTTTACGAAGCTCAGATCTCATTACTCTTGCAAGCGGGCATACAGATGTTTTTGAAATATCGCATATTTCAAAAAGTGAAGGGTCTAGTTTGTTGCCCGTTCCCATACTGCTTATAATGGGAATGTTAAATTTTGCAGAGATTTCACAAAGAAGCAGTTTTGAAGAAACAGTATCAATGGCATCTGCTATATAATCGAAAGATAAAAAATCAAAATCATTTTTTGTTTCTTCGCTGAAAAACAAAGGTTTTTCAATGACTTTTATATCGGGATTTATATCTTTTGCACGTTCTGCCATTATGGAGCATTTATGTTTTCCTACTGTACTTGAAAGCGCAACAATCTGTCTGTTTATATTGCTTTCTGAAACGGTATCTGCATCTACCAGAGTGAGGGTTCCTACACCGCATCGTGCCAAAGCCTCGCATATATGCCCTCCAACACCGCCTATGCCAAAAACTGCCACATGGCTTTTTTGGAGTTTTTCTATGGCATCATGCCCGAGGAGTGCTTCGCTTCGTGAAAAAATACTATTCTTCATCTTCGTTTTCGTGGTCATGATGAGCACTGCAACAACCGCTGCATCCGTCACAGCATGCACCTTTGATTTCTCTGCCGTTTTTCTGTGCCCAGTCAATAAGCGCAGAGCGAACGGCTTCTTCTGCCAAAACAGAGCAATGAACCTTTGCAGAGGGAAGGCCGCCGAGTGCTTCTATAACTGCTTTGTTTGTAAGTTCCAAAGCCTCGTCAACACTTTTTCCCTTTATAAGCTCGGTTGCCATTGAGCTTGTTGCAACGGCTGCACCGCAGCCAAAGGTTTTAAATTTAACGTCTTTAATAATATCGTCCTCAATTTTGAGATAGATTTTCATAATATCGCCGCATTTTGCGTTGCCTACTGTGCCAACACCGTCGGCATTTTCGATTTCACCAACATTTCTGGGATTGGTAAAATGGTCCATAACTTTATCTGTGTACATAACAAATTCCTTTCAAGTATTATTTTTCTACGCCTTCATAAAGCGGTGACATCATGCGAAGTCTTTTTACTACATCGGGCAAAATTTCAAGAAGTTTATCTGCTTCTTTTTCAGTATTTTCGTCACCGAGAGAAATTCTGAGTGAACCGTGAGCAGTTTCGTGATTTAACCCCATTGCCAGAAGAACATGAGAAGGGTCAAGCGAGCCTGATGCACAGGCACTTCCGCTGGAAACTGCAATTTCATTTATATCAAGCCACAAAAGCAGTGACTCACCTTCAATATATTTAAACGAAAAATTAACGTTACCGGGCAAACGGTTTGTTGGATGGCCGTTAAGTTTTACATAAGGGATTTTTTCCTGTATTTCTGCTATAATTTTATCACGAAGAGCAGAAATTTTTTTCGCTTTTTCTTCGCATGTGTCATTGGCAAGTTTCAGGGCAGTTGCAAGGCCTATTGCGTAGGGAACATTCTCTGTTCCTGCTCTCTTGCTTTTTTCCTGACCGCCACCGTGAATAAGATTTGATATTTTAACACCCTTTTTAACATAAAGTGCACCAATACCTTTGGGGCCATGGAACTTATGTGCAGAAAGGCTCAAAAGATCAACCCCGAGTTCTTTAACATTAATTTTTATAATACCTGCCGCCTGAACAGCATCGGTGTGGAAAAGTGCGCCCGCCTCGTGAGTGACTTCGGCAAGTTCTTTTATGGGTTCTATGGTTCCCACCTCGTTATTTGCGTACATAATTGAAACCAGGCCTGTCTTATCATCAAGCGCCTCTTTAAGGTCGGAAACCGATACCACACCATATTCGTCAACAGGAAGATAAACCACATCAAAGCCATGCTTTTCCATGAATTTACATGTATTTAAAATTGCATGGTGTTCTATTTGTGAAGTAATTATTTTGTTTTTACCCTTATCCTTTAAAGCGTCCATAACGCCTTTTATTGCCCAGTTATCGCTTTCGCTTCCGCAGGATGTAAAATAAATTTCTCCCGCATCGCAGCCAAGGCAGTTGGCAACGGTTTCTCTGGCTGACAGGAGGGCGTCGTTTGCCTGTCTGCCAAGACCATAAAATTTTGATGAAGCATTGCCATATATATTTCCAAAATATGGAAGCATTGCCGAAATCACTTCGGGTTTAACCGCAGTGGTGGCAGCATTGTCAAAATATATCATTTTAATCTCCATTCCGCCGCTCCGCGTCGGCATAAGTAGCAATCGGATTTTCTCTTTCATGCGGAGCGTAAGGAATGAAAGAGATTAATGGCACATGTGCGTTTCGGCTTATGCCGAAAATTTCGCACGTGCATAAAAATCCGCCGGAGGCTTTAACGGAAAGGAACTTTCACGTTATTGCACCTCTTCGAAATATTATACACCTAAAACTGCATAATTTCAACAGTTTTTTAGCTTTTTTTAAAATAATGGTGTATAAAGTTTTGAGGACAAAATTTTTGCAACTTCGGGCGGTGTTTTGCCGCTACAGTCAACAAGTAAAATTTTTTCTCCGTGGTGTGGCTGGCAACCGTTTATAAGCGATGTGCTTATCCCTTTATACACAACCGCATCTATCGGGTAGGGATAATCTCCGTAATATACTGTGTCAAACCCGTTTTTTGTGAGATAATTTTTAAGACTTACAAGACCTTTTTGTACTGCGACAATCATTTTTTGAAATACCCCTTGTTTTTTTGTAATATTTTACTCTCTCAATGGTAGAATTATACTGAAAAGTATTGTTTTTTGGCGGAAATAATGTTATACTGAATTTAATTGGTTGGGGGGATTTCAGGTGACAGAAATTATTCATGTTTTTGAAATTATAGGAACAATAGCATTTGCAATATCAGGGGCTTTGGTTGCCATTGGGGCAAGCCTTGATATTTTCGGTGTCGTGTTTGTGGGGTGTATTACGGCAGTAGGCGGAGGAATTGTGAGAGATTTGCTTATAGGAAACATTCCGCCTGCGATTTTTACAAATTTTCAGATTTGTTCTATTGCCATGGTGGTTTCGGTGGCGGTTTTTGTAATTTCTTACATAAACCGAAAAAAATTTAATGATTTTAAGACGAAAACGGAGTACATAAACAATATTTTTGACGCTTTGGGGCTTGCGGCCTTTTCTGTTACAGGTGCCGAGATGGGCTATATTCACGGCTTTTCTGATAACGGCTTTATCATAGTTGCAATCGGAATGATAACTGGTGTGGGCGGAGGAATATTCAGGGACATTTTAACGGACACAACTCCCTATGTTTTTAAAAAGCACATTTATGCTGTGGCATCAATTTTAGGAAGCATCGTGTATTTTATTCTGAGAAAATATTTTGACAGTACGCTTCCCTCGGTAATTTCCATGGTGCTGATTGTTGTTATAAGAATTCTGGCTACAAAATATCGTTGGAGCTTGCCGAAAATCAAACCCGAAAACTAAAAAATGAAAAAACAGTAGAATTTTCAAAGAATTTGTGATATAATACTCTTATTGTTTCGAGAAGGAGATTTATAGGTTATGGCAGAAAGAAGAAGGATGACTCAATCTGCGCCAAAGGATAATAAAAAAGAAAATAAAAAGAAAAGCACTACTGCACCTAAAAAGGCAGAGGAGCCAAAGAAAGAAAAAAGGCAGAGGAGTGCAGAGGAGCTTACTCTTTTAAGAGAAGTAAGTGCCGTTGGGGTTATTGCCGTTGGTATTTTGCTCGTTTTAGGCTTTTATTTTAATGCCCTTGGCTGGTTTGGAGAAGCTATCAAAAAACTGGCTCTTGGTCTTTTCGGGGTGTGGTGCTATGCGCTTCCTGTAGTTTTCGTGTTATTTGGTATATTTTTTATGTTCCGAAACAACCAAAAGAGAAGAAAAGCATGGTATCTGCTTGGCATATTTATTTCTGTAAACGGATTTGTGCATCTTTTGTCGGCGGTTTCGGGAGCATCATTTTTAAAGCTATATGAATATGGTCTTCAGGGCTACGGAGGAGGACTTCTTGGCGGAAGTCTTGTTCTTATGTTTTCGTTTATAGGAAAAGTTGGAACGGGTGTTGTATTTTTAGCGGCGATTGCAATTTTTGTGATACTTTTTACGGGTATTACTCCTATTGAAACCCTCAGAAATTACATACAGGCAAAACGCGAAGAAAGATACGAAGAAAAGAGGGCGGGAAAAGCCGAAAAAGAGAAAGAAATCGTATTTGAAGTTAAAGAGAAACGTATAAAAGGAGAAAAAGCAAAAGAGGAAAACAAGGCAGAGGAAGCGGAAGAGGAAATTGATTTTAAAATTTTCACTCATGACCAACTTGGGGTTTCGGACGCTTTGCCCGAAGACAAAAAAGAGAAAAAGAAAGAAGAAAAAGTTTCTGCCGAAGAGCTTATGGCAAATGAAATGGGCGAGAATTTAAGAGAAAAGCCTATGGCAGAAAAACCTGAAAAGAAAAAGGAAGAAGAGGAAGGTCCTCCTGTTTCAACAGATGAAATAGCAAAGGAAATTGAAGAGGCAAAACCCTTATTTGAATATAAATTCCCACCTCTTGATTTGCTTACGGAGAAAAAGGGAGATTCAGGCACACCTGTTAAAAGTGAGGATTTAAGGGAAAGTGCAAAAAAACTTATTGACACACTTAAAAGCTTCGGTGTTGAGGCAAAGGTGCTTGAGGTAAGCCGTGGCCCTGCAGTTACAAGATTTGAAATTCAGCCAAGTGCAGGTGTAAAGGTTAGCAAAATAGTAAACCTTGCAGACGATATTGCCTTAAATCTTGCGGCATATGGAGTAAGAATTGAGGCACCTATTCCGGGTAAGGCGGCAGTAGGTATTGAAATTCCAAACAAAGCCGTTTCAATGGTTTCGCTTAAAGAGGTTATAGGATCCAAGGAATTTCAGAGTTTTAAGTCAAAGACGGCTTTTGCTCTTGGTAAAGACATTTCGGGTAAACCCATTATTTCAGATATTTCAAAAATGCCCCATCTGCTTATTGCAGGTACTACGGGTTCGGGTAAGAGTGTATGTATCAACACCCTTATCACAAGTATAATTTACAAGGCTTCGCCAGATGAAGTAAAGCTACTTATGATTGACCCTAAAGTTGTTGAGCTTGGGGTTTATAACGGAATCCCACATCTTTTGATACCTGTTGTTACAGACCCGAGAAAAGCGGCAGGTGCGCTTAACTGGGCAGTAACAGAAATGGTTAAAAGATACAAAACCTTTGCGGACTGCAATGTGCGTGACATTGCGGGTTACAACGAGTATGCAGAGACAGAGGGACTTCGTAAGCTTGAAAAAATTGTTATTATTATAGACGAATTATCCGACCTTATGATGGTTGCACCTCACGATGTTGAAGATGCTATCTGCCGACTTGCGCAGATGGCGAGAGCGGCGGGTATGCATCTTGTAATTGCGACACAACGTCCGTCTGTTGATGTTATTACGGGTCTTATTAAAGCAAATGTGCCTTCGAGAATTGCGTTTACCGTGTCAAATCAGATAGACTCTCGTACAATCCTTGACATGATGGGAGCGGAAAAGCTACTTGGAAGAGGCGATATGCTCTTTTTACCTGTCGGCGCATCAAAGCCCACAAGAATTCAGGGTGCGTTTGTTTCGGACAAAGAGGTTGAGCACATTGTTGAATTTATAAAGGGCGACTATGAGCCTGACTATGACGAGGACATACTGGAAAAAATAGAAAACGGTGACAAGGCTGATGCCGACGAGGATGACGGCGGTGACTGCGATGAGCTATTAAATCAGGCAATCGAAATGGTTGTTGACTGTGGACAAGCCTCGGTTTCCCTTGTACAGAGAAAACTTAAGGTAGGGTATGCGAGAGCAGGCAGAATTATAGACCAGATGGAAACAAGGGGAATAGTAGGACCTCACGAAGGCTCGAAACCCCGTCAGGTGCTTATAACAAAAGCACAGTTTTATGAAATGATGATGCAAAAAGATGACGAAAGTGGCGGAGAAGAGGAATAAATGCTTGGAATTGACATGGGTTTTTTGCCCACAACAATAGAAGAAAAGGAGCGCCTCGGATGGGATGAATATGACTTTTTACTTGTATCGGGTGATGCTTATGTTGACCATCCTTCCTTTGGCCATGCAATAATATCCCGTGTTTTATCTTCGGCAGGTTATCGTGTAATAATTCTTCCTCAACCTGACTGGAGGGACAAGAGCGACTTTTTAAAGTTTGGAAAACCGAGACTCGGAGTGCTGATTTCAGGCGGAAATATAGACTCGATGGTAAATCACTACACTGCGGCAAAAAAGCCGAGAAGTGAGGATTTGTATTCACCGGGGGGAAAAGCGGGGTCAAGACCCGACAGATGCACAATAGTTTATGCAAACAGAGCGAGAGAGGCATTTCACGATGTTCCGATAATAATAGGGGGACTTGAGGCAAGTCTTCGCCGTTTTGCGCACTACGACTACTGGGACAACAAGGTAAGAAGGTCAATACTTCTTGACAGCCGTGCCGATTTAATTTCCTATGGCATGGGAGAAAGCACAATTTTAAAAATTGCAGAAGCGCTTGAGAGCGGCATAGATATAAAAGACATAACGTGGCTTGACGCGACTGTTTACAAAACAAAGGAAAAACCCGAGGATGCAATAGAAATTCCGTCTTTTGACGAGGTGCGTGACAGTAAGGAAAAGTATGCCATAGCGGCAAAGATGCAGTATGACGAGCAAGACGGAGTAAGAGGGAGAGTGCTTTGTCAATTACATGGGGACAGATATGTGGTGCAGAATAAACCTTCTATGCCTCTTACTCAAAATGAAATGGACAGAGTTTATGCACTGCCATACACGAGAGATTATCACCCTATGTATGAAAAAGACGGCGGGATTCCCGCTATAAACGAAGTGAAATTCAGTATCACCTCGGTGCGCGGATGCTATGGAAACTGCAATTTCTGTGCGCTTTCATTTCATCAGGGCAGAGTGGTGCAAACGAGAAGCCATGCTTCGATTTTAAACGAAGCAAGAAATATGACTTTTGAAAAAGACTTTAAAGGATATATTCATGACGTTGGAGGACCTACGGCAAATTTCCGCGCTCCTGCGTGCGAAAATCAGCTTAAGGTCGGTGCTTGTAAAAACAAACAATGTCTTTTCCCGACACCTTGCAAAAACCTTGAAATAAATCATGACGATTACAGAAATCTTTTATCAAAAATCCGTGAGATTGACGGGATAAAGCAGGTTTTTGTGCGTAGCGGAATAAGATATGATTATCTTATAAACGACAAAGACGACAGCTTTTTCTATGATTTATGCAAGCACCATGTAAGCGGACAATTAAAAGTTGCTCCCGAACATGTTTCGGAGAGGGTTTTAAAGGCTATGGGCAAGCCTTCCGCAAAGGTTTATGAGAGATTTGCAAAGAAGTTTTACGAAATAAATGAGAAAATAGGAAAGAAACAGTTTCTGGTGCCTTATCTTATGTCAAGCCACCCGGGAAGTGAACTCTCCGATGCGATAGAGCTTGCACTCTTTTTAAAGAAAAATCACCTTCGTCCACAGCAGGTGCAGGATTTTTACCCCACACCGGGAACTATTTCAACAACCATGTTTTACACGGGGATAGACCCCTTTACAATGAAAAAAATATATGTTCCGAAAACACCAGAGGAAAAGGCAATGCAAAGAGCGCTTTTGCAATATACAAAGCCAGAGAATTATGACCTTGTGGAAAAAGCACTCAAAAAAGCAGGGCGTGAGGATTTAATCGGATTTTCGGAAAATTGTTTGATAAAACCTAAAAGGAGGAATTATGATGGCAAAAATTTTGGACGGAAAGATGGTATCGGCAAGAATAAAGGGGGAACTTCGCGAGGAAGTGGAAAAACTGTCGGCGAGCGGAAAAAAACCGGGGCTCGCAGTAATAATCGTAGAGGGTGACCCTGCATCAAGAATTTATGTAAATTCAAAGAAAAAGGCTTGTGAGGAAATCGGAATTTATTCCGAGGAATATGCACTTCCGAATGATGTAACAGAAGAAAAACTTTTAGAGCTTATTGAAGTTTTAAACGGAAGAGAGGATATTGACGGAATTCTTTGTCAGCTTCCTCTTCCAAAGCACATTGACGAGGAGAAGATACTCCTTGCAATAAAACCTGAGAAGGATGTTGACGCATTCCACCCTGTAAACACAGGTAAAATTATGATTGGAAACTACGATTTTCTGCCTTGCACACCTGCAGGTGTTATGGAGCTTATAAAAGAGAGCGGAATTGAAGTTTCGGGAAAAGACTGTGTTGTTATAGGAAGAAGCAATATTGTTGGAAAACCACAGGCAATGCTCCTTTTACATAGCAACGGCACGGTTACAATTTGTCATTCCAAAACCGAAAACCTTAAAGAAAAGGTTAAAAATGCAGACATCGTTGTTGCGGCAGTAGGAAGAGCAAATTTTGTAACTGCTGACATGGTTAAAGAGGGTGCAGTTGTAATTGACGTTGGAATGAACAGAGATAATGGAAAGCTTTGCGGTGACGTTGATTTTGAAAACGTGTCGAAGGTTGCAGGTGCTATAACTCCAGTTCCGGGCGGTGTAGGACCTATGACTATAGCAATGCTTATGAAAAACGCTATAACATCTTATAAAAGACGTATAGGCGAGGCTTGATTAAATAGCCCAGACCACACAAAGGCAACTAAAAAGAAAATTGGTTTTAGTTGAGTTTGGGGTTTTATTTATAAAAAAGTATAAAGGGAATTCGAAAAATCGAATTCCCTTTAAGTTTAGTTATTTAATTTCGTTACATAAGCCTTTAATATTCTATTTATTAGCTGTGACAAAGAACGGTCATCTTCTTCTGCCATTTTACGAAGTTCCTCAAGTAAATCATTATCTATTGTTATGCTTATTTTATCTTTTAATGGTTTCATAAAAACATATCACCTCACAAGAAATTATACTATACAATGCACAAAAGTGTTGACAAGTAGGAGAAAGTAGGATAAAATAAGAATATATTGTGAAGAAGGAAGAAAAGATATGCATAACAAGGAATTTGGGTTTGAATATATTCCTGGGAATGGCGGAAAGGATTGTCCGGGCGACGGACTTCACAGGGACAAAAGAGGAAAACTTATTGAATGTCAATGTGACGAATGTGACTTTTTAATTTGTTGTATTGAGGGTTTTACGTGTGACAATTGCAGTGAGTATGAGTGCGAATATAATAAGAGTGGAAAATAAGAACTGTAAATTACGGTTCTTTTTTATTGCAAAATAATTGTTAATTTTTTAAAAACCTCTATACAGGCAGACTAAAATAGTGTATAATAGAGAATGTATTATTGTAAATTGGGATGTTAGACTTTATTTAGTCGGGCGGATGATATATGAAAAACGATAATTTTAAATCAGAGCTTTTGGCGCCTGCAGGCTCTATGGAGGCTTTAGTGGCGGCGGTGCAGGGTGGATGTGACGCGGTGTATCTCGGTCACAAAACCTTCAGCGCAAGAGCAGGGGCTCAAAATTTCGATGATGAGGCACTTTTTGAAGCGGTGAAATATTGCCACCTTAGGGGTGTAAAAGTTTATCTTGCACTTAACACTCTTTGTCTTAAAAGGCAATACGGGGAACTTTTATCACTTATAAAAGTTTCGGCAGAGTGCGGGGTTGATGCAATTATTGTGCAGGACATGGGGATATGCAGAATAATAAAAAAGGTCTGCCCCCAGATGAAAATTCACGCAAGCACTCAAATGACGGTACATTCTCTTGAGGGCGTAAAAATGCTAAAAGAGGCAGGAATCGAAAGGGTTGTGCTCTCCCGTGAGCTTTCCAGAGAAGAAATAGAATATATATGCAAAAACACAGATTGCGAAATAGAAGTTTTTGTTCATGGCGCAATTTGCATTTCCTATTCGGGCAAGTGCCTTTTCAGCTCCCTTGTAGGTGGAAGAAGCGGAAACCGCGGAAAATGCGCACAGCCTTGCAGACTTCCCTACAAATTTGAGGGAAAAAAGGGAAATCTTATAAGTCCGAGAGATATGTGTCTTTTAGACGAGGTTGACACGCTTTCCGCCATGGGAGTTCATTCCCTCAAAATTGAAGGCAGAATGAAAAGCCCTGAATATGTTGCGCTTGTTTGCAGTATTTATCGCAAGGCATTAGACGGAGAGACAATCACAAATGAGGACAGACAAAAACTTCAGGATATTTTTTCCCGAGGCGGAGAATTTACTGACACTTATTTTACGGGCAAAAATCCTGAAAGGCTTATATACGAAGGGTCTAACGACAATGCAGGAAACACTGCAAGTCCTGCCCTTTTAAAAGAGGCAAAGGAAATTTTTGGAGGCAGAGAAAAAAGATTTTTGCCGATAAATATAAAGGTTTCTGAAAAAATGGGAGAGATATGTTTTTCTGCGCAGTATGGCTCTTTTTGTTCAGAAAGCTATGGAAAATGCGAGGACATGCCCCCTCTTGATAATGAAAGAGTTATAGCTGCTGCATCGAAAACAGGCGGTACAACATTTAAGGCAGAAAACATAGAGGTTTCGGGAAATGTTGCACTTCGCATATCTTCATTAAATGCATTAAGGCGTGAGGTGCTCGAGGTTTTGAGTGAAAGGATTGTAAATTCGGGAAAAAAAGAAGTAAAGGACTTTATTCCTGACTGTACAAAAAATGAAAAAGCAACTAAACCAAGGCTTTTGGCAAGAGTTTTAAATCTTTCACAGCTAAGAGGTGCAAAAGGGGCAGACGGGATTATTGTTCCCCTTTATCTGGCGGTGGAAATAGAGGACACAAAAAACATAATTGCCGAAGTGCCTACTATAATAACTTTAAAGGACAAGCCCAAAATCAAAATGCTTTTGAAAAAGGCAAAAGAAAAAGGAATAAAGAATTTTTTCTGCCAGAGTCTTGATGCCATTGCAATGACAAAAGATGAGGAAAGCTACATAATTGCAGGCTTTTCGGTAAATGCATCAAATCCTGATGCGGTCAAAGAAATTAAAGAGCTTGGTGCTGACGAAATTATATTATCCTGCGAAATTCCCCTTTCGGAATCAGGAAATATAGCGGAGAGTGCGGGCGTTTTGGTTGGTGCGGTTATATATGGAAGAATGCCCCTTATGGTTATGCGCCACTGCGTTATGAAAAACAAAAAATGCGGAGTTTGCGAAGGAGAAATTACAGACAGAATGGGGATTTTATTTCCCATAAGACGTGACGGAGATGTTTGCAGGAATGTGATTTACAATTCAAGACCTTTGTATCTTGGTGACAAGGGATACAAAAATATGGGGTTTGAGAGTGCACTTTTATACTTTACGGTTGAAAGCGAAAAAGAATGCAAAAAAATAATTGAGGATATAGCTTTTGAACGTGAGTATGACGGAGAATTTACAAGAGGAAATGTAAGCGGAGGAAAATGGTAATGAAAATAATACTTGCGTCGGCATCGCCAAGAAGACGTGATATTTTGGAAAATGCTAAAATTCCATTTGAGATTTTAGTAAGCGATGCGGATGAGAGCTTTGACGAAAAAGATGCCGAAAAGTTTACCCTTGAAATTGCAAAGAGAAAGGCTTTGGCAATAGAAAATGAACAGGATATAATTATTTCAGCTGACACGGCAGTTTCAATAGGCGGAGAAATTCTTGGGAAACCCAAAGACCATGAAGATGCAAAAAGAATGCTTACCTTACTTTCAGGAAAAATGCACAGCGTTTTTACGGGTGTTTGTGTAAGAAAAGGAGAAAAAATTATTTCTTTTTGCGAAAAAAGCGACGTATATTTCAAAGAGCTTTCCAAAAAAGAAATAGAAAACTACATTGAAAGCGGTGAGCCTTTCGGCAAGGCGGGAGCTTATGCGATTCAGGGGCTTGGGGCTTTGCTTGTGTCAAAAATTTCGGGGGACTATTTAAACATTGTGGGTCTTCCCATGGCACGGCTTTATGACGTTTTGAAAAATGATTTTTCCTTTGAAGGGAGCATATAAACATGAACAAGTTTTTTAAAAGCAAATTATTTATAACGCTTATAGTTTTAACAATCGTTGCAGGAATACTTATGGCTCTTTCAACGGTTGGGGCAAATTCAACAAATCCACTTTTGAATGCAGTTGGCACTATCACTTCGCCGATATCCAATTTTTTTACTTTTACGGGAAATAAAATAGGCGGATTTGTGGGAGATATTTTCAGGTTTGGAGAATACAAGGCAGGATATTTATCGGCAGAAGAAACCATTAAAAAACTTGAAGGTGAAAACAGAGAACTCCTTAATTTAAGGCAGGAAAACGAAAGGCTTCGGAAACTTTTAGAACTTAAAAATTCAAAGGTTTCGGGAACAAAGATTGCGGCATCGGTGGTATCGGTAAACCCTTCAAACTGGTTTGAAGATGTAATCATAAACAAAGGAAAATCTTCGGGGATTTCCATTGGTGACACAGTTATAAGCGGAGAAGGACTTGTGGGTCACATAGGAGAAGTTGGAGAAAACTGGAGCAAGGTTATAACGATACTCGATGGGACTTCTTCCGCAGGGTGCAGAGTACCGAGAAGCGGTGATGTGGCCGTGTGCGAAGGTGATGCGGTGCTCGCTGATACGGGGGAATGTGCAATGAATTACGTTTCAAAGGATGCTACGGTTGCAGTTGGCGACAGCGTTGAAACATCAGACATCAGCAGTATTTATCCTGCGGGAATACTTATAGGAAAAGTAAGCGCCGTAATGCCTGACGGACAGGGCTTCTACAACAAGGCAACTATCAAAACGGCGGTTGATTTCAGAAAACTTTGCGAAGTAATAGTAATAGCAGCGGAGAAGTAAAAATGAAACATTTAATTTCAGGGGCGATTATGTTCGCCGTGTTCATTTTGCAAAACACACTTTCATCTCATATAGAAATTTTAGGAATAGCACCTTCTTTTATGCTGGTGCTTATCGTGGCATACGCACTCTGGTGCGAAAGTCCCTGGGAATGCCTTATATATTCGGGAGCAGGAGGCGCTCTTTTGGACCTTATGTGGGGAAGAGTGTTCGGTTTTGGGTTTATACTTATGATATATGTGGGAATAATGGTTTTTTATGCAGGCGAATATTTTTACAAGCACACTGCCATGAAATCGGCAATACTTATGTTTCTTGCAACCATTTTATGGGAATCGGTTTTCTATCTTGCAAGTTTTACACTTTTCGGTGACACGAGATTTTTATATGCATTTTTCAGGATTATTGTGCCTGCGGGTGCTTACA
The DNA here is from genome assembly GCA_045656005.1 of Clostridia bacterium. Classification (GTDB taxonomy): domain Bacteria; phylum Bacillota; class Clostridia; order UMGS1883; family UMGS1540; genus JAZNQN01. The sequence continues at coordinate 29,156 of JAZOQG010000060.1, forward strand.
ATGCTATGATTTTGGTGTTAGTGTATGGGATAATGGGAGCCATACATCAAAAGAAAAAGGATGGTGAGGAAGCATGAGATACAGGATTATTTATTTTTTCGTGGCGGTTTTCTGTTTTTTAACTGTGTCACGTCTTGTTGACATGCAGCTCGTAAGAGGAGAATACTACAGCGAGCAAAGCAGGCAAAAGCTTGTTAAAACTTCCACAATTCCTGCACCGAGAGGCGAAATCCTTGACAGAAACGGTCAGGCCCTGGTAAAGAACAAAACAGGTTTTTCTGTTGAGATACACTATGTTAAAAACCAAAGTGACAGCGAAAGAAATCTTGTGATTGCAAGGCTTTACAACGAAATGGCAAAGGAAGGAAAGAAGATTTACGACAGTTTTCCCATCTCGGCAGACGGAAGCAGTTTTACATTAGGCGAAAAAGATATAGTTGATTGGAAAAAAAGCAGGGAATTTAAAGAAAATGCCACCGCAGGCGATGTTATGAAAAAATACATGGGGCTTTACGGAGTGGAAAATTTTTACACACCTACTCAGAAGAGAGCAATCGTCGGGGTAAGGTATGAAATGGAGAGAACTGCGTTTTCTTCAAACAATCCCTATCTTTTTGCGAGTGATGTTCCGGGAAGTGTTATGACAGCTATAAAAGAAAAAAATGAAATGTTCGGCGGTGTTGTTATTAATGTTCAGCCTGTGAGAGAATATACCATGGGAACTGTTATGGCGCACATTCTGGGAAGGGTCGGAAAAATATACAAAGAGGAATACGAAGAGCTTAAAGAGGACAACTATTCCATGAATGACGTTATAGGAAAGCAGGGAATAGAAAAATATCTTGAAAAATATTTAAGAGGGCAAGATGGGGTAAGCGGAATTGAGCAAAGCATTGACGGTCGAAGAGTTAAAGTTGCTCAAAGCATTGCACCGACATCAGGAAACAATGTGCTTTTAACCATAGACTCAGATTTACAAAAGGCGGCGGAAGATGCTCTTAAAAGCGGAATAGAAAGAGTTGTGAAGTTTAGCGAGGACGAGCCTGAAAACGCAGGGCATGATGCGGCATCGGGTGCTTTGGCGGCAGTTGATGTAAACACAGGCGAGATTTTGGCGCTTGCATCATATCCATCATTTAATCCTGCTACGTTTAATGACGATTATTCGACTTTATATGCCGACAAAAATTTGCCAATGTTCAATCGTGCCATAGGAGGAGCTTATGAGCCGGGGTCAACATTTAAAATGGTAACGGCTCTTGCGGCACTTGAGGAGGGTATTGTAAAGCCAAATGACAGCATTGAGGATAAGGGAATATACAAATTTTACAAAGACTACAGACCTGCGTGCTGGATTTACAGGAGCCGTGAAGAAACACACGGTTATCAGAATGTTACCGAGGCGCTTGAAAATTCCTGCAACTATTATTTTTATGATGTGGGAAGAAGAACGGGCATAGAAAACATTAACAAGTATGCCACTTTGTTAGGGCTTGGAGAAAGCACGGGGATAGAGCTTGAAAATGAAGAAAACCGCGGAAGGCTCACTTCTCCGCAGGAAAGAGAGAAAAACGGACAGACTTGGAACCCGGGTGACGTTTTGCAGGTTGCCATAGGGCAGTCCGACAATATGTTTACCCCCCTTCAGCTTGCAAACTATATTGCAACACTCTCAAACGGAGGAACAAGATACAAAGCGCATCTTGTAAAGAACATAAGAAACCCGGGAAGCGGTGAAACTGTTTTCGAGGCAAAAGCCGAGGCTTTGAGTAAAATTGAAATTTCCCCCGAAAATCTTAAGGCGGTTTTAAATGGTATGAGAAATGTTACAGAGCTCGGAACGGCAAGTGATATCTTTCTTGATTTTAACATATCGGTAGGCGGTAAAACAGGAACGGCAGAGGTGTCAGACGGCTCTGATAATGCCATATTCGTAGGGTTTGCGCCTTTTGATTCTCCGCAGATTGCGGTTTGTGCGGTAATTGAGCATGGTGCACATGGTGCAAATGCGGGTTATGTTGTAAGAGAAGTGCTCGACGAATATTTCAACGCTCACGGCGGACATGTTAAAATAAATAAAAAGAATGTTCTTGTGAGATAATATGTAAAAAATATGCAAAAAATATAGACTATTTTAAAAAAATGTGATATACTTATACTATATTTGGAGGTGCGCAAATGGGTGAAGTTATTGTAATAACATCAGGAAAAGGCGGCGTGGGTAAAACCACAACAACTGTAAATATTGGATGTGCACTTGCCATGGCAGGTAAAAGAACTATTTTGCTTGACAGCGACATCGGACTTCGCAATCTCGATGTTGTTATGGGGCTTGATGACAAGGTGGTATATGATTTTCTCGATGTAATCGAAGGAAGATGCCATTTAAGACAAGCCGTGATAAGCGACAAAAGAAACAAAAATCTTTTTATGCTCCCGGCATCTCAAACGGGAGACAAGAGAGATGTAGAGTTTTCTAAATTTAAAAAGCTTTGCGATGAGCTTCGCGAGCAGTATGATTATGTTTTAATTGACTGCCCTGCGGGAATTGAGCAGGGGTTTGAAAATGCTACGGAGGTAGCAGAGCGGGCAATAGTGGTTGTAACGCCTGAATATTCATCTATAAGAGATGCTGACAGGATACTCGGAAAGCTTGAAGAGAGCGGCATGGAAAATGTGTTAATTTTGATAAACAGGATAAGACCTAATCTTATAAGACGAGGACAAGCCCCGGGAACAGATGAAATAATCGAAATTCTGGCAACGGACCTTATCGGAATTGTGCCTGATGATGAAGAGGTTATAATCTGCGCTAACAAAGGTGAAATTACATCTTCAAACGGAAAAGGGAGAGCAGCTGCGGCTTATAAAAATATTGCCTCAAGGATTTCGGGAAACACAGTGCCTTTGGCAGATTTGGAGGATGACGGAACTCTCGGTTATAAAATCAAAAGGATTTTCAGAAAGAAAAATCAGGGAGTATATTTTTCTGTGGATTGACAGCGGGTGAGAATTTAAAACAACTATGGAAGGAGAAGGGTACAAATGAATATTGCTTTGATAGCCCATGATAAGAAGAAAGAATTAATGGTTCAGTTTTGTATTGCATATAAAGGACTTTTGAAAAAACACAGCCTTTGCGCGACAGCCAACACGGGAACACTTGTTACCGATGCAACTGAGCTTCCGGTGCAGAAATTTTTATCGGGTCCCCAGGGCGGCGATCAGCAAATCGGAGCAAGAATTGCATACAATGAAATTGACGCCGTGCTCTTTTTCGCTGACCCTCTTACAAAACAGGATTATGAGCCTGAGGTAACAACAATTTTAAGACTTTGCGATGTACATAATATTCCTCTTGCAACAAACCTTGCATCTGCAGAGGTTCTTATTATGGCAATCGAGAGGGGCGACCTTGACTGGCGCTATATTTTAAAATCAAATAATACTGATAGATATTAAGGATAAGAAAATGGCAATTATTTTTAAAAATATTGACATAATTACATGGGACAGCTTTATAAAGGGCACAGATGTTTTAATTGAAGGAAACAAAATTTCAAAAATAGGAAATGCAGAAGCTAAAGACGGTGACGAGGTGATTTCGGGGAAGAATAAAATTCTTTGCCCGGGACTTGTTAATACGCATACACATGCGGCGATGACACTTTTCCGCTCTTATGCCGACGGCATGAATTTAGAGGATTGGCTCTATACAAAAATTTTCCCGGCGGAGGATAATCTTACGGGGGAAGATGTGTATAATGGTACGGCTTTAGGCATTTTGGAAATGATACAAAGCGGCTGCACGGCTTTTCATGACATGTACTTTTTTACTGACGATATTGCCCGCGCAGTAGAAGATTTGGGAATGCGTGCCAAAATCTGCCGAGGTCTTGTAAATGGTAGTACAGATGGCTTTGATAAAGACGAAAGAATATGGGGCAATGTTGATTTTTATAAAAAGTATAATGGCGCATGTGATGGCAAAATTACTGTAGGCTTTGGTATGCACTCGGTTTACACCTGCTCGCCCCAGTATCTTAAATACTGTGCTGATGTGGTAAAGGATTTGGGGGCGGATGCTCACATTCACCTTTCGGAAACTGAAACGGAGAATAGAAACTGCATAAATTCCTATGGAAAAACACCAACTGCTTTAATGAATGAGGCGGGAGTTTTTGACTCTCCTTGTGTTGCGGCGCATTGTGTTCATTTAAGTGACGAGGATATGGAAATATTAAAAAGTAAAAATGTTTTTGTTGCATTCAATCCTTCAAGTAATTTAAAACTAAAAAGCGGAATTGCCGAGATTTCAAAGCTGCTCAAAAAAGGAATTAACATTTCAATAGGAACAGACGGCGCTTCTTCCAATAATAACCTTAACATGTTTGAGGAAATGCACATAGGTGCACTGCTTTCGGGAGCTGATAGCGCAGAAATATTAAAAATGGCAACATTAAACGGTGGAAGAGCATTAAATCTTCCTGTGGGGGAAATTAAAGAGGGAGCTGTGGCAGACCTGATTATGATAGACACAGATAAGCCTCATTTTTATCCTAAGCATGACATGAGGGCAAACCTTCTTTACAGCGCGGGTGGAAGTGATGTTTGTCTTACTATGGTCGACGGAAAAATATTATATCATAACAACGAGTTTAAAACTGCAGATTTCGAAAAAATAAAATATAATGCTGAAAAAAGTAAGGAAAGAGTTTGTAAGTAATGGCAAAGTGTGTGCTTTTTGACCTTGACGGAACACTTATAGACAGCGGAGAAGGTATAACCGAGGGCGTTAGATATGCCGTGGAAAAATTCAATAAACAGCCCCTTGACCTTAAAACAAGGCAGAGTTTTATAGGTCCTTCGCTTCGCGAGATGTTTAAACTCCACTGCGGAGTAAATGACGAAGAGGCAGAGGAAATGCTCCGTCTTTACAGAGAGTATTATGGAGTTGAAGGTCTTTATAAATGTATTCCCTATGAGGGAATAGAGGATGTTTTAAAATATCTCCTTGAGATTGGGTGCAGTATATATGTTGCAACTGCAAAACCCACAGAATATGCAGAAAAGATGCTTAAAAAATGGGGGCTTTTCGGATATTTCAAAAAAGTTATCGGTGCATCCTTTGACAAATCAAAAACAGAGAAAAAGGACATTATAGCTGATGCCATGGCTTTTGAAGGAACAAGCGAAGCCATTATGATAGGCGACACGGCATTTGATATTGAAGGCGCAAAGGAAAATAGAATTTCAAGCATCGGAGTGACTTACGGTTACGGAGATTTGGAAAAACTTAAAAATTCAAACCCTGACCATATTGCAAACAGTGTTTCAGAACTTTTTGAAGTTCTGAAAACTTTATGTTGATGGACTTTGTTAAAAAAATATAAACTTTGGTAATTTTTTGCTTGACATATCCTTTTGGATAAGTTATAATATATTATATGTGTTTTTCACATTCCATTTCGTGAGGGGAGGGAAACAAAATGTCAGAAATCAGAATAAAGGACAATGAGTCTTTAGATAGCGCTTTAAGACGTTTTAAACGCCAGTGCGCAAAATCAGGTGTTTTATCCGAAATCAGAAAAAGAGAGCACTATGAAAAACCCAGCGTGAAGCGTAAAAAGAAATCAGAGGCTGCAAGAAAACGTAAGTTTAAATAATTGTCTTGAATTTACTGAGAGGTTGTAATAATTGGTTTTAACTTGTTATTATAACCTTTTTTGTATTTTTGGAAGTGTTACAAATGAAGAGAAATTTGCTTTCTGCGGCAATTTTTATGTCGTTTGGAATTTATTTGTGGAATAATTTTTACATAGGCTCTATTTTGTGTGTGGTTGCCGTTTTGGGAGCATACATTTTCTGGTGCGTCAGAAAAACAGAGGTTATGGCGGCTTTGCTTGCAGTAATTATGGTTTTTGCGGGATTTTTTGCAATAAACATTTCAAATTACAATGCCATAAAAAGGGCGGAGCCGTTTACAAAAGATATCCTTAAAATATCGGGAAGGGTTTTGGGAGTTTCAAAAACGGATTACGGACAGAGCATAATTTTAAAGCATGAATATAAAGACGAAAATGGTCATAGTCAAAATATAAAAATCAAAGCCTACACGAATAAGGATTTTATAAAGTTTCAGTATGGTGATGTAATAAACTTTACCGCGAAACTCAAAATGCCTGATGGCGGAGCAGGGTTCGGAGGTTACAACGGGCGGATGAGTTTTCGTTCGGAAAATATTCTTCTTGAAAGTGACGGCAACATTAAAGAAATATATGTTTTTGAAAACAAAATAAATAAGTTTAATATTTTTGATATATCATACCTTGTGAAAGAAGCTGTATGCGAGAGGATTTCAAATCTATATGAAGGCACGGCGGCAGGACTTATGCAGGGGATTTTAGTAGGGGAGAAGGAAAATATCCCTAAAGACATTGAGGAAAGTTTCAGAATAAGCGGAATTTCTCACATAATAGTGGTTTCGGGTATGCACGTCAACATTTTTGTTGCGGTTTTAATTTTTATATTATCAATATTCGGGATAGGGAAAAGACGAGTTGCCTCTCTTATTTATATTGCGGGAGCCTGGTTTTTTGTGTTTGTAAGCGGATGCGGACTTTCGGCAGTAAGAGCTGCGTGGGTTACAACCATTTTATTTTTGGGGAGGCTTATTAAAAGAGAGTCGGACCCACTTAACAGTCTTGGCGGAGCGGTTTTTATAATGCTGCTTATAAATCCTGAGGTTTATTATAATATAGGGTTTAAACTGTCTGTCTTTTCGGCGGGTACAATCCTTGTTTTTGCAAAAACAATCTCTGAAAGATTTAAGATAGAAGATACTTTGGGGGATTCGGCGGTGGTAACAATTGCTGCACAGCTTGGTATTTTGCCGATACTCTCACAAAGTTTCGGATATATAGGAACGTTTGGCATTTTAACAAATATTTTAGTTTGTCCTGTGGTAACGCTCCTGTTTACACTGGGTGTAATTTCGCTTTTTATAGGCGGTGTACCTGTTTTGGGAAGCGGCATAGTAGGATTTTGTTCATTGATTTTAGATGGTATGGCACTACTGTCGCAAAGTGTTTCAAAACTCCCTATGTCAGCAATAAATTTTGGAAGTATCAACGGGCTTAGCCTTTTAATATACATTTTGTTTTTGGTGGCACTTTGGTTTTTACTGAAGAAAGAAACAAAAATTGCAAAAAGAGCTTTAGCGGTTTCGCTTGGTTTGATTTTAATGATAAGCCTTTATGGTACGTTTTCTCATAAAGCAAGCATAACATTTCTCGACAGCGGGGACAGTGATTGCACCATAGTGGAAAGCGGAAGCAAAGTTTTAATGTTTGACGGCGGCGGAAGTTACAGTTTCAGTGTTTCAGACAAGGTTATTATTCCATATTTTTCAAACAGAAAAATAAAATCAGTTGACGCGGCATTTGTAACACATTATCATGTTGACCATATGTTTGGAATAAAAGAACTCATTGAAAAAGGATATATAAAAAGTGTTATTCTGCCATCTGGAATAGCTAAGGAAAGTTTTGAAATTTCAGAGGCGGCAAAAAAGGCAGGAATACCCTTGCATTATGTGGGAAATTTTGATAAACTGTATTTTGGTGACATAGAGGTTACATCTTTTAATACTTATGACGGAAAAGAAGAGAATAATGGTTTTATTTATAGTGTTTCTCTCAATGGAAAGAAAATTTTAATATCGGGTGACACTGATAAAGAAGGAGAAAAAATACTTCTTTCTTCCGGAAAAGATTTTAAAAGTGATATATTAAAGGTGCCTCATCACGGCTCTGCGACATCTGGAAGTGATGAATTTCTTAAGGCGGTTTCACCTCAAATTGCAGTAGTATGCAGCGGTGAGGATATTATATCGAAAGACAGAAAAGATGAATACAAAAAACTTGGCACAAGGCTTTACTTTACACATCAGTGGGGACATATCAGAATAAATCTTTCAAAAAGCGGCAGAATAAAAATTTTGCCCGGAAGGAACAACTTTTATGAGCTACGAAATTTTAAAAAATCAGGTTAAATCGGATACTTTGCAGAATATGTTTCATTTTTTTGGTGAAGAGGTTTATTTGAAACAACACTATCTCGGAATACTCAAAGACAAGCTCTCGGGAGATTTTCCTGAATTTAACCTGATAGAATTTGAGGGAGAAGTCACTTCGCAGGACATAGATGTAAGTTTTAACACACCTCCCATGATGGGGGACAAGAAACTTGTAATTTTCAAGGATACGGGTATTTTCAAAGCAGGGGCAAAGGCGAAGGATGCGTTTTGTGATGCCCTTAAAAATGCTGCGGATTATCTTTATGTTATTGTATATGATGACAATTTTGACAAACGAAATGCGGCATACAAGGCATTCTCAGAAAAGGCTTTAAGCGTTGATTTTCAGCGCAGAACAAGAGCTGACATTAAGGCATGGATAGTAAATTTACTTAAAAAGTGTCACAAGAAAATGGCTGTTGATGCTATGGAATCCTTCCTCGATTCGGTTGGGGTTGACATGCACGGGGTGCTTACCGATATAAACAAGCTCATTTCTTATGTGGGTGAGCGTGACATAATAGAAAAAGAAGATGTCGGAAATGTTGTGACAAAAGAGTTTTTCACAAAGGAATATGTATTAACGGATTCACTTTTGTCAGGCAACAAAAAAGAGGCAATGCGTGCGCTTTGCGAGCTTATGGAAATGAGAAGTGACCCTATAATGCTTTTATATATAATTTCGTCAGGCTACATCGCGACATACAAAGCAAGAATTTTGCTTGACGAAGGTGCCTCATCTCAGCAAATTACGAAAGCTCTGGGATTGCCACGCGACTTTCTGGCAAAAAAATACACGGATTTTGCAAGAAAACTTACACTTGCAGGACTTAAAAGAGCAATAAATCTTATAAAAAATGCAGATTATGATATGAAAATTGGCATGGGTGACGGAGAGACGATAATAAAAACTCTTGTCGCACAGCTTTAACAGAGAGGAATAAAATATGTATTTAATAGCAGGACTTGGAAATCCGGGTGACAAATATGCAAAAACACGTCACAATGTTGGTTTTGTGGCAATAGATTACCTTTCTTTGAAATATGGAATAAGTGTTAAAAAAATAAAATTTAAAGCACTTATAGGAGAGGGAAAAATAGGAAATGAGAGAGTTATTCTCGCGAAACCCACCACTTTTATGAATTTAAGCGGCGAAAGTATTATGGAAATTGCCAAGTATTATAAATTGCCGCCTGAGAACATAATAATTATATATGACGATACTGCCATAGATGTTGGAAAAGTGAGGATAAGACCATCGGGAAGTGATGGCGGTCACAACGGAATGAAATCCATTATCTATCTTCTGGGAAGCGATGCTTTTCCAAGAATAAGGGTAGGAATAGGAAAAGCAAAAGACGAAATGGTAAATCATGTTCTCGGAACATTTTCAAAGGAAGACGGAGAAAGTGTTACAAAGTGCATTAAAGCTACTGACAAAATAGTTGAGGAAATCATAAAAAATGGTGCTCAAAGTGCCATGAATAAATATAACGGAGCGACTTTTTAATGGGTGATTTATTTAAAAATCTTTATGCCTCCGAAGAATATCAAAATTTTAAAAGTCAGATTGAAAGCGGATGCAAAACGATTTTACTTACAGGTGTTCCCGAAGTTTCGAAGGCGCACATACTTGCGGCATTATGTCTTGAAAGCAAAAAAAGAGTTTGCGTTATATGCCAGAATGAGCCATCGGCATCCAGCATGCAGAAAAACCTTGAAGGCTTTCTGGGTGAAGACATTGCAAGGCTTATTCCTGCGGAAATTGATTTTGGAAACACGATAAAAGCAAGTTTTGATATAAGAGGCGAAAGAATTTCGGCAATAAATATGATAAAAAACGGGGCATCGGCAGTTATGAGTGCGGCGGCGCTTCTTTGTTTTGTTATGCCGGAAAAAGATTTTAAAGAAAAAACCCTTACCCTTTCTGTGGGTGACACGATTGAGGATATTTCAAAAGTCCTCACAGATATGGGGTACGAAAGAAACTTTGAGGTAAGCGGAGAGGGACAGTTTGCAGTAAGAGGCGGAATTTGCGACATTTTCCCACCGTCTTCCGAAGAAGGATTAAGAATAGAATTTTTTGACGACGAGGTTGACAGCATCCGTTTTTTTAATCCAAAGACACAGCTTTCAACAGAAAAAGTGGACATATTTGATATAATTCCTGCAAATGCTGACAGTGGTGACGGGTGCATTATAGAATATTTTGGCGACGACACAGTTTTTGTAATTGAAGAAGCATTAAAAACCTCGGACGGGGCTATGGGCTTTGTTCAAAACATTGAAGGAAGAATTGCAGAGCATGCATTAAACGGAGAGAAAATTGCATCGTTTCCTGTGCTGGGATATCAAAGTGTTATAGAGAAAATGGCAGAAAAATGCCTTGTTGCAATGAATGCCATTTCTGCGACAACACCATATTTTGTGCCTGAGGCAACACTTTCATTTACGGTTAAAATTTTATCCTCTTATTCGGGGAAAATTGACATTCTGATGCAGGATGTGGCATATTGGAGAGAAAAAAACTACAACATTTTGGTGCTTGCAGGCTCAAAAAATCGTGCAGACGGAATTAAGTCTGCTTTTTCGGAGAGAGATATTCCTTTTAAAGATGGCATGGGAGAGGGTGGCATTGTTGGAATCAGCGAAAGTCCCCTTGAAAAGAGTTTTGAATATCCTAAAATAAAAACTGTTTTTGTAAGCGGCGGCGATGTGTTTCTTAAAGAGAGAAAAAGGCGCAAGGTAAAAGATGCGGGCGATGCTATAAGAAGTTTTGACGAGCTTGCAGTAGGCGATTTTGTGGTTCACAGAGCGCACGGTATAGGTCAGTTTGAAGAGCTTTTAAGCATGGAGGTTGCAGGGGTAAAGAGAGATTATCTTAAATTACGATACAAAGGGACAGATGTTTTATATGTTCCTGCAAATCAGCTTAATTTACTATACAAATATTCTCATGCTGGAGAGGACACTCCTGCACCGAAAATAAACAAACTCGGCACATCACAATGGCAAAACACGAAAAACCGAGTAAAGAAAAGTGCAAGAGAGCTTGCGATAAAGCTTATAGACCTTTATGCAGAGCGAAACAAGATGGAAGGGCATGCTTTCTCGCGTGACACGCTCTGGCAAAAACAGTTTGAAGAAGAATTTATATACGAGGAAACCCCCGACCAGATTAAGAGTATAGAAGAAATAAAGAAGGACATGGAAAAAAGCCGTCCCATGGACAGGCTTCTTTGCGGAGATGTGGGTTACGGGAAAACAGAGGTTGCGGTGCGTGCTGCATTTAAGTGCGTTATGGACGGGTACCAGTGTGCATATCTTGTGCCGACTACAATTCTGGCTTCTCAGCATTACAACCATTTTATTGAAAGGCTTAAAACATTCCCGATAAGAGTTGAAATGCTTTCACGTTTCAGGACAAAGGCTCAACAGTCCCAAATAATCAAGGCTCTTAAAAAGGGTGAAATTGATATAATTGTAGGGACTCACCGTCTGCTTGGCGATGATGTGCTTTTCAAAAATTTGGGACTTTTGGTGATTGACGAAGAACAACGTTTTGGTGTTGGACACAAGGAAAAAATAAAAAATTTGAAAAGAGGAATAGACGTTTTAACTTTAACTGCAACCCCTATTCCGAGAACTCTCAACATGGCTATGACGGGGATAAGGGACATGAGTGTAATTTCTATGCCTCCGAAAGAGCGTCAACCAATACAGACATACATTATGGAGCACAGCGATTTTGTGGCAAAGGATGCAATAGAAAGAGAACTTGAGCGAGGCGGGCAGGTTTATTATGTCTACAACAGAGTTTCAAACATTTACAACAAAGCCGCAAAAATAAAAGAAATGATTCCCGATGCCGAGGTTTCTGTTGCGCATGGGCAGATGAGCGAGCGCGAGCTTGAAGAAATAATGATGAAAATGCTCGATGGAGTAATTGATGTTTTAGTTTGCACTACAATTATTGAAACGGGATTAGATATTCCTAATGTTAACACTATGGTTGTTGAAAATGCAGACTGCATGGGACTTTCTCAGCTTTATCAGCTAAGGGGAAGAGTTGGAAGGTCCAACAAGGTTGCGTATGCTTATCTTACTTTCAGGCGAGACAAAACACTTTCTGAAATAGCTGAAAAAAGGCTTATGGCGATAAAAGAATTTACGGAGCTTGGAGCAGGATTTAAAATAGCGCTCCGTGACCTTGAAATAAGAGGTGCGGGTGACGTTTTGGGACCAGAGCAGCACGGTTTTATGTCAACGGTTGGTTACGATATGTATTTAAAGCTTTTAAGCGAAGCTGTGGAAGAAATGGGCGGAGAAGAAAAGCCGCATAAAACTGAAAGTGTCATTGATATTGCAGTTTCGGCAGGTATTCCTGAGGACTATATTGGAGACACAAGGTCTCGTCTTGAGGCTTACAGGCTTATTGCTGGTATAGAAAATGAAGAGGATAAAATAGAGGCAACTGATGAGCTTCTGGACAGATACGGAGATATCCCTGGTGAAACTCAAATGCTTATGGAAGTTGCAATGCTTCGTGTTTATGCGAGCGAGGCGGGTGTGAGTGAAATTTCAGGAAACAAAATCAAGACAGTATTTACTTTCGATGAAAAAAATCTGCCTTCTCCTGAAACTTTGTCCCTTGTAATTACAAAATACAGGAAGAAAATTTTCTTCAGTGCAGGTGAAAAACCTTATCTTACACTCAAAAACGAGGGAGAAAATGAAAAAGTTTTGATTAATAATGTAAAAAATTTGCTAAAAGACTTGAAAGTTCAGAAAGATTAGTGTATTATAATAATGTTATATTAAAAAACAAAGGAGTATTAACATGAAAAAAATTTTAGCGATTGTTATGGTTTTGGCTATGTTGTTTGCCCTTTCTGCATGCAACATTAAAGATGTTACCAAAATGGCAAAAATAGGTGATGAAGCGGCTGAAAGAGGTATGTTTAATTTCTACCTTCAGCAGGGCAAAAGTGAAGCCATTTCTGCAGCACAGGCACAAGGCGCAACTCTTTCTGCAGAGTCCGGGGAAAAAGAATGGAACGATGTTAAAATCGGTGACAAAAGCGCAGCACAATATGCAATAGATGAAGCAAAAGAGGCTATGAAATCAGCTCTCGTTTTAAAAGCAGTTGCAATTAAAGAGGGTATGGAATTTACTGCAGAAGACGAAGAAAGTCTTAAAACTCAGAGAAGTCAGGTTATAGAGCAGTTTGGCGGAAGATATAACTATGAGCAGTATTTCACAGAGGGCGGATTTACTCTCGAAGATATCACAAACATCATTAAAAATGAAATTTATGCGCAGAAGGTTATCACAAAATACTTTGGTGACGGCGGGGAAAACAAAGGCGAAATCGAAGTGAGCGATGATGATGTTAAAGCAATTATAGCCGAAGAGTACGTTATGGCAAAACACATTCTCATAAGCAATCAGCCTGAAGGTCTTTCAGAAGATGCAAGTGAAGAAGATGTAAATAAAGCGACAGAAGAAGCTGACAAGGCTGCAAAAGCAAAAGCAGAAGAATTAATTGCATCACTTGATAACGGTGCAGATTTTGACAAGCTTATGAACGAAAACACAGCTGATAAAAATAGCGAAACAGGCGAAATTAATGGTAAAAACGGATACCTTTTTACAAAGGGTGAAATGGTAGCAGAGTTTGAAAAAGAAGCATTCGCACTTAAAGAAGGCGAATATTCAAAAGAGCCTGTTGGTACAACATACGGATACCACATTGTTAAAAAACTTCCTCTTCCAACATCAGGAGAAGAATATGATGCGGCTTTTGAAAGTGCGAAAAACACTGCTCTTTCAAAGAAAATGGAAGACAAAGTTAATGCATGGGCGGAAGAAATGGGCTTTAAATTCAACGACAAAGCCATTTCAAATACAAAAATCGTAAAATAGTTTAAGGAGGAAATATCCGTGTCGGGACATTCCAAGTGGAGTAACATAAAACATAAAAAAGAAAAAAGTGACAGTCAGAGAGCGAAGATTTTTACAAAAATCGGACGTGAAATTTCTGTTATTGTTAAATCCGGAGGACCTGATCCGGAAGTAAACTCAAAACTTAAAGACGTTATCGCAAAGGCAAGAAGCAACAATATGCCAAATGACAATATTATGCGTTGCATAAAGAAAGCATCAGGCGAAATGACTTCCGATAACTACGAAGAAATTATATACGAAGGTTACGGCCCTGCAGGTGTTGCAGTTATAGTTGAAACCTTGACTGACAACCGCAACAGAACAGCGGGTGATATGCGTCACTATTTTGACAAATGTGGCGGAAATTTGGGTCAGACAGGCTGCGTAACCTTTATGTTTGACGAAAAGGGCGTTATCCTTATTGAAAAGGGAAATGCTGATGAGGACAGCGTTATGATGGATGCTCTTGATGCAGGAGCAGACGATTTCAGCGCAGAGGAAGACGATTACTTTGAAATTACAACTTCCCCCGCTTCATTCAGCGAAGTGAGAGAAGCGCTTGAAGCAAAAGGATATGAATTCGCATCTGCTGAAGTTATGAAAATTCCACAGACAACAGTAGAGCTTACTGACGAGCTTGACATTAAGAATATGAATAAGCTTATTGATATGCTTGATGACAATGATGATGTACAGAATGTTTATCATAACTGCATTTTAGAAGATTAATAAACGAAACCCTCTTGCGATATTGATTGGTCGTCAAGGGGGTTTTATTTAGTCGATATGCACTGAAAAAGAGATGATTTTACTGATAGTAAAATCATCTCTTTTTCATGGTGACCCCGGGGGGAATCGAACCCCCGTTTTAGCCGTGAGAGGGCCACGTCCTAGGCCGCTAGACGACGGGGCCACGTTTAAAATATGTGTCTTTACCCTCACACAACAAAAGTATTATAACACAGAATAAAAATAAAATCAAGTATTTTTTGATAAAAAATATAAAATATTGTTTTTTTGCTTGACAAAATGACAAAAATAATATATAATTATTAAGTCGTTTGGAGAGATGGCTGAGCTGGTCGAAGGCGCACGATTGGAAATCGTGTAACGGCTAATACCCGTTCAAGGGTTCGAATCCCTTTCTCTCCGCCAGAAAAAGCATCGCTAGGTCGATGCTTTTTTTAATAAAAGGAAGTGAACAAATTGCAAGTGATAATGATTTTTATTTTTGCGTTGGCAGTATTGGAATTTATATTAATATTATCTTTAAAAAAAGAGCTTTCAGAAATGAAAAAGTGGCAGAAAATTGCGCTTACTGATGACCTTACGCAAATTCCAAACCGTGCAGCATATAGTTTGCATACAAAAAAACTGATTGCAATGCGTGACAGAGATGTATCTCTTATTCTTATTGATATTAACGATTTTAAGAAATATAATGACACTATGGGGCATATAGAGGGCGATGCGGTGCTTAAAAAGTGTGCCCGTATGCTGACAGAAGTTTTTTCTGACAAGGCATTTTCTGTTTTCAGAATTGGTGGCGATGAATTTGCAGTAATCGGGCATAAGGTAAACGAAGATTTTTTAATTGACAGGATGCTTGAAACCAGAAGACGTGAAGATGAAGGAGAAATAAGTTTTCGCATATCAAAAGGCTATGCTATGTCTGACGGCAAGGCAAATTTTAAAACAATTTTCAAACGTGCAGATGAAATGCTTTATGCGGACAAAATGTTTAAGTATGAAAACAAATGAATTTAAAACGTACCATCCAATTATAAATTTTATATATTTTGTTTTTGTAATAGTGTGCACATGTGTTTTTATGCACCCTTTATATCTTGCGGTTTCTTTTCTCTCTGCCATAGTGTTTTTAAAGGTCTTGGGAGATAAAGTTTTCAAAAAGCTTTTATATATGCTCCTTCTGGGAGTGTTTATGGTACTTGTTAATGTTCTTTTCAATCATCAGGGTGTAACGGTTTTATTTTATTTAAAAAATTCAAATGCAATAACTTTAGAGTCACTTATTTATGGTGGTTTGGCGGCGGTTATGATAATAAGTGTAATTTTTCATTTTTCGTGTTACAGCATTATAATGACAAGCGACCGCT
Organism: Clostridia bacterium; assembly: GCA_045656005.1. GTDB lineage: Bacteria > Bacillota > Clostridia > UMGS1883 > UMGS1540 > JAZNQN01. The sequence continues at coordinate 45,298 of JAZOQG010000060.1, forward strand.
TTTTATATCTTTTCGGAAAAACTGCACCTTCTCTTTCATTGATTTTTTCTATGACACTTCGTTTTGTGCCTCAATTTAAAAGGGAGATAAAAGAAGCTGAAAAGGCAAGACAAGTTTTTGAAGGGAAAAATAAAAGAGGGATAAAAGAAAAAATAAAGGAAGTTGCCGTTTTGTTTTCGGCGGCGGCCGAGCACTCTCTTGAAAATTCTGCTGACACGGCGTTAAGTCTTAAAGCAAGAGGGTATGGAAGAGGAAAAAGGTCATCCTTCTCAATTTTTAAATTTGACATGAGAGATTTTACAATGTTAATTTTGCTTTTATTCCTTGCGGGATATGTTTTTATTGGTGCAGTTTTGGGAGAGTTAAAGTTTTTATATTTTCCTGAAATATCATTTCAGAATATGACACTTTATTCGTGGAGCATACTTTTTTGTTATACACTTTTTTGCTTTATGCCATGCATAATTGAGGCTTGGGAGGTGAGAAAATGGAAGGTTTTAAAATTGAAAATTTAAGTTTTGCTTATCCAAATCGTGAAAAAAAGGCAATTAAAAATATAAATTTAACAATAAACAAGGGTGAATTTGTTTGCCTTTGCGGAAAATCAGGCCACGGAAAAACAACTTTTTTAAGGCTTTTAAAACCTGAAATTTCTCCCGAAGGAAGAAAAGAGGGTAGCATTTTCTTTGAAGGAAGTACCCTTTCTGATGCTGAAAGCAAAATTGGATTTGTTATGCAAAATGCGGAAAGCTCAATAGTATGCGAAAGTGTGTGGCAGGAGATGGCACTAGGTCTTGAAAATGCAGGAATGGACACACAGTTTATCCGCATGAAAGTGGCGGAAATGGCATCATTTTTTGGAATCGAGAGTTGGTTTTATAAGAAAACGAATGAGCTTTCGGGAGGGCAAAAACAAATTTTAAGTCTTGCATCTGTAATGGTTACAGATCCGGATGTTTTAATACTTGACGAGCCTACAAGCCAGCTTGACCCGATTTCGGCAAATGAATTTTTGCAGATGCTTAAAAAGATAAATTGCGAGTTTTCAAAGACAATTATAATTTCCGAGCACAGACTCTCAGATGTTGTGCCGTTATCTGATAAAATTATTCTTATGGATGAGGGCGAAATTTTAAAAAGCGGAAGTGTTGATGAAGTAGCAGTATTTTTGGAAGAAAAAGGGCATGACTTATACAGAGCACTTCCTGTACCGATGTATGTTTATGGCATGTTAGACGGGAAAGGGGAATTTCCAAAAAGCTGTGCAAAAGGAAGAGAGTGGCTTACAGAGTTTTTAAAAAAGCACTCTGCTGTAAGACCTTTGGAACACGATAAGCTCATGGAAAGTGAAGTTTCTATTGAAGTAAAAGATGTGTATTTCCGTTACGAAAAAAATGAGAGTGATATACTTAAGGGGTTAAATCTTAAGGTAAGAAAAGGCGAAATATTTTCGGTGCTTGGCGGAAACGGAAGCGGAAAAAGCACAATGCTTTACTCTATTGCGGGTGTTAATGCACCATACAGAGGAAGCATTAAGATTTTCGGTGAAAACTTAAGTCAGATAGAAGAAAGAGGAATTTTAGGAATGATTCCTCAAAATCCACTTTATCTTTTCAGGAGAAAGAACATATATGAGGATTTTTGGGAAGCACTTCAAAAAAGCAGTTTAAGTCACGAAGAAAAAGAAGAAAAAATCAGAGAAACTGCTCTATTATGCAGAATAGGTGGTGTTTTAAAAAATCATCCAAGAGATTTA